>DATDGN010000187.1:0-5737 GCA_036522095.1 Candidatus Cybelea sp. | reverse complement strand
GGGAACGGACGGATCGTACTCCGAGCGCAGCTCCGCGTCGCCCCAATCGCCGAGCTCCGCGAAGCGCACCGCGACACGGTAGGAGCGCGCGAGCGCGAGCGCCGTCGTCACAGCGGAACGCCGTCGTCGATCAGCCGCGCGCGCAGCTCGCGACCGTCGAGGTTTCCCACGAACGTTGCGCGCTCGCACGCCAGCGCCGCCGCCGTTCCGGCGGCCTGGCCCAGCGTCATCACGGTCGGCGTGAGCCGCGTCGAGGCGAGGGCCTCGTGCGTCGTCGAGATGCAGCGTCCGGCCACCAGCAGCTGCTCGCGATTGACCGGGAGCAGGCAGCGGTACGGAATCTCGTAGCTCTCGCCCGGCGCGAGGCGGTGCGTGGCCGTTCCGCTGCCGCTCGGGTTGTGCAGATCGATCGGATAGGCGCTGCGCGCGACGGCATCCTCGAACTTGCGCCCCTGCAGCACGTCGTCGCGCGTCAGCGTGTAACGCCCCACGATGCGCCGCGACTCGCGGATGCCGGTCTGCGTGCCGGTCGCGGCGATGCGCGCGTTTTGGAATCCCGGCACCCGGCTGCGAAAGAAGTCGAGCAGCTGCATCGCCTGCAGGCGTGACTCCACCTCGGCTCGCGTCAGATCGTCGGGATCGAGCGGATCGACGTCGACGACGCGCGTCATATTGACGGTGACTTCGTCGGGATACGGCGAGATGAAGAACGAAACGAGCTCGCGCGGCACGTCCACGAGTCCCTCCTCGCGCGCGCGCTTCCAGAGCGAGTAGAGCCCCGCAACGGCCGTGAGGGCGGGAGCGGTGATCTGCTGCGCGTCCAGCGAGCTGCGTATCTCCTCGGGATGCTCGCGCAGGTAGGCGGCCAGCTCGGCCATGTCGACGTGGCTCACGCGAAAGATCAAGGTCGCGGGTTGCACGCGGCCGCGCTCGTCGCCCTGTTGCGTCGGCACGCCGGCCGAGTCCGCGACCAGCGCGTCGGCCGTCGCGTCGACCACGACGGAGGCGCGATGCTCCCGCTGACCGCCGATCGTGGCGAAGGTCGCACCCACGACACGCCTATCCTCGACCAGCGCCGACAGGAAGTACGCATGGAGCAGCAGCGACACGCCGGCCTCGCGCATCATCTCGAATAGCAGGGCCTTGTGAACCTCCGGATCGAACGGCGTGATCGTCGCGACGTAGTCCGAGGAGTCGGGAAGATGCCCGGGAGAGGCGCCCTTGCGCATCAGACGATCGACCATTTCCTGCGCTATGCCGCCGACGATGCGCTCGTTCCCGGAATGAAACGTCATCCAGGGGCCGACCATGGCCGCCGTCGCGGTGCCGCCGAGAAAACCGTAGCGCTCGACGAGCAGCGTTCGCGCGCCGTGGCGCGCGGCCGCAAGCGCGGCGGCGCAACCGGCATTGCCGCCGCCGACGACGAGCACGTCCATGCGCCGCGATTCGTCGCCGCGTGGAGCAGGCCATTTCGGCGCGCTCCACAATAACCGCACATGCAAGTTCCTATTGCTTCCCAGGAACGCAATTGGGCGATGGCGGCGCACCTGAGCGCGCTCGTCGCCGTGGCGGGCCTACCCTTCGGTCACGTGCTCGGCCCGCTCATCGTCTATTTGGTCAAGGGACATGAGTCGGAGTTCGTCGGCGAGCACGCGAAGGCGTCGCTCAACTACCAGATCACGATCTCGATTCTCGGACTCGTCGTGATCCTCGTCGCGGTCGCCATGAGCCTGGGCTTCCTGATAAACTCGACGTCCGATAACGCGAACGTGGGCCCGGCGGTCGGCTTCGCCGTGCTCTGGTTCGCGATAGGAATCGCGGCCGTTTTGCTGCTCCTGTTCTCGCTCATCTTCATCATCTTAGGAACGGTCGCCGCGAACGAGGGCCGGCTTTACACGTACCCCTTCTCCATCCGCTTCTTGCGTTAGGAGCTGCCGATGTTGATGCAACGAGTCAAACCGCTATCGCGGATTCTCGCGGAGGGAAGCGACGAGCAGCACGGCTTGAAACGCACGCTCGGCCCGTGGGCGCTCACAGCGATGGGCATCGGCGCGATCATCGGCACGGGCATCTTCGTGCTGACCGGCGTCGCATCGGCGACGCGCGCGGGGCCGTCGCTCACGCTCTCGTTCGTCGTCGCGGGCATCGTCAGCGCCCTAGCAGCGCTGTGCTACGCGGAGGTCTCGAGCAAGGTCCCGATCTCCGGCAGCGCCTACACGTACACGTACGCTACGATGGGCGAGTTCCTAGCATGGATCGTTGGGTGGGGCCTCGTGCTCGAATACGCGCTCGGTGCGTCGACCGTGAGCGTCGGCTGGTCGGGTTACTTCACGTTCATCCTGCACACGCTGTTCAACTGGAACATCCCGCAAGCCTGGCAGCACAGTCATTGGGACGCCACTCCGGGAATCGCGAACCTTCCGGCGGCCGGCATCATCTTCTTGATCACGGCGCTGCTAGTGCGCGGGACGAAGGAATCCGGAACGGTGAATGCCGTCATCGTCACGATCAAGGTGGCCGTCGTGCTCTTCTTCATCGCGATCGGCCTCGGTCACATCAATCCGGCGAACTACCATCTTCCTCCCGGCCCACAAGCGGGCTTGGGCGGCTACTTCCCGTTTGGGATCGCCGGTATGCTCGGCGGGGCGTCGTTCATCTTCTTCGCCTACATCGGCTTCGACGCGGTCTCTACCACCGCCGAAGAGGCGCGCAACCCGGCGCGCGACCTGCCGTTCGGCATCATCGCGAGCCTCGTGATCTGCACGCTTCTCTACATCGTCGTCGTCGCGATCCTGAACGGCATGGTGCCGTTTTACACGCTCAATGTGAACTTCCCGGTCGCCTATGCGGTCGACAGCGTGGGCCTCGCGTGGGCCGGCGTGATCATCTCGTTTGGCGCGATCGCCGGACTGACGACCGTCTTGCTCGTCATGATGTACGGCCAGACACGTATATTTTACGCGATGTCGCGCGACGGACTGATTCCGCCGCTCTTCGTGAAGGTGCATCCGACGTTTCGGACTCCCTGGATCTCGCAGATCATCTTCGGCGTGCTCATCGCCGCCGCGGGTGCGCTGTTCCCGATCAGCATCCTGGGATCGCTCACGAACATGGGGACGCTCGCGGCCTTCGTGCTCGTTTCGATCGCGGTGCCCGTCCTGCGCAAGCGTCATCCCGAGATGAAGGGCGCGTTCACGCTGCCGTTCGGCCCGTATATCATTCCGGTGCTCTCGGCGATTACCGCGCTGTTCCTGATCTACTTTCTCAGACAGGGCAACCCCCTCGTGTGGGGCTTTTTCCCGCTCGTGTGGCTCGGCTTCGTCATCTGGTTTGCTGTCGGCCTGATCTTCTATTTCTCGTACGGCAGGCGTAAGAGCACGGTCGCGCTCGAACAGGCGGAACGTTTAGCCGTCGCGCAGCCGCCGGTAAATTAGCAGCAATGGATCGCGAAGATCGCAGGGACGCGCTCCGCGAGGAGGTTACCGCCGCCGACGACACCGGGATGATCGCCGGCGAAGAGTTTGTCGCTCTCCACGCCGCGCTTCCTCCCGATCACCCGGGACACGGCACGATCGACGCGCTGCATGCGGAGATACATTCGGCTTCGCCCGATCGGGGCAAGATCGAGGAGCACGTCGGGAGGCTTCGCGGCATACCGGAGCTGGAGGCTACGGTCGTGAGCTGGTGGGAGAGGCCGGGAGTTCAGCGCTTCGTCGACGACCTGGGGCGAATCGGCCTCTAGGCGGACGCCGCGGTTTTCAGGTGCCGATGCTGACGGCCTCGACGCTCCCTAGTTCGGTCTTGACCTTGTAGACCTTGAACGGGTTGCCGCCCTTCGGGTAGTGCCAATACTCGATCTGGTAAATGCCCGCACCGCTGCACAACAGGTTGACGCCTACGATGACTCGGCCTTGCCGGTCGTTCACGGGCGTGTTCTTCTCTCCCACAATGAACGGCCCGCCGATGGACGTGCCGGTCCCATTACACGTGTCCGTCAAGATCGCTTCGTGGTGGAACGTCAGCGTCTTTCCGGCAACGCTCGCGTCGACGATGCCATCCGTCGCGTTCTTATTCGCGTCTTCGTCCGTGAGTGCGAAGTACTTGTCGTCCCACATCGTATGGCCCGGCGCATTGATCGTGAAGCCTTTCATCGAGAGAGTCCTCAACGACTTCGCGCCGGCGAAGAGCACGCAAGGCGTAACCGGAAGCGTTGCATCCGCAAGGCCCAAAAGATTGCCCTTGGTGTCGTAACCCAGCGGGAGCATGTCCCCGCAGTCTTTCCGGCTGTACGTCTTGCCTTTCGAGGGGTCGCCGCCGGCGAAGACCGTCACGTTGCCTCCGTTAGTAATTGCCAGGTCGTTCTTGGCATCTACTGAGCACCCGTCCGATATGGCGGTGGTGGAATACGTTTTGAGAACCTTGGTCCCGCCGTGGGCGTACTCGAGGATCGTGGCGTTGTACTGGCCTATAAAGACGTCGCCTTTTGCATCGACGCAGGCTCCGAAACCGCTGCTTATGCCCGTTTATCTTTCCGACCTGCTTGCCCGTAAAGTAGTCGTAAACGTAGACGCCGCCGTAAAGGCCTCCGGCATAGATCAGGATCGATTTATGGCCACCGCTGTGCGGCAGCATCCATGCTGCATTCCGATCGGTCACGCCGACCGGGGGCTGCGCCGTGCCGCACGCCGCGAGCGCCGCGGTGGCAGCGCATATGCCAAGCCCATAAGCAAGGTTCGAATTCTCATCGTCCTGCCTCCCTACCCCAGCTTCGGGATTAGCGCGGCGCGCCCTAGGAAGCCGTGGCTACGCGGAGCGGGCAACGAGGAGCAGCGTTACCGTTGCGTCGGGGCGGCAGCCTTCGGTCTCTTCAGCGGCGAGCGCTGCCGCCTGCTCCGCGCCGGTGAGCCCCTCGAACGCGGCGATGCGGCCGCCGCGCAGCACGTAGAGCGCCGGTAACGCGCGGCCGACGTCGCCGAACTCCGTCGCGTTCTCGATCGCGGCGCGAACGCGCGCTTCGATCGCGCCGGCCGTGATGCGCACGAGCGCGGGATCGCGCAGCGCCAATCGCACGACGCCGCGCTCGTCCACCACGCGCACGTCGCGCACCGCGCGCGTCCGCCCGAAGCGTCCGCGCTGCACGATCGTGCGCGCGAAACCGTTCAGCACGTCGGTCAGCTCGACGGGTACGAGCTGCGCCGGATCGCAATCGAGCGACTGCGCGGCGGCCAATCGGCGCTCTTCCGCGCCGGCCGCGCCGCTCGCCGCCGATTCCACCAGCGCGCTGGCGCCCGAGGCCGCGGCGGTAACGCGGCTGCGCTGTACGTCGATCTCGACCTCGACCTCGACGGAATCCGGCGCTGCGCCCGCGGCGATCGCGCGGTCCGCCGCCTCGCGCCGGATCGCCGCGATCTCGTGCGGCGTGGGTGCGAATATCGTTCGCTCGACGACGTCGCGCACGAGCGCGAGCGCCACGCCGACGGGAGCGATCACTTCGGCGTCGCGCGCGATGCGATGCGGAAGCCGCATCGCCGCCGCCAACGCGGGGACGAGCACCCCGGCGCCGCCGCCTCCGCCCACGATCGTGATGCGATTCGGCTCGAACGCGTAGTCCGCGATCAGCCGCTCGATAGTCCGGCGCAGCTTCTCCACCGCGATCGCGAGCGCGCTGCGCGCCAGGTGTTCGGCGTCGCCGCCGGTGTGCCGCGCGAGCAGACCGAACGCGATGCGCCCGCTCTCC
>DATDGN010000186.1:0-16599 GCA_036522095.1 Candidatus Cybelea sp. | reverse complement strand
GACGTGAAGCCGGGCCTGCAGCCGCTGCGCCTTGACGCGCTCCGCCTGGATGCGCTGTTCGAGCCCGGGGCTGCGCGCCTGCGCGAGCGACGGCGCGAGCGCGAGAACGGCGACGAGTGCGGCGAGCCGGCGCATCAAGTGCGCAGGTGCCGCCCGACGGCAATCCACGACGCCACGATGCCGATCGCCGCGCCGACCAAGATCAGCTCGCCGGCGAGCAGACGCGGATCCATGGGAGCCGCGCGCAGAGCCGCCCACGGAAGCGCCTCGAGCAGCCGCGGCCACAACGTCGCTCGCGCGACCGCGAGCAGCCCGACGGCGAGCAGCGCGCCGATGAGGCCGGCGACCAGGCCCTCGCAGATGAATGGCAGGCGGATGTACGTGTTCGTGGCGCCGACCAGCTGCATGATCGCGATCTCGCGCCGTCGCGCGAAGACGGTCAGCCGGATCGTGTTGGCGATGATGATTCCGGCCACCGCGAAGAACACGGCGATCACGCCGATGCCGACGCGGCGCAGCACCGCGCCCAGCTGCAGCAGGCGCTGCACGATCGTCTGACCGTAGACGACGTTGTCGACGCCGGCGAGGCGCCGAACGCCGGCCGCGACCGCCGGCACGTCTTCGGGCACGCGCGCCTTGATGCGGAACTTATCCGGCAACGGGTTCTCGGTCAGCAGCCCCGTGTCGATCTCGCCCTTCGTGCGCTCGCGCAACTCGGCCAGACCCTGGCGCTTCGGAACGAACTGCGCGGACGCGATGCGCGGGTCCGCCGCGAGATAACGCCCGATCGCCGCGACCTGCTTGGGCGTCGCGTCGGAGCGCACGTAGGCGGAGATCTCGATCTGATCGAGCAGCTGCTTACCCGCGTCGGCGAGCGCCGCGCGGACGAAGAGAAACATGCCGAGCAGCACGATCGTGATCGCGACCGTGCCGATCGCCGTCATTTGCATCCCGGTGTTGCGCGTGAAGTTGCGCGACACCTCACCCAGAAAGAACTTGACTTTCCCCGAGTCCAAGATAGTAGTAGCCCCGTTCTTCGTCAGTAGTGATGCGGCCGTCGACGAGCCGTACGACGCGGCGGCGCATGCGATCGACGACGGCCTGGTTGTGCGTCGCCACGACGACCGTCGTTCCCTTGAGGTTGATGCGCTGCAGCAGCGCCGTGATCTCGCTCGTGTTCGTGGGATCCAAATTTCCGGTGGGCTCGTCGCACAGCAGGATCTTGGGATTGTTGACGAGCGCGCGCGCGATCGCGGCGCGCTGCTGCTCGCCGCCGGAGAGCTCGCTCGGATACATGCGGCTCTTGTGCGACAGCCCGACGAGATCCAGTACGCGCGGGACCTGGCGCATCACGTCGCGCGTGTGCGCGCCGGTAACCTGCATCGCGAAGGCGACGTTCTCGAACACGGTCTTGTCGGTGAGGAGCTTGAAGTCTTGGAACACCACTCCGAGATGCCTGCGCAGCGCGGGCACGCGGCTGCGGCGCACGCGGTCGACGCGGATGCCGTCGACGGTGATTTGGCCGGCCGTGGCCTTCGCCTCGCGATAGAGCAGGCGCAGCAGACTGGACTTGCCGGTTCCGGAATGGCCGACGAGGAAGACGAAGTCTCCCTTGGCGATCTCGAGATTCACGTTGTCGAGGGCGCGGACGCCGTTGGGATAGACAAGCGAAACGCCGCGGAGGGAGATCATCGCTGGGAGAGGGGTTTTCTGAAAGCTCCGGGCTATACCTTCGGCATGGACTTCGATTTAACCGACGAGCAAAAGGCTATCCAAAGTCTGGCGCGAGAGTTCGCGCGCGAAGAGGTCGCCCCGCGAGCCGAAGAGATGGATCGCGAAGAGCGCTTTCCCTACGACCTCGTCGCGAAGATGGCGGAGCTCGGTTTCATGGGCCTGCCGTTTCCCGAGGAATACGGCGGCGCCGGGGGCGACACGGTGAGCTACGCGCTCGCAGTGATGGAGATCGCGCGCGCCGACGCCTCGACGGCGATCACGATGGCGGCTCACGTGTCGCTCGGCGCCACGCCGTTCTTGCTGTTCGGCACCGAGGAACAGAAGCAGAAGTATCTCGTGCCGCTGGCCCGCGGCGAGAAGCTGTGGGGCTTCGGTCTCACCGAGCCCAACGCCGGGAGCGACGCGGGCAACGTGCAGACGAAGGCCGAGCTGCGCGACGGCAAGTGGGTGATCAACGGCACGAAGGCCTTCATCACGAACTCGGGCACCGACATCAGCGGCGGCACGACGATCACGGCCGTCACCGGAAAGCGTGCCGACGGATCGCGCGAGATCTCGAACGTGATCGTGCCGCAGGACACGCCGGGCTTCGCACGCAGCCGCAAGTATCGCAAGATGGGCTGGCGCGCCTCGGACACGCGCGAGCTGTCGTTCGTCGACGCCGCGGTTCCCGAGGAAAATCTGCTCGGCCCGCGCGGCGAGGGTTACAAGCAGTTCCTCCAGATTCTCGACGGCGGACGCATCTCGGTCGCCGCGCTGTCGATCGGGCTCGCCCTGGGTGCGTACGACCAGGCGCTGGCCTATGCGAAAGAACGCCATGCGTTCGGCAAGCCGATTAGCAAGTTCCAGGCCATCTCGTTCAAGCTCGTCGACATGCTGACGCAGATCGAGCACGCCAAGTTGATGATGCTGCGCGCGGCGTGGGAGAAGGATCAGGGTCGTGACTACGTCCAAGCCGCGAGCTTCGCGAAGCTCTTCGCCGGCGAGCTGTCGCATCGCGTCGTGAACGAGGCGCTGCAGATTCACGGCGGCTACGGCTTCATGGACGAGTATCCGATCTCGCGCATGTACCGCGACCAGAAGATCAACGAGATCGGCGAAGGCACGAATGAGGTGCAGCGCCTCGTGTTGGCGCGGCTGATGGGTCTGTGAGGCTCACGCGGTGAGCGCCGAGCAGCTCCTCGCCGGCGCGTCCATCATCGTGTCGGTGCTGGCCATCGGTCTGTCGGCGTTTCTGCTCACGCGGCAGAACAAGCAGCTCGAGCACGAACGCAACGCGCTCGCGCTTCTCGACGCGATCGGCCAGCTCACCGATCCGGCGATCGTCGCCGCGTTCGCGCAACTCGAAGGCATCGCGGAGCGCTTCTCCGATGACGAAAGCATTCGCCGGGACTTCGACGGATCGCCCGACGACCGCGCGCTCGTGCTGGTCGCGCAGTACGTCGAGACGGTTGCGTGCCTCGCGCGGCGGCGCGTCCTTGACGCGTCGCTGCTGGTCGACGCCGTCGGGTTCATGCTGCGTAGCCGCTGGAACACGATCCGCCCGTTCGTCGAGCACCTGCGGCGCGTCCGCGGCAACGAGTATCTGTTCGAGAACTTCGAGTGGCTCGCGATGTTCAGCACCTGGTGGAAGGACACGCCGCGTCCTCCCCACGATCCGAACTACGACCCCAAGCAGTTCGGCGACGTCCAATTCAAGGTCTAGCAAACGAAAGGATGAATAAGATGACGATGCGCTTTTCCCTTGCGGCGGCGCTCCTCGCCGTCGCGCTTACGGTTCCGGCCCTGGCGGCGCTGTCGATCGGCACCAAGGCCCCCGACTTCACGCTGCCCGCGACGATCGGCGGCAACACGTTTACGTTCAGTCTCGCGGACGCGCTGAAGAAGGGCACGGTCGTGCTCTATTTCTACCCGGCGGCGTTCACGAAGGGCTGCACGATCGAGGCGCATGATTTCGCCGACGCGATCGACCAATACAAGGCGCTCGGCGCGACGGTCATCGGCGTCTCGCACGACGACGTGGCGACGCTGCAGAAATTCTCCACCAGCGAGTGCCGCAGCAAATTCGCGGTCGCGGCGGACACGAATCAGGCCGTCATGAAGTCGTACGACGCGATTCTGCCGCAGCATCCGCAATACGCGAATCGCACGTCGTACGTCGTCGTGCCGGACGGAACGATCGTCTACGCGTACACCAGTCTCGATCCGTCGCTGCACGTGCAGAACACGCTGAACGCGCTCAAGACCTGGAAGGCGGATCACGCCTCGGGCGCGACCCCGTGAGGAGCGCGGCTGCACTTCTAACGCTGTGCTGCCTCGGCGCGACGGCGAGTCCGAGCCCGTCTCCCAGGCCGACCGCGACGCCCAATCCCTATCGCCAGATCGAGTTCGCGTCGATGACGCTGAACAGCAGGCCGTCCGGCGGCATCGACATCACGCGCGGCTGGGCCGCAGTGAAGCGCGACGGCAAAGCCGCGGTGGTGTGCGTGTCGTTCAAGAACGTCGCCGCGGTGACAGCGACGCACGTGCTCTTCGAGTTCTCGCTAGCGGGCCGTTCCGGCGCGCAGCTGGGCAGGCTGGAGCTCGACCGGCGCGGCACGTTCTCGCCCGGCGTCGCCGCGGCTCCGCTGCTCTCGGCGCATTACGTCACGTACGAGATCGTGCGCGTCGACTATGCCGACGGCACGACCTGGCCCCACTAAAATTGTCTTCCTGCCGCCTCTCGGTGTCGTTAGCTGCTGAGACGCGGCGGCAGTCGGCCGCCGTCGCGAAGAGGGGCGAACCAAGCAGTAACGCCTAGCTAGGAATGTTCGCGTAAGAGCTTGAGGTCGACGGTCCCCGCGCTCTCGACGCTACTTTCGGTAGGCGTGACGACGTCGTGAACGAGGATAGGCAACGACTTGTCCCGATCGTATGAGATCTCGGCGGTTTCCATTTGTGCGGCCTTCGGGCCGTTCACGGGGCGTAGCACGCCCTCCAGGTCGACTTGCCCGACGGGCCCCGTCCAACCCCGAAGCTTCAAGTTCGCCACGCACGACCACGAATAGTAGTTCGTCGGCAGCTTCACGCTGTAGGCGACCCGCGAGGTCGGCGCCGCAAGGATGCCCGAAAAAAAATCATTCGCCAGCATCGGCATCAGCACGAACGGCACGGACTCGATCACGGGATACTGGTCGCACACGACGTTGGCGTTGGGATAAACTTCGCACGTCACGGCCTGATCAGCCCGAAGTTCGTTCCACCACCACGCCTTCGACTGCACGATCGCGCCTCCATCGGGCGCGGCCCGCAAGAAGTCGACGTACAGCGTGCCCGAATTCGGCCCGGTGAATCGCATTAAGTTGGCCGGTGTTCCGACCGAATCGTAATCCGCGAACGCATATTCGAGGTGCATCCCGGGCGAAGCGGACGCGGCGCCGCACGGCGCCGGCGCCAGGAATGCGACCGCCGCCAATATTGGGAGCGCGGTTCTCACTCGCGTTAGACCGCGTCGTCTTTGGCGAAAAGCTGCTGCGAGCGCGGGAGGCGCTTGGGGTTGCGCTCGGCGGTGTCGAGCGCGGTGACGTCGCGCGGCACCACGTCGATCGGGGGGATATCGCTCATCTCGCTGCCGCCCAGTGAGGCTTCGTCCTTGAGCTTGCGGCCTTGCGGCAGAAGCTTGCTCTCGTACGAACCGACGACGCCGTTGAATGCGTTGACCGAGCGCTCGAGGTGCTTGCGCATCTCGAGCAGATGGTCGGCGAACTTGCACGCGCGCTCGTAGAACACGCGGCCGATGGCGGCGATGCGCTTGGCGTTCTCCTCCTGCCGCAGCGCCTGCCAGCCCATCGCGAAGCCGCGCAGCAGGCTGATCAACGTGAGCGGGCCGGTGACGAGGACGCCCTTGTCGAGCGCGTACTCGATCAGCGTCGGATCCTCGTTGCAGGCCGAGCTCAAGAACGCTTCGCCGGCGACGAACATCACGACGTAGTCCGCCGAGCCCTCAGCGGTCTGATAGCCGCGCCGCGCTAGCGAATCCACATGGTCGCGCAGCGCGCGCGCATGCTTCTTCACGAGCGTCCTGCGCGTCTCGTCGTCGGTCGCTTCGAACGCCGCCTGCAGCGCGTCGGTGGGTGCCTTGGCGTCGACGAACACCATGCGCTCTCCCGGGAGGTTGATCGTCATGTCGGGGCGCACGCGCGCCTCTTCCAGCGCGACGGTCTGTTGTTCGACAAAGTCGCAGTAGGGCAACATGCCGGCCTTCTCGACGACGTTGCGCAGCTGCATCTCGCCCCACTTGCCGCGCGTCGCCGGATTGCGCAGCGCCGTGACCAGCGACGACGTCTGCGTCGTCAGCTTGGCGGTCGCGCTCTCGAGCTTGTCGGTGCGGCCCAACAGCTCGCCGAGGAGGCGGTCGAACTCGCCGAGCTTCTGCGCGACGGGCGACACGAGCTCGCCGACGCGCTCGCTCGCGCGCGTTGCCGTGGCCTCGCGGAGATCGTTCTTCGCCCGCTCGAGCAGCGATTCGATCGCCTTTTCAGACGCGCGCTCGGCGTGCTGCAGCGAGACGCGCAGCGCGGCATTCTCACTGCGAGCCGCCAGCCACGCGATCGCGGCGCCGATCGCGCCGCCCACGAGAAAGATTGCGAGCGCTTCGGCGACGATCATTTGCTCGCGAGATACCTCGTGAGAAACGCCGTCAAGCGCCGCCAGGCGTCCTCGCAGGCGTCTTTGACGTACGACGCCCGATGGTCGTCGCAGAAGGCGTGCCCGGCGTCGTCGTAGCTGCGCACGTCGTTGGGCACCTTGAGCGCCGCCGCGAATTGCCGCACGTCGTCCGCCGGGATGCTCTGGTCGCGTCCCCCGTAGCTGCCGCACAGCGGCATGTGAATAGCGGCGGGATCGACCCCCTCGACGGCCCCGTAGAAGGGGCACACCGCGGCGAAGCGATCGGCGTCGTCGATCGCGGCCAGGAGCGCGATGTGTCCGCCCATGCAAAATCCCATGATCGCGCTCTTCGTTCCCGCAAACTTCTGCGCCAGCCAGCCCGCGGCGGCGCGAATGTCGCCGTCGTATTGCGCGCGGTCCAGCCGCTTCGCGTACGGACGGAACACGCTCGAGTCCGTCCCTCCGTCGCCGCTCGGCGCGCCGAAGCGCGCGTACAGATCGGGAGCGATCGCGGCGAACCCCGCCTTGGCCAGTCGCTCGACGACCTCGCGGATGGATGTGTCGACGCCCCAGATGTGCATGATCACGACGACCGACGGGGTCTTGGGGCCGGCGCCGGCGGGCCAGGCCGCGTACGCGCGAACGTCGGCGTCGGGCAGAGAGAGGCCAACCCACTGCGCGGAAATGGAAGCGTCGGCCAGCGCCAAGTTTGGTCCGCTCAGGGTGGCCGCCGCGGAGATTCCGACGAAGAAGCGCCGGTTCAGCCTCGCGGAGTCCGTCTGCGTCGGGTCGATCTCCGGCGCCGTCACCTTTCGGAGCTTTGACACGCGCGGGGCGGTCCCCCGTTTTGGACGGCTCTTAGCGCGTGATGAACTGCAAGGAATTCCTGGATCGGCGGTGCTATACTCAGCGCGTGCCAGGATGCGCTTAAGGAGGTGCACAAAGTGTTTGTTTCAGTTATACATCGCATTAGCGACCCCGACCGTTTCTCCGAAATGGCTAGCAGCGCGAAGGTTCCAGAAGACCTTCGTTTGCCACAAGTCATTTCGGCCGCGGATCGCTCTACCACCGTGTGTCTCTGGGAAGCCCCGTCCGTTCAACGCGTTCGCGAGGTTCTCGAACCCCTCACGGCCGGCATTTGCAAGAACGAATACCTTGAGGTCGACGCCGGCTTGTCTCAAGGCCTTCCGGCCGCGAGCTTAGCATAAGCCGCCGATAGTTTTTTAGCGCGCGCTACGCGTGCCCCTGATGTTCGTAGGGCAGCACCGAGTTGTCGGCGCTTGGAGCTGCTCCAATCTTGGCGTTCACGTGCTCTCGAAACTTCGGGTGAAAATAGCTCTTTCGAGCGGACCACGCTGCTTGAATGCCCGAGTAGCCGAGCAAATCACCAGCCATACTTTCAGTGGATTCACAGAGCTCGTGGGATAATCGTCCATCGACGTGGACGAGAAAGACACTCTCCCAGTTCTTAAAAAAGACGTGAGTCAGAAGCAGGAAGCGTGTTTTATCAAGCGGCTCTAACGAGGAGAAATCGTGAACTCCGCCGGCCCATATTCGAGCAAGATCCGCATTGCCGGCCACTTCCAGCTGAACTTCCCGAAATTTTTGATAAGCTTCCTCACCGGCACGGTGGCGGCTCTCCCGGTTCGAGTTGCGCAGTTCTACCGCCACGAACAACAACGAGGCGACCAGAGCCAGCGCCGCGATTATCTGACTTAAGTAAAAGATATGCTCGAGCGACATAACTGCATTCAAGCATGCTCTTGGCCGTGCCGCTGTTCCTTTTGGACGTGCCCGGTAACCCGCTCTCCGCAAGATCGAAGGAGCTCTTAGGAGGACGCGAACGAAGGTGAGAAAACGAGGCTTTGGTCCATGAATCGCAAGGGCTTCCTCGCCTCTTCGACCGTAATCGCGGCGTCCGGCGCAGCGCCGGCGCAGGGCGTCCCCGGCGGGACCCATCTGGTCGAGCGCCGCAGCGATTTCGACGCCGCCCTCTTCGGGCGCGTGCTCGGGCGGCCGGCGCGCATTCGGCAGCTCTACGAGGCCGTGATCTTTCGCCCCGCGGTGCTGACCAGCGTGAAGAACTCGTTGAACGGCTTGCAGTTCGGCTTCGGCTACGCGCCTGGCGATATCGCGATCGCGCTCGGCGCCCACGGTGCGTCTGCGGTCTACGGCTATAGCGACGAGATCTGGACGAAGTATCGCCTTGGCGAATTCTTCAAGCTCACGGACGCGACGGGAGCGACGATCGATTCCAACGTGTTTCTGCGCAAGCGCGCGGCGGCGAACGCGAGCGCGGATCCCGACGATCCCGCGGGCATGTATCAAGACGCCTCCATCGAGACGCTGCAGCGCCGCGGTCTGGTCGTGCTCACCTGTCACACCGCAGTCGAGGAACAGGCGCGCCTGCTCGTCAAGGGCGGCGTCGCGCCCGTCGGTTCGACCGCCGCCGACGTCGCGGACGACATCCTCACGCATTTGATTCCCGGCGCCGTCGTGGTGCCGTCGATGGTCGCCACGATTGCCGTGCTGCAATCGCAGCATCACTACGCCTATATCGCACCGGAGTTATGAGCACGGATATCCGTCGCGCAATCGTCTTCGCATTGACCGTGATCGCCTTCGCGGGCTGTTCCACTGCGCGCAACGCCGCGCCGCCGCCCTACGATCCGCGCGACCTTCCGTCGGGACCCGTCGGGCGATCGATCTCGTACGGCTACTCGCTGATCTCCGAGACGCATCGGCTCATGCCCGGCTACGTGCGCGCCGATCTCACGTGTGCCAACTGCCACCTCGCCGCGGGCATGCAGCCGCGCGGCGGAAGCTTCATGGGCACGTACGCGCGTTTTCCGCAATGGAATAAGCGGGCGCATCGGGTCATCGCGCTGCAGGATCGGATCGCCGAGTGCTTCCTCTACAGCATGAACGGCAAGGCGCCCGCCTACAACAGCAAGGCCATGATCGCGATCGTCGCCTACATCGCCTGGCTGTCGCGCGGCACGCCGATCGGCGCGAAAGCGCCGGCGTTCGACTCATATATCGTGCCGCTTCCCAACGCGTCGCCCAGCGTCGCGCGCGGCAAGAGCCTCTACGCGCAGCGCTGCGCGGCGTGCCATCAGGCCGACGGCGGCGGCGCCGGCAGCGTCTATCCGCCCCTCTGGGGCTCGCGTTCGTTCAACCAAGGGGCCGGCATGGCGCACATCGATCGCATCACCGGCTTCGTGCGTTACAACATGCCGCAAAGCGCGCCCGGCTCGCTCACGCTCGAACAGGCCTATGACGTCGCCGCGTTCGTGCTGAGCCACCCGCGCCCGCGCTTCCATCGCAACGCTCTCGTCACGACGCCCTCCCTCCCGGCAAAGTACTTTTAGGCGTAGGCCCCCGGCCCGCCAAAAGATAAGATGAAACCTGTTTTGGATTCCACGATGGTACGCGTGACGCTGCCCGAGATGGGCGAGTCGGTCACCCAAGGCTCGATCGTCGAGTGGCGCAGAAAAGTCGGCGAGTACGTCGCCGAGGGCGATCCGCTCGTCGAGGTGACCACCGACAAGGTCGACGTCGAGGTTCCGGCCACGGCGTCCGGCCAGATCACGCAGATTCTCGCGCGCGAAGGCGACACGGTCGCGGTCGGCACGGCGCTGGCCGAGATCGACACATCCAAAACCGATGGCGCCGCAACAGCACGAAAGGCAACGGGCAACGGTGCACCGGCGCCGCCGAAGCCTGCCCCCGCGCCGGAGCCTCCCGCGCGAACCGAAACGATCGCCGACCAGCCGGCGCGCCGCATCGCGCGTCGCCTCGACGTGGATCTCTCGCGCGTGCGCGGCTCGGGACCCAACGGTTTGATCCTGCGCTCCGACGTGATCGCGCAGGCGGACGGCGCGCGCCGCGCCCCCGCATCCGCGCTGGCCGCGCAGCCTCCCCCACCCGCCGGTGCGAAGCTGACGCCGCTGCGCGGGCCGGCGGCGGCGCTGAGCGGCTACATGGAGCAGAGTCTCACCATTCCGACTGCGACGAGCTTCCGCAGCGTTCCGGTGGACGTGCTCGACGCGCGACGCAAGGAACTCAACGGCGCGGTGAAGGCCGCCGGCCGCGAGGAGCGGATCTCGTTCACCCACCTGATCGCGTACGCGCTCGTGCGAACGGCGCAGCAGATGCCGTTCATCACGAATTCGTTCCGGCGCGACGAAACGGGCGCGCCCGTGCGCGTCGAGCCGGGCATCCATCTCGGCCTCGCCGTGGATACCGAACGCAAGGACGGCACGCGAACGCTGGTCGTGCCCGTGATTCGCAACGCGGACTCATTCGAGTTCGCGGCGTTCCGCGACAAGTACGAAGAGCTCGTCACTCGTGCGCGTGAGAACAAGCTCGTCGCCGACGACCTGCAAGGCGCCTCGTTCACGCTCACCAATCCGGGCGGCATCGGGACGATCGCGTCGGTGCCGCGCCTTATGACGGGGCAGGGTGCGATCGTCGCCGCGGGAGCGATCGGCTATCCGCCCGGGTTTGCCGGCGCCAACGAACAGTCGCTGCGGCTGCTCGGCGTTTCGCGCGTGATGCAGCTCACCAGCACCTACGACCACCGCGTCATTCAGGGCGCGCAGTCGGGCGAGTATCTGCGGCGGGTCGACGAGCTGCTGCAGGGCAAGGATGGATTCTACGAGGCCGTCTTCGCCTCGCTGGGATTGCAGGCCGCGGCGGTGCCGCAGGTCGCGCTCGCTCCGGTCGGTCCGGCGAAGGCGCCTCCGTCCGACGAGATGCTGCGCGCGGTCGCGTCCGGCATGGCCATCGTCTCCGCATATCGCCGGCATGGCCACCTCGCGGCTAACCTCGATCCGCTCGGGCGCGAGCCGGTCGGCGACGCCTCGCTCGAACCGGCGACGTACGGGCTGACGCCGGCGCTGCAGAGCGCCATACCGGCGAGCGTGCTGCGCGTGAAAGTTCCGGGCAACACGCTGGCCGAGATCCTGCCGCGGCTGCGCGAGACGTACGCCTCGACCATCGCCTACGAGATCGAGCACATCTCGAACGCGACGGAACGCGTGTGGCTGCGCGACTACATCGAGTCCGGGCGTAACAAAATCAAGCACTCTCCGCAGCGCCAGATCGAGTTTCTCGCGCGCCTCACGAAGGTCGAGGCGTTCGATCGCTACGTGCGCAAGACGTTCTTGGGACAGAAGACGTTCTCGGGCGAGGGGCTCGACGTGATGGTGCCCATGCTCGAGGAGATGCTCGACATGCTCGCCGACGACGGCGTGGCCGATGCCGTGCTCGGCATGGCGCACCGCGGACGCCTCAACGTCATCGCGCACGTCGTGAACCTGCCGTACGAAGAGGCGATGACCGAGTTCGAGGCCGCGCAGTATCGCGGCAACTTGGGCGACGACGACGTGATGGGCGACGTCAAGTATCACCACGGCGCCACCGGTACGTTCACCACGTCGAAGGGCAAGACGATTGACGTCACGCTCGAGCACAACCCGAGCCACTTGGAGGCGGTCGATCCCGTCGTCGAGGGGGCCGTGCGCGCGCTGCAGACCGATCACGATCACGGCGTTCCCACCCTCGACCGCAATCGCGCGGTGCCGATCCTGATCCATGGCGACGCCGCCTTCCCCGGTCAAGGCATCGTGTCCGAGGTGCTGAACCTGCAGGCGCTGCCCGGCTACGAGACGGGCGGCACGATCCACCTCATCGCGAACAACCAGATCGGGTTTACGACGGACCCGGTCGACGCGCGCTCGACGCGCTACGCCTCCGACTTGGCGAAGGGCTTCGACGTCCCGATCGTCCACGTCAACGCCGACGACGTCGACGCGTGCATGGCCGCCGTGCACTTCGCCATCGACTACCGCCGTGCGTTCGCCAGCGACGCACTCATCGACCTGATCGGATATCGCCGCTTCGGGCACAACGAGCAGGACGAGCCCGCGTACACGCAGCCCGAGATGGCCGAGCGCATCAAGAATCATCCGACGGTGCGCGAGCTGTTCGCAAACAAGCTCGTCAATCAGGGCCTGATCACCGCCGAGCAGGCGCGCGCGATGGCCGACGAGGCGACGGAGCGTTTGCAGGAGGCGCGCCGCGCGGTCAAGGGCGCGCTGGCATCGCACATCACCGGGCGAAAGCTTGCGGGTAGCAACACGTTCGACGGGACCGTGCTGCCGCGCGTCGAGCGCAGCGAACTGATCGCGTGGAGCGACGCGCTCGTCGCCGTGCCGCAGGGCTTCGAGCTCAATAAAAAGCTGCGCAGTCAGTTCGAGCGCCGCAGCGCGACGATCGCGGAGAAGGGCAGCGTGGATTGGGGCACCGCCGAGTCGCTGGCGTTCGCGTCGTTGCTGACGAGCGGGACGCCGATTCGCCTGACCGGACAGGACACGGAGCGCGGCACGTTCAGCCATCGTCACGCGGTCTTCCATGAGCCGGCCACGCACGCGATTTGGATCCCACTGCAGCACGTCGCGGAGGCGCAGGCGTCGTTCGAGATCCGTAACAGCCCGCTCTCGGAGTACGCCTGCGTGGGATTCGAGTACGGCTACTCGACCCAGGAGCCGAACGCGCTCGTGCTCTGGGAGGCGCAGTACGGCGACTTCTTCAACGGCGCCGAGATCGTCGTCGATCAGTTCATCGCCGCGGGCCAGGCGAAGTGGGGGCAGACCTCGCGCCTAACGCTCTTGCTGCCGCACGGCTACGAGGGCGGCGGTCCGGAACACTCGAGCGCGCGTCCGGAGCGCTTTCTCCAACTGGTCGCCGAGGGTAACCTGCGCGTCGCGTCGCCGTCGGTCGCGAGCAACTACTACCATCTCTTGCGCATGCAGGCGCGCTCGCCGCTCGCGGTGCCGCTCGTCGTCATGACGCCGAAATCGTTGCTGCGCTCCGACAGCGCCGCGGGGACGCTGGACGAGATGGCCGTGGGCAGCTTCGCCCCCGTGATCGACGATCCGCGCCCGCTCGACCGCGCCGCGATCGAGCGCCTCATCCTGTGCAGCGGCAAGATCTATCACGACCTCACCGCGCACCCCGCGTACGGCGCGCTGCATAAGACCGCCATCGCGCGCATCGAGCTGCTCGCGCCGCTGCCGGTCTTCGACATCAATCGCGTGATCGGCAGCTATCCCAATTTGAAGAAGCTCGTGTGGGTGCAGGAGGAGCCGAAGAACATGGGAGCCCGCGCCTTCGTGCGCCGCCGTCTCCTCGAGGGCAAGCGCGACGGGTTCGACATCGAGTACATCGGCCGCGGCTATCGCGCGAGCCCGAGCGAGGGTTACGCGGGCCAGCACGCGGTCGAGCAAGAACGCATCGTGACCACCGCGTTGTCGGAATGATTCGCTAAGGCGCGTTTCGCGGCTCGAACATCTCGGTCAACAGCTCGTCGATGTTTTCCGCGTCCGTGAAGAGGCGCCGCGTGTGGGGCCCGATGAAGCCCTCCGCGAGCATGTGGTCGAAGAGTGACAGCAGTGCGTCGTAATAGCCGCGATAGTTTAATAGTCCGATGGGCTTGTCGTGGATGCGCAGCTGGCGCCAGCTCAGCACCTCGCAGAACTCGTCCATCGTGCCGAAGCCGCCGGGCAGCGCGATGAACGCGTCGCTGGCGTCGTCCATGATCGCCTTGCGTTCGTGCATCGTCTTGACGACGTGCAGCTCGGTGAGGCCCGGGTGAGCGATCTCCGTGCGGGCCAGCGCCTGGGGGATGACGCCGATCACCTCGCCGCCGCGTGCCAACGCGGTGTCCGCCACGATCGCCATGAGGCCGACGCTGCCGCCGCCGTAGACGATCCCGTAACCGGCGGCGACGATCTTCTCGGTCACCTCGCGCGCCATTTGCGCGTACGCCTCGCCGTTGCCGGTATGGGATCCGCAAAAGACGCAGATTCGCTTCATCGCCCTGCGCGGTTTCTAAGGGACGCGCGCCGCGCCTGCCGATGAGGCTCTACGTCTGGGCGGCGGTCGAGTTCGTGGTGCTCGCCGTGCTCGCGGTCGTGCGCACGAAGCTGTGGACGTACGGGTCGGACACAGGAACTTTCGCGCAGATCGTCGCGAGCGCGTTCGCGGGCATGCGCGATGGGGTCGAGGCCGGCTCGCACTTCCGCTACCATTGGTCGCCCACGCTCGCGCTGCTCTGGCCGCTCGTGGCGCTCGGGCGCAGCGCGCTGCCGCTGCAGCTGCTGCAGGCCGCGGCGACGGCCGCCTGCGCGCCGCTGGTCGCCGCGATCGCGCGGCCCTACGCGAGCGCAAGGCTCGCGAACGCGCTCGGCTACGTGACGCTGCTCTATCCGCCGCTGCTCGCGCTCGGCTTCGACGAGTTTCACGAGCTCGGATTCTTCACGCCGCTCGCGCTGGGGCTGTTTCTCGCGGCGGATCGCTCGCGCTGGCTCTGGTTCGCGATCTGCGGCGTGCTGGCGATCGGCCTGCGCGAAGACGCCGCGCTGACGCTCGTCGTTTTCGGACTGGTCCTGATCGGTGTCGCCCGCTCGCGCCGCTGCCGCGGGCTGGCGTGGGCCGGAGCCGGCCTCGCGCTCGCATCGGCGGCCGCGCTCGCGGGCTACTTCGGGCTGATCGTTCCGCGCCTGGGCGGCTGGGTGCCGAGTCACTTTTACTCGTATCCCTTCGCCGACGGACCGGTCGCGCTCGTCATCGCCCCGCTGACGCACCCGCTCGAATTCGCGCGCGCCATCTTCACGTTCGGCCGGCTCACCTACGTGCTCGAGTCCCTCGTGCCGCTCGCGTTCCTGCCGTTGCTCTCGCGCTGGGCGCTCATGGCGCTGCCCGGCGGTGCGATAGTCCTGCTGGCCAACTCCGGCTACGTTTGGCGCATGGGCGATCACTACGCCGCGCTCTGGATTCCGTGGCTGCTCGTCGCGGCCGTGCTGGGCGCGGCCGCGGTCGCGCGGCGCGGCGAGCGGCGAGCGCGCAACTGGATCCTCACGGCCGGCGCGTTGTGCGCGCTCTTTCTGATCGCGTTCGATCCGCTGCATCCGCTGCATTATCTGCATGCGTACTACCACGATCTCGCCGACGCGCGCCGCGCGATCGGCTGCGTGCCGAAGGACGCGAGCCTCGCAACCTACGACGAATGGTTCTCGGCCGTGGCGGCGCAACGGCCGCACGCGACGATCGACCGCGCGTCGGGGATGCAGTACCTCGTTTACGCGAGCGACTTCCCCGACAGCGCCAACCAGCGCCGGCTGTGGCCCGCGGTCGAGGCCGGCGTCGCCGCGGGGCGCTATCGCGTGGTCTGCCGGTACGGCAATGTGGCCGCGTACGAGGCGGTCGGCTCGCAGTGATTCCGGGGCCCAGCCGCTGGACCACGCTGCGCAGTCTGCTGCCGGTTCCGTTCGAGCGCTTTCCGGCGTTCCTGCGCGACGTCAACGCGCGCTACGGCAACGTCGTCGCATTCGCGCTCCCGTGGCGATCCTATCTCTTCGTCAACGAGCCCGCGCTCGTCAAAGAGATCCTCGTAACGCAGCAGCATGCGTTTTCGAAGTCCCTCGGGACGCGCGTGCTCCGGCTGCTGCTGGGCGAAGGGCTGCTGACCAGCGAGGACCCGCTTCACCGGCAGATGCGGCGCATCGTGCAGCCCGCGTTTCACCGCGAGCGCATCGCCGAGTACGCGCACGCGATGGAGCGCGACGCGAACGCGTTCGCGGACGGGCTGAGCGACGGACAGACGCTCGACGCGCATGCCGCCATCACGGCCTTGACGCTGCGCATCGCGACGGAGACGCTGTTCGGCAGCGACGAGAGCGACGCGGCACGTGTCGTCGGCGACGCGTTGCGGCTGATGATGGGCGAGTTCCCCTACATGCTGACCCCACTCGGCTCGCTGCGCTCGCGACTGCCCTTTCGCAAGACCCGCCGTTTTTGGCAGGCCCGCGCCACGCTCGACGCGATCATCTTCGACATGATCGCGCGCCGTCGCCGAGACGGCAGCGCGCGCACCGACGCACTCTCGTTGCTCCTGGGCGCGCGCGATGCGGAGACCGGCTACCGTCCGTCGGACGCGCAACTCCGCGACGAGATCATGACGCTGTTCATCGCTGGGCACGAAACGACGGCCAACGCCTTGACCTGGGCGCTCGTTCTGCTGGCGCAGCATCCAGAGATCGACGCGCGCGTCGCGGCTGCGGCGCGAGACGGCGACCGTGAGTACGTCGCGCGCACCGTCAAGGAGGTGCTGCGGCTCTATCCGCCGGCCTGGATCATCGGCCGCGAGACGCT
>DATDGN010000185.1:0-23114 GCA_036522095.1 Candidatus Cybelea sp. | reverse complement strand
ATCATCACGGCCTATGCTTTCTCGGAAGAGAACTGGAACCGGCCGACGGCCGAGGTGGACCTCCTGATGTCGCTGTGCATCCGCGCGGCCCGCGGCGAGCTGCGCGCACTCGCGAACGAGGGGGTGCGCGTGCGGCTGTGCGGCCGCGGGGATCGGTTGCCGGCCGCCGCGCGCTCGGCGCTCGCTGAGCTGGTCGCGCGCACGCGGCGAAACACGGCGGTGACGCTCAATCTGGCGATTGACTACGGCGCCCGCCGCGAGATCGGCGACGCAGTGCGCGCCCTGGTTCGCGAAGTCAGCGCCGGGCTGCGCGACGTCGACTCGATCGACGAGGCCGCCGTCGGCAGCCGGCTCTATACCGCGGGTCTGCCCGATCCGGATCTGGTCATCCGGACCGGCGGCGAGCTGCGTCTTTCCAACTTCCTGCTGTTCCAAGCGGCGTATGCCGAGTTTTGGGCGACCGAAACCTATTGGCCGGACTTCGGCGAGGCGGAGCTGCTGGCCGCGCTCGCGGATTTCGCGGCGCGCCAGCGCCGCTACGGCACGTAACGTTTCGTTAATTTCCCGCGGCCGACGGTAGATCTGCGGCGCCGGAGAGACCGACGGGAAGGCGAACGACGCCCCGTTCCATGTCCGTCCACGCGCTCGATAGAATCGACCGCAGCGAATAGAGCGAGTGCGTTCCATCGGGATCCGAATAGAACGTCACGGCGAGCCCTGCGTCGCGCAAAAAGATCGCCGTGGCGGTCGGATACGCCGTGGGCACTATGCTGTCGCGCGCGCCGGTCAACACGTAACACCTGGCGTGTTGCAGCGTGCCGACGACCCCAGCCGCGCGCGACGCGAGGAGCGAGCCGGCGATGCTCATCACGGCAGACCAATCCGCCGGATGCATCGGCGCGATGCGAAAGAGGGAGAAGCCGCCCATCGAGTATCCGGCCAGATAGCGCCGGTGCGGGTCGACATCGAACGCCTTGACCGCTGCGTCGAGCGCGTCGTAGACGTCGCTTTCCGAACCGCGGAAGTCGTAGTAGCCGCGGCCGTAGGGCGCCACGACGATCGTGTTGGTGCGCTCGGCCAAGTCCTCGATAAAGTCCGGTGCGATCAGGTGGGACTCGGCCTGCAGCCGTCCGTGCAAGAACACGACCAGCGGCACGGGCCGCGCCGGAGAATAGTCGCGCGGCACGTAAATCGCGACGGGCTGCATCGTGCCGTCCATCGAGGAGCGCGCGAACGTCTCGCCGAGGCCGCGAATCTCCGCCATCGGCGTGAAGGAACGGTGCAGGAGTTGCGTGGCGAGGCTCAGGTCGAGCGCGACCGCCGCGCCGGTCAGGCCTTGGTCGGCGTCGTCCAGGAGGCGCTGGTAGTAGTCCATCGCCGTGTCGCGTCCGGTGAGCGTGGCGATCTGGCGGGCGTTCGCATAGTAGGTGGCCGCAACGCCGCGCAGGGTATCGGAGGTGTTGCCGGCGGCAGCGCCGGCGAGCAGAAGGACGGCTCCGCTCGCCACGAGCGATCGCAAGAGCATGATGCCCGTATAACGCGCTGGGCGCGGTTCCGGTGCCGGCGGCTAGCGAAAATGCTGCGCGATAAACTCGATCCAGTAGTGAAAGACGTCGACGGTTCGGACGGGATCGCTCGGAAAGTGTCCCTGGACGGGCCAGACCCGCAGCGTCGCGGGCTTGCCGTTGTCGCGCAGCGCGCGCCAATACATCGAGGTCGTCGCGAACGGGTCGCGATTGTCGCCGGTGTCGGAGAGCAGTAGTACCGGCGTGGTCACGTCGCGCGCGTACCAAATCGCCGAGGCACGGCGCCACTCCGTGGCGTTGGCGCCGACGAACGGCGACCCGTGGAAGAGGTCGGCGTCCGCGAGACTGTCGTCGGCGGTTCCGTAATCGGTGATCCAGTCGTTGACCGATGCGCCCGAGACGGCCGCGCTCCAGATGTGGTAACGCGAGATCATCCAGGCGGTCATGATTCCGCCGTACGACCATCCGCACACGGCGATGCGCGCTCGGTCGACGATGCCGCGCTTCCGTACGGCGTCGAGCGCCGCCATGACGTCCTTGCCGGGACCGTCCTCGGGATCGTACAGGATCGCGTGCTGATAGCGTCGGCCGAGATTCGGGCTGCCGCGATAGTTCGGCCTCAGCACGAGCCAGCCGCGCGCCGCCATGACCTGCGCCCAGAAGTCGAACTCGAGCATCGACGGGTCCGACGGACCGCCGTGGATATACACGACGAGCGGGTACGTGCGATTCGCTGAAAAGTCCGCCGGGAAGTATAGGACGCCGTCGCCTTCGACGCCGGTCGTCGTGGGAAAGGTCACGCGTTCCCCCCGCGACCACGCGAACGGCGCGAGGGCCGCGTTAAAATCCGTCACCTTCGCCGTTCCGCGATCCGGTACGTAACGGAACAGCTCCGGCGGTCGCGCCGTGGAGGTGGCGACGAAGACGATCGTTCCGTCCTCCGCGATCGCGTTGCCGAGCTGCGGCGCGTCCGCGCCGCCGGTCGTCGTCAGCGGAATACCCGGCGTAACGTTTCCGACGTCGATGCGCTGGGCCGCGCCGCGTAGCGGAAGGCGATAGAGCGCGTTGGTCGCGCGATCCGGAACCGCGACGATCAGGCTCTGTGAATCGCGCGACCAGACGGCGTCGCCGATGGGCCGGTCGAGCGGCTCGGACAGCGGCGCTCCCGCTCCGCCGGCCGGCGTCGTTACGTACAGGCGAACGAGGCTCACCTGCGGGTCGCCGTCGCTGTAGGCGTACGCGATGTGTTTGCCGTCCGGCGAGAAGCGCGGGTCGCCTTCCCAGATCGAGCGTCCGGTCAGCGATCGCACGCGCGCCGTCGCGACGTCGACCAGCGCGACGTGCGAATAGCTCTGGTCGTTCAGCGTCGCGCTGCGGCAGAGCGTAAACGCGAGGGTCTTTCCGTCCGCCGACCACGAGAGCGTCGATCCGTCGGCGACGCTCGAGTCACCGGACGTCAGCTGCGTCGCGGCGTCATCGCCGAGCGTCTCGACGAACAGGTGTACAGGCCGCGACGCCGAGCGCGCGACGATCGGCTCGGTCGTGAAGATGAAGCTGTTGCGAAAACGATCGGCTCCGGTGCGCGATGGCGCCGGATCCTCCGCCGCATATGCAACCGCGAGCCCGTCGGGACGCCACGCGAACTGTTTGACCCCGGCCCTCGCGTGGGTAATCGCCGTCGCCGCTCCACCCTCGCGTGGCATCACGAAGACCTGCGAAACGGAATCGTCGCCGCTGCCCTCGTCGGCCAGAAACGCCAGACGCGTTCCGTCCGGGGAGAACGCGGGATCCGAGAGCCCGGTACGGTTCGTCAGCGGCGTCTGCGCGCCGCTCGTGAGATCGACGGAAACGAGCTCGTCGGCGCGGCGGTCCTCGTCCCAGACGACGCGCGAGATGACGAGCGCGGCCGTCTTTCCGTCGGGCGAGATGGCCGGGGCGTGCAGGGCGACCAGGAGGAGATAGTCGTCACCGCTTACCCGCGCAGCACCCGCGGCGCCGGCGGGCAGCGCGTTCGTCGCGCAGATCAGCGCGATGGCAAATACTCGAAGCGTCATCGCACCAGCATAGCAGGACTCGGCGAGATCGAGAAAATGTTCGGCGCCCGGACTTGTTGAAGCGGTCGGCATGATCGAACGCCGTCGCTTTTTGTTGGCGCTCGCTGCGTGCGGATTCGGACCGGCGCTGCTCGGAGCCGATCGCGCGGGCGCGCCGGGCGCGGCCGCGGAGCCGCTGGAAGGCGCGCTGGTGCTCAGCGGTGGCGGGGCGCGCGGTGCTTACGAGGCCGGAGTGGTCGGCGCGCTGGCGGCACGCGGCGGGGTGCGCGACGGTCAGCCGCTGCCGCCCTATGAGGTCGTCTGCGGAACCTCGATCGGCGCGCTCAACGGGTGGTTCGTCGCCACGGGCCAGTACGAGAAGCTGCACGAGCTCTGGTACGGCATAAGCCGCGAAAGGCTGATTCAGGCGAAGTCGCGATACGCCGCGCTGCGCGACTCGCAAAGCGGCCTGTTGGACCGCACAGTCTCCGCGCTGAGCCTGATCGGCCTCGTGCGCGATCAGCGCGGGCTCTTGCAGAGCGAGCCCGTCCGCGACTGGATCGCGCGCAACCTCGATCCCGCCGTTCCGCTGCTCGTGCCGCTCATTTGGGGCGTGACGAATCTGGCGCAGCAGCGACCCGAGTATTTTTACATCCGGCCGCAGGGAAGCGGCGAGGAGCTCCCGCGCAAGGTCGTTAACTCGCTGCACCTCTTGCTGGGGCCGCAGACCGTCGTCCGCGAGGCGACGCGGGATCTCTTACATGACGCGATCTTCGCGTCGACCGCGATTCCGATCGCCTTCGATCCGGTGATGATGCCGGGCCCGGACGGAGCGCCGGCTCCGTACTGCGACGGAGGCGTCGCGACCAACTCCCCGGTCGGAATCGCCCACGCGGTCTCCAAAGCTGCGGACGTCATCCTGCTCGACCCGCCCTTCGAAGGGGAGGCCGATTATCACGACGCCGTCGAGATCGCGTTCGGCGCCTACGGAACAATGCAACGCAAGATCATCGAGGTCGAGATGCGCAATGCGTACTTCCAATCCGTCGGGAAGCGCGCCATCGAGGGCATATCGCCCACCGAGGTCTCGCGGGTGACCCGCAACAACGCGCTGCTCGCGACCTTCATGCATTCCGTCACGGCGACGGAGCTGCGCTATATCCGGCCGGAGAAGACGCTGCCGCTGGGCGTCGTAGGATTCAACGACGAGGTCGGCATCGGGCAAGCGTACCGCCGCGGCTGGGAGGACGTCGGCAGCCGCGGTTTCGTCGCTTATGACTGGAGGACGTTTCAGCTGTGAAAGCAGCATTCGCGACGATCGCCGCATCGCGTTAGCATCCGCCGTGATCTACCTCGACGAAGAAGCCGTTCGCGCTCGCCTGCGCTGGGACGATCTGATCGATGCGATGGAGCGCGCCCTCGCGGATTTCTCGAGCGGCGCGGTCATTCAGCCCGTGCGCAGTATACTGACGCTCGAGGAACGCCGCAGGTACGTCGGCATCATGCCGGCCGTCGTCGGCGACGTGATGGGCTTGAAGTTCGTGACGTTCTATCCCGTCAACGCGGGCACGGACCGGCACACGCACAATGCCACGATCGTGCTCTATGCAACGGACACCGGTCTGCCGCTGGCGGTCATGGACGGTCGCTTGATCACAGAGATGCGCACCGCCGCGGTCTCGGCGGCGATCACGCGGCGCCTGGCGCCGGCGGAGTGCCGCGTGCTTGCGCTACTCGGCAGCGGCGTTCAGGCCCGAGCGCATCTGCAGGCACTCGGCAGAGTGCGCACGTTTTCCGAAGTGCGCGTCTGGAGCCGCACCCCGGAGCACGCGCAGCGCTTCGCGCGCGAGCTCGGCGCGACGGCCGTCGATCGCCCCGAGTCCGCGGTGCGAGGAGCGGACGTCGTCGTGACGGCCACGGCGGCGCACGAGCCGATCCTCGAGGGTGCTTGGCTCAAGCCGGGCGCCCACGTGAACGCCGTCGGATCGTCGCGGCCGGATTGGCGCGAGCTCGACGACGCGGCGATGGCCAACGTCGTCGTCGTCGATTCGCGCGAGGCGGCCGCGGTCGAAGCCGGCGACGTGCTGATCGCGAAGGCGCCGATCTACGCCGAGATCGGCGAGATCTTCGCCGGCCTCAAAACGGTCTCGCCATCGGCGACGACCGTGTTCAAATCGCTCGGGCTCGCGGTCGAAGACGTCGCGGCGGCGAAGCTCGTTGCACAAGCCGCTCTGTGAGACTAATAGCCTCCGCGCTAACCTGCGTGGCCTGGCTGTGCGGCTGCGGCGGCAGCACGGTGCCATTCGCCCCGCTGGCGGGCTCGAGCCCGGCGCGCCACTACATCAAACACATCGTGATCGTGGTGCAGGAGAACCGCAGCTTCGACAACCTCTTCAGCGGCTTTCCGGGCGCGGATGCGCCGCGATTCGGCTACGCGGGCGGCAAGAAGATCCCGCTGCACGCGACGCCGCTCGAGGATCCCGGGAACATCGAAAACAATTGGCGCGACTCGATCGCGGGGTGGAATCACGGCAGCATGAACGGCTTCGAGCGGGAACATTTCTACGGAGGTCCGCTCGACTACGCGTACGCGTATGTGCCGCGCGGCGAGTCGGCACCGTATTGGGCGATGGCGCGCCGGTACGTGCTCGCCGACCGGATGTTTCCGACCGAGTTCGGTCCGAGCTACACGGCGCACCTGAGCCTGATCGCGGCGAACACGACGTTCAAGGCGGGTCCGGTCGCGCAGGTCGACGCCCCGGATCAGCTCCCGTGGGGCTGCGACGCGCCGCACGGGACGCGTTCGTTCACGCTCAACGCCCGGCGGATCGAGCGCTTCAACGGGCCGTTTCCGTGCTTCGACGATTTTCGCAGCATGGCGGATACGCTCGACGCCGCGGGCGTCTCGTGGAAATACTACGCGGCGCCACTGAGCAAGATCGGCGGCCAGGTGTGGTCCGAGTTCAGCTCCATTCGCGCCGTGCGCTACGGGCCGGACTGGAAGAAGGTCATCTCGCCGCAGTCCAGGATCCTGCGCGACACTCCGCGCGGCATGCTCGCCGACGTCTCCTGGGTGACGCCGGATTGGCAGGACTCGGATCACACCGGGAGCGGCTACGACCGGGGACCGTCGTGGGTCGCCTCGATCGTCAACGCGATCGGGGAGAGCCGCTACTGGTCGTCCACCGCGATCGTCGTGCTGTGGGACGATTGGGGCGGCTGGTATGACGACGCCCCGCCGCCGCAGCTCGACTTCCGCGGGTTGGGACTGCGCGTGCCCTGCATCATCCTCTCGCCCTACGCCAAGCCCGGTTACGTTTCGCACACGCAGTACGAGTTCGGCAGCGTTCTCAAGTTCGTCGAGGAGGTTTTCGATCTGCCGCCAATCGGGCTGCCGGCGGGCGGCTTCACCGACACGCGCGCCGCGAGCATCGTCGACGGCTTCGACTTCACGCAGGCGCCGCGGAGGTTCACGCTCATCCATGCCCGCTACCCCGAATCGGTCTTCCTGGACGAACGCCCCTCGTACGTGCCGCCCGACGACCAGTAACGGAGATAACTCAATGTGTCGTAATATCAAGATTCTGCACAACTTCGCGCCGCCCGCGACGGAGGACGAGATCCGCGCGTCGGCGCTGCAGTTCGTCCGCAAGGTGAGCGGCTGCACCCATCCGTCGAAGGCCAACGAGGCCGCGTTCGAACGTGCAGTTGAGCGCGTTACGGAGACCACGCGAGATCTGCTCGCAGCGCTCGTTACCCACGCCCCGCCGCGCGACCGCGAGGTCGAGTCCGCCAAGGCGCGCGAGCGCGGCCGGCTGCGATTCGAAAAGGAGGTACTCTCACGATGACCATCTCTCGCTTTTTTCTCGGCACGCTGACGGCGCTCGTGATAGCCGGCGGCGCAACCGCGTTCGCGTCTACCCCGAAGGTCGAGGGAACGCCGGTTCCCACGCGCCCCAAGCCCGATCTGTCCTCTATGAAGTTCTTGATCGGTACCTGGCAGTGCTCCGACCTGAGCTCGCGCCGTCCGGGTCCGTTCACCGTCACCGAGGTCTGGTCGATGGATCCGAGTGGATACTGGATGCTCCGCGACACGACGACGCACAAGGCGTCGTGGATTCCGCGCGACTTCCGAGCCCAGTCGAGATATACGTACGACCCGCTGGCGAAGCGGTGGGTTCGCATAACGATATCCGATAACGGTGTGTATTCCGTCGCGACGGCGACGATGCCCAGCTCCAATCGCAAGGTCTACACGTACGTGATCCAGACGAAGGCCCCGGACGTCGCATCGTACGCGCCGGAGGTCTTCGTGAAGGTGAGCGGTACCAAGAAGACGATGACGACATCGTTTATCGAGACCGGCGGCCGCGTGGTCACCGTCAAGGAGACGTGCACGAAGTCTTAGATGACGTCCCAGGTTTCGGCGTCGACCGGGATCCACAGCATGTTCAGACGATAGCCGACGACGCGATCGCCGACGCCGATCAGCCGGTCCTCGTAGTAAAGCGGGATGACCGGGACGTCGCTGTGGACGAGCACCTGCATGGCGTCGAAGTCGCGGTCGCGCCGGGTCTCGCTCGGGGTGCGCGCCTGATCGGCGAAGAGCGCCTCGAAACGCTTCGAGCAGTAGAATGAGTGATTGTCGCCCCCCTTGACGGCCTGCACGCAGCGCAGGTTGAGCGACTGTTCGGGATCGCCGCCTCCGACCCACGACTCACCGACGATCGTGGCCTTCCCGTTGCGCAGCAGACCCTCGGGACTGAACCAGATGCGGGTAGGATTGGCCTTGATCGACAGCTGCATGCCGATTGCGGCGAGCTGCGCCTGCACGAGTGTCGCTATCCGGACGTTGATCGGATCCTCGGAGTTGACGCCGATGAGGCCCCCGAGCGGGACGCCGTACTTGGAGCGGATGCCGTTGCGCATGATCCAGCCGGCGGAGTCGAGCTCGCGCCCCGCCAGGCGCGGGTCGTGCGGATAGGCGGGGATCGCGACGCTCCTCCAGCGCACGATCGGCGGCGGAAGGAACGAAGTTGCGGCGCGGAACTCGCTCCGCCACGCCGCGGAGAGCGCGTGGTAGTCGAGGGCGTGCGCGACGGCGTGCCGCACGCGCACGTCTTTCGTCGGAGACGCCTGCGTCTGAAGATAGAGCAGGCGGGTGGCGTTCTCGGGGATGCGCAGCACGTGAATGCCCGGCGTGCGCTGCGCCTGCGCAACGTTCTCGGCGGTCAGGGTCGCGACGTCGACCGCACGCGAGCGCAACGCGACGAAGTTCGAGTTGAGGTTCGGCACGATCTGCAACACGATCTGCGCGAGCTTGGGGCGCGGCCGATAGTACGGATTCGGCTCCAAAACGATACGATCGCCGCGCAGCCAAGTCTTGACGCGAAAGGGCCCGGTGCCGAAGGGCGCGTTCTCCCAGGGCGATCCGACGATCTTGGTGTCGGCAAAGGCGTGCTTCGGCAGGATGCCGTAGGCGAAATCGGCCTGGGCGAAGAGCACGTGGACCGCGGCGTTCCACGGCGCGCGCAGCCGCATTATGACGGTGTGCGCGTCGGGCGTCCGCAGGGAGGCGACGCGGCGGTACGGCTCGACCGACGTGGCGCGATTGCGCGGATCGAAGATCGCTCGATAGGTAAATGCGACGTCGGACGACGTGAGCGGGACGCCGTCCGCGAAGCGCGCGTCGGGGCGCAGGTGGTACGCGATTTGCATGCCGTCCGGAGATACGTCGCCGTTGCGTCGCGACGGTATGCGCGTCACCAGGATCGGTACGTCCTGGTTGTCGGCGGTGAGACCGACGAGCGTTTGGCAGAAGAGCGTGTCGAGTGCAATGATGTCCTGGTCGATCGCGACGAACGGCACGAGCGACGCCGGATCGCCGGCGTACGCGATGCGCAGGACGTGCTGCGGCCCACCGGCCCCGCCGGCGCCGCGGGTGCACGCCGCCAGCAGCGCGATCAGGGCCGCGGCAAAACTGTAAAACGGACGGCGGATGCGTCCCATCCGAACTCTATTCCCGTTCAGACTTTCTTCACCCCGGGCGGGTATGGTGACGCCAACCGTCGACGTGGAGGGATAGCATGATGCAGCGCGCTCTAGCCCCAGCAGTACTTCTCGTTGCCGCGGCCACGCTCGGCGGATGCGCCGGCGGCTCCAGCGGTTCGCCCGCGGGATCGCTGCCGCCAGCGCCGGCCGCGCGGGGCGTCGGGCCGCTGGTTCGTGAAGCGCACAGCTCGCGACAACTGCTGTTCATCGCGGGCTTGGGAAACGCGGTGGGATACTTCTCGGCTAACATTCATGAAAAGAATCCGCCGGCGCTCGGCGAGATCACGCAGGGCGTGACGCGCGCAACCGGCCTGTGGGTCGATCGCAAGGGCACGCTTTACGTGTCGAACGACACGTGGCCGCCGAGCCTCGCGGAGTACAAGCGCGGGTCTACCACTCCGTCGTTGATCATCACCAACGGCCTATACACTCCGGGCTCGGTCGCCGTCGACGCTTCCGGGAATCTCTACGTCGCCGACGGACAATCCGGCGGCGTCATTTTGGTGTATCCGCCGCGCGCCGGTTCGCCGTCTCGGACGATTCAAATCCCGAGTCAGCGCGGCGGCCCGGGCGGCCTCGCGTTCGATGCGCACGGTAACCTCATCACCGCTACCTTCGATGTCGAGCACCAAACGGGGAACGTCTACAGCATCGCTCCAGGATCGTCGCAACCCAAGAACCTCAACCTTTTGAGCGTTCCTGGCAGCGCGGTGGGCGCCGACAAGGCGGGGAACATCTACATCGGCGGCGTGGCAGGCGACATGGCCGTTTACGCGCCGGGAAGCACGTCGCCGTCGCGTTGGATCAATGCGGTGGGCGGGGGATTTTACAGCGACTTCGCCGCGACGTCCGACGGCGCGATCTATTGGCCGAACTACAACGACGGCTTCATCTACGAGTTCGCCCCCGGCGCGTCCGGCCCGACTAACACCGTTCAGGGTGGGGGCGTCGACGCCGCGGTCGGCACCTGGTAGGAGCTACGGCCCGCAGAGAGAGCCGTGCAGGAGGCCTGAGGCGTCGCGATACGAGCCGACGATCTCATCCTGACCGTTGATTCCGAGCGCCGTGGTGTTCGTCGAGCCGGGATAGAAGAATTCGGTGTAGGCGCCGCCCTCGAATAGAAAGCTCTCGACGCCACCGCCCGCGACCGTCATGTAGCCGACGATATTCCTTCGGTCGTTAATGCTCGCGGCGATGTCGCCGATCCCGCCTGGAGGCTCGATGCGACGAGATGGATCGGCTTCAAAAGCGCGGTCGATGCCGCGCCGGTCGGTGTGGAAGCCCTGCCGGCAATCTCGCCGTGGTTATCGATTCCATTGAGCTGATTCGCGCTCGAGTCCTAGGCGAAGTCGAGCGTCTTGCACCGCACGAGCGCCGAGGTGAACGAAGGCGCCGGCTGCGCCGGAACGGTGGATGAAGACTGACCGCCGCGTGCGACGTGAAGTCCTGGTTCACGAAGAGCGCTTTTCGTCCGGTCGCAGGGTTCGTGTGGGCGACGGGGTGCGAGACGGGCGGATGCTGCGCGTACATCTGTTCGCGCCGGTGGCTCCATCGTCAGCGGCTCGACCGCAAGTGCCGCCCGGCTCATCGCTGCCTTCCTTTCGGCGCTCCAGTCAAATGTCTCGCCCTTGGCGAAGCCGGTCCGTATGCTTGCGTACTTCGGTGCCGCCGCGGTCGGCTTTATGATGCTCTGCTACGCGCTCGAGTCGCGCGGCGCCGTCTACACGCTGCTCTTTGCCATGGGTTGCTTCGCCGCATCGGCCTACGGCTGGCTCGCCGGAACGTGGCCCTTCGGCGTGGTGGAGCTGGCCTGGGGCTTTATCGCGCTGCGGAAGTGGCGGTCGGCGCTGTTGTAGGCGGAAGCCCGGTCGCGGGCGGCGGTGAGGGCATCTGAATCGGCGGCATCGTCTGCTGCGACCCCGCCGGTCCCGGCGGCAGCGTCGGATACGGTCCCTGGATCGGCTGCGTCGAAGTCTGGAGCAAAGCGATCGCGCAGAGGATAAGCAGCAAACCCAAGCAGTAACGCATGATCAGCGGCAGCCTTTCGGCTTCGGCTGGAGCCGGCCTTGCGAAATTGTCACGTAGCCACGGAAAGAGTACACTTGGCCGTAACGGTGCGTTGGAAAGTTGCGTTGCTTTGGACGGCATGGCTCGGCATGCTGATGGTCGTGCCGGCGTTTGCGCAAGTGCGAACGGCCGTAGATTTGCCGGCGACCGGGGAATGGGTCGATACCGGCATTGACGTTCGAAAGGGAGACTCGCTGGGCGTTGCGATCAACGCTCGGCGCGCACGGGCTCTGGCCCAGCCGCAGGCACCTCAAAGCGCGGCGCCAACGGCGCCGCCGCCGACGCTGACCGGTCGAATCGGCGAGCTCACGTTCCCCGTGAGCGCTAAGTGCGTCGCGCCGGCGACGGGCCGTTTGTTCTTACGAACCAACAGTTCGGCGAGCGTTTCGAGCGGCACGGTCGCAACCCTGCGCGTGCGCATTACCGTAGTCGCGCGAGCCGCACCCGAGCCGAGCGTAGCCGTGAAGACGGTTCTGCCCAACGTCGTGGGAATGCGGTTCGGTGCGGCGGCGCGTGCCCTCAAAAAATACGGCTTGGCGGCGCGCCGGCAGAACGCTTCGTCGAGCCGTCCGGCGGGTGAAGTCCTGGAACAATCGCCGGCGGCTGGCGTCGACACTGACATGGTCAAAGCCGTCGTCCTCGTCGTCTCGGGCGGCACGCTCGCGGAGACTAACGCCGCGCCGCCCAAGCCGCACACGGCGCCGCCGGCGCAAACGTCAGCAGCGCCGGTGAGAATGCCGGGGCGCGGAGTGTTGCTGCCACCCAGAACGCGGACCACGCCACCTTCAATAGCGCCTCCCGCATCGGTCGCGCAGACGAGTGCCGCACCGGTAAGAACGACGCCACCCATTCGCACTTCGCCGTCGCCTCGATACTCGGCTACCGCGGCGCCGTCGCCTCTTGCAACGGCGACGCGTGCTACCGTGGCGCCGCCGCCGCCGGCAACGCATCCGCCGGCAACGCGTCCGCCGGCAACGCGTCCGCCGGCAACGCGTCCGCCGTCAACGCGTCCGCCGGCAACGCGTCCGCCGGTACCTCCGTCAACAGCCGGAGAGGTGGTTTCGGTTCCTTCGGTTGTCGGCCTTACGCAGCAAGCTGCAACGACGGCGGTCGCGCGCAGCAAACTGCGCGCCGTCAACCGAGGGGCCGAGCTGAGTCGGCTCCAGCAAGGCCGGGTGACGCGTACCGATCCGTCCGCGGGTGCACGTTTAAATCCCGGCGCTTTGGTCGGATATTGGTTGGCGAACGGCGAGAACGTCGTACCGAATTTGCAAGATCGAACGACGGACGATGCGGGCGCGCTGCTGAACGAGAGCGGCTTTCGCCTCGGCACCGTCGTTTCACATGGCGGCGGCGAGCAGCGCGTTGCGGAGCAAGACCCGGCCGCGGGGACGCCGGCGCGTCTCGATTCCGCGGTTAACGTAACCGTCGGCTCGCCTTCAAACGGGTGGACCCTCTGGCTGATTTTCGGCGGATTGGCGGTCATCGCGTTGCTCGGCGGCCTCGCGATAAACGCTAGAATGCGCTTGGCGAGGACGACGGCGCATGCGTTGACGATCCGGCCCTCGCTAGACCCGGATGGACCGGTGAGTTTTGAGGGCGACGTAACGATGGCGGGGCCGGCGACGCACCTTCGGACGAGCCTGGAGGACGGTGAAGCCTCCTTCGAAGAGCCCGGTCCGGTTATCGAACGAAAGGAGCAGAATGGCTGACGGAAGCGGAGTACAGGTACGCGACCTTCTACCCAGCGATCTGCAAATCGGGCAAACGATGAAAGAGACGCTTTCCAAGGAGCAGGGCATCGGCGCGGCGAGGCTGGCTTGGGGCGTCGTCGGATCTCAAGCCGCGGATGCGATTAAAGGCGTGCTGAACGTCGATGCTTTGCAGCTGTTGGGCAGCGCGTGGTCGGTCGCAAAGGATCTGCACGAATACACGGACCGCACGAAACATCCCGACGGCGAACGATCGGTCGTGTATTTAGGTAGCCACAGGTTCAAGAAAACGGTGTACCCCCAGCTCGCCGTTACGATCGAGCCGTTCAAGCCCGTGACGCTGCGTTTCGCGCTGGATCTCATGGCGGATATCCGGTCGGTCGCGCTCTCGATACTCAACGGGCGGATCACGGGTACCGGCGGAGGCGACGGTGCTCTCGGCGCGCAGCTGAGGTACGGCGATATCGCGCTGAACAAGCTGCAGCTGCGCAAGGTGGGATTTCCGGGAAGCTTCGCGTTCAAGGACCCCGGCATAGCGATACTCTGAGCGCTAGCCGAGGCCGGCAGGCGGCTGCCGCTCCTTGCGAGTATTAGGGCGGTAGCTACCTTGAAGTGGGAGGGAGCCCGAATGGTTCGCACGATCGCCCTAGTCGTGTTCGTCGCAGCGCAGCTTCCCGGGATAGCCGTCGCCGCCTCGTGCGGCGGCCCGACCGTCACGGCGGTTGCGGTGCAGAGCATGAACGCGACACGATACCTCAATTACTACCACGTGACCGCGACGGTAACGAATCGCGGCGACGCGGGTCAGGCAGGCAACGTCTTGCAGTTCATCGACGTCAACCAGTACGGAGACCGTCTCGACGACCGCGGCGTCCCACCCTTAGCGACGGGTCAGTCGTACACGATCACCTACGTTTGGAAGCGTGCGGTGGATGCCGGCAAGTGGACGACGCCGTTGGATTTTAGCATTCGACCCATCGCGCCGCTGCCGAGCGGAGACTGCGCAGCCTCAAGCTCGAGCATAACGTTCTAACCGCCGGCCCGGCCCTGCGCTCGGGCAGGTTGCCTATCGCGTGTAGCGCACTCTTTGCATCCAAATGAAAGAGCTGCATCATAGAGAAGGCATCGTCGGGGTATCGGATCACGGCGGTTGGGCGATATTGGTGACGGTGGCGCGTGACGGTGCGCTTCTCGACCGCCGCCGCGTAGAGCTTGTCGACGACGCCCTGCCTGGTCTTCCCCATCACCACGAAGGCCAGTTGCTCCCGATGGACCGAGCCGTCGCCCTGGTCGAGCGGGTGCGCGTTTCAGCCGAGAGGCACGCGGAGCTCGCGCTAGACGCCGTGGCGAGGGCGGTGCCAGACATTCTCGGCATCGTACTTCGCCGTTGCCCGGAGCTTCCGCCCACGATCCCCGAACGAATTAAGGACTACCGCGCAAGAAACGTCGCCGACTGGGTGATGTATCGCAAAGCTCTTGCCTCTGCCGCCGAGGCGCGCGGTTGGCCCGTCCATTGGTACGATGCAAAGGAGGTGCTGAGTTCGGCGGGTCGGGCGTTGCGCGTAAAAGACTTCGACGATTACTTTCTAGAAATGCGAAGAGCCATCGGGCCGCCGTGGAACCAGGATCACAAACTCGCAATGGCGGCGGCTATAGTATCAGCGGCGGCGCTTTCGCATTGATTGGTACGCTATAAAGGAGTTTTGGTGGCCCCAGCGGGATTCGAACCACTTTCGACCGTTCGCCATCCGCGCGGGGCGCGGGGGCACCCCGTCGCGATCTAGAACGCGGCGAGACCTGTGGGCGAGTCATGAGTGTATATCGCGATGAGTTGTTAGACGCCGAGCGGAGTGGACTAGCGGCATTCGAGGCGATGGAGCAGTGGGTAAGCCGGCCGCCGGAGGCGCACGACGACATGCCCGGCGCGGTGCTGGAAGGCTACGCGCGGGACCTGCGTGAGAGCCGCGAACGATTGCTAAAGCTTCTAGCCGGTCACGGTAACCGCGACGACATCGTTGAGGCGCTTGCGAAGAACGAACGATATCACCGCAGCCTAGGGCTATCGATTCGAGATAAGCCGGAACCAATTGAACCGGAATGAAAAAAGAGCCGTGCGTGTCTGGCCGCGCGCCGTGGAATCATTAAAGCTCCCCCTTAGGAGGTTCCCATATGTTTCGAGAGGTCCGCGCACTTGCAGCACTTGGAGGTCTTTCGGTACTGGCTGCGTGTGCATCAAGTCAACCCTTTTACCAGACGGGATCGCCCGTCGCGCCATCTGCGCAGAGAGTGAACTCTCCGTCGTCGATAACGCCCGATAAGGGGTGTGGAGGAGTGCACCGCGTAAAGGTCACGCCATGCCCAATCCAGCTCAACACAAAGTCAGGTATCGTCGTGACCGTGAGCGGGCCCGGGGTCGTCAAGTCCGCGCTTGGTGCTATCCAGTCGTGTTATAGCGGCCAGACATGCTATTATGTCGGGCGTGACGGCAGCAGTAAGACTCAGTGGCTGATCACGCCGGGAGGATACTGCGGGGGCGCCATCCTGGAGTTTACGGGGAAAAATGCACGCGGCAAACGGGTGGGGTACGCGTTTCTCGAGATTACCAACAAGTATTGCCCGTAACGCATTGTCCGGGGTCGATCTAAAACTGTAGCGGCGCCTGCGTCGATTTCGTGCCTTTTCCGTAAAGCCTATCAGGCTTTTCCGCGGACGCAGGGTAAACGTGTCTGTTACCGCGTGCCGTCGGATGTCAGCCCATAAGCGGAAGTTGGGCCCACAACGGACCCACGCGCTGAGCAGACAAGCAACCGCGCAGAGTAGTTGCTTCCGAATCGACGCCAGACCGGCTCGCGTTCTCCGGCGTTCTAAAAATTTGCTTAGGCTCTATGCTATACTAAGGCGCATCTAGGCGGTCGCCCGCCTCGCCGCCCCGCTTACGCACCGCGACTGCGTGAACTCCCAGACACGGAGGAGTTGCCATGGTGAAGCGCCGTCTTTCTCCAAGCCGAATCGTCTCCCAGGCCGCCGTTGCATGCGCGGTTCTCTTCCTCACCGCATGCGCTAGCGGTGGTTCCCAGCAGGCGGGTTCGACGGTTCCTACCGCAGTGGTGCCGGCTGCACCGTTAAATGCGGGTCGGCCGGAAGGGGTTAATCCCGATAAGATCAGCCCGAACGCGAATACGTGGTATGTCGATGGGGTCCACGGCGACGACGGCAATAACTGCAAGACGAAAGCCACGGCCTGCGCCACCATCGGACATGTGATCTCGCTTGCGGCGTCCGGTGATGTCATTCAGATCGCCGCGGCCACCTACCAAGAAAATTTAAGCATCCCGTATAGCCTCACGTTAAACGGCGCCAGTGCGGCGACCACCATCGTCGACGGTACCAACACCTCCAATGTCTTCACGGTCGGCGCCGGCATCAGTCTTACGGTGTCGAATCTCACCATCAAAAACGGTGTCGGCTATTCGGGCGGCGGAGGTGTCGACAATGCCGGTACGCTGAGCGTCAACAAAAGCAATTTCTATACGAACACGGCGCTCTCCGGCGGCGCCATCCTAAACACCGGGACGGCGACCTTCAGCAATACCAACTTCACTGGGAACAGCCCCTATTTCTTCGGACACAGCGCGGGCTGCGGCGCTATCGACAACCGCAGCACGATGACAATCACGGCCTCGACCTTCTACAGCAACTACGCGAATAACAATTACACCTCCGGCGGCGCCATCTGCAACGGCGGGACATTGACGATCATAAGCAGCACGTTCAACACCAATTCGTCGCAGGGGAATAACCAGGGCTTAGGCGGCGCGATTTATAACTATGCGGGGACCCTCTCCCTTACGAACAGTACCCTCAGTCAGAACAGCGCCACGACGAGCGGCGGAGCGATCTACAGCGGAGGGGGGACCGTCCAGATCAGCAATTCGACTTTTGGCACCAACCCCGAGAACATCGGCGGCGGCGGGGCTCTCAGCAACGCGGGCACCTCGGGTAGCTCGGTTCTCATCCAAACCAGCATTGTCGCGAACAGCGGGAACGGCGGGAACTGCGCTGGCACGATCACGTCCAAAGGCTACAACCTGAGCAGCGACGGTACATGCAATTTTGGAAGTAAAGGGGATCTCAACAACAAGAATCCCAAGCTCGGCCCGCTGCACAAGAATGGAGGTCCCACGCAAACACTGGCGCTGCTAAGAGGCAGTCCGGCGCTTGACGCAGGCAATCCCGCCGGCTGCCGTGACTTCCTTGGGATCCTTCTGACGACCGACCAGCGCGGTATGCCGCGTCCTGGCGGAAGGGAGACCACCGGTTGCGACATGGGCGCGTACGAAAGCCAAACGTTGTGACTTGCTAAGATGCCTCTTCGCCGAATTCATCGGCTAATGTGGCTGAGATCTATGTCCAGCGTCTTATCCGCTCTTGACACCCATGGCGAGAAAAGCAATGAGGAGGGTACCAATGATAAGACGACTACTTCCCACGCTTGTGCTCTTTGGCGGGCTGCTCGCGTGCGTCCGCACTCAACCGGCACTTGCATATCCAACGAGCTGTCAGCTAATGACTCCCTCCGACGTCGGCGCGGTGCTGCATGTAACCGTTAAGAGCGGCTACCGCGGGAGCCCCGCCGAAGGGGAAGGTGACCTGTGCGTATACGGCGGAGTGGCATCGCTCATCGTGCTCCACACGAACCTAACGAAATACAATGCGATAATTCAGAACCAAGCGCAACTCGGCCCGGTTACATCTGTCCCCGGCTTGGGCGAAAAGGCGGCGTTCACCACGACGGGTCAAAATAAGCTGGTGGTCTACGCGAAAGGTTTTATCGTGGAGGTCTGGGTGTCGACGGCTGCGGGGCGGACACGAGACGCTGCCATGAGCGCCGCGAAAGAATTCGCACGCCTGGCTCTCTCGAGACTATAGGTCATTGCGCCGTACGACGCCAACGCTTCGGGGGAGCGCGAGTGGCCGGCTCCGCAATCTCGTTTCCGCTACGCGTTCTCGACGAGCTGAAGCACCATGCAGCCGATCGACTCGACGGCCTTTACGCCCGCGCGGAGGACCGCCGGCGCATCGAACGTGGAACGGGTAAGACGGGCTGAGGTTGGCTGATTATTGGCTGCAAGCGACACGTCGAATAAAAGAAGTCCCGTGTTTACAGGACGGGAAAAATAGCCCGAGCGGGATTCGAACCACTGTTCGGGGGTTCCAGAGAATCCCGTCCGCTACCGAATGGTGTTATTTTGTAAAGCTTTTCGACCGCTTTGAGTCCCGACCAGTCCCGTTCGTTCGCGGCCTTTCCCGACCGCTCCGTTAGAAAATGTTAGATAAATCGCATCGGAGGCCCGGCGGAAGCCTTCCGAAGTCTTTGCTCGCCGAATCATCGCAACGCGAAAAGCTACGGCGCGGAGTATCCGGACGAGATGCTTTTGTATCCGCATGCCGGACGCCAGATCGACGTACCGTACTTGCCAACCACCGGCCTAGCGTTTCTCGCTCGCATTGGGCGGTACGCCTTCCGGGTACGCGTGTGCAGACGAGGATATGTGGCCAAAGGTTATCGCGTTTCTGCGCAGTCTTTGCAGGTAACGGCGCGCGCTCACAGCTTTGAGAAGGCGCCCAGCAGCCGGACGCGGAAAAAAGCACCGGCTCAGGTTATGAGTCTGAACTGAGAGGCTTAGTAGCGAGACAAGAGCCCGGTTTTAAAAATCACGAACGATATCGTCTTGGGGGCGACTTGGATCTCGCCGAATGCATTTGATACCTGAAAACCAGGTTGAAAGGATCCGGTTATGCCCAGCTTAACGATCGAGTACGTTTATTTCGGCGCAACTGGAGGGCACACGCGCCAGCCCCGTTCGACGACCTCGTATGGCGGATTCACTCCAATTCCAGGTCTCAACCCGTCGGGCCCTGCGACTCTGGCACCCGGAACAACGTATGGGCCGGGGCCCGCAGATCCCCACCTAGGCATCGCTGGGCTCTCGCTCAACTTCGCGTTCACGAACGTTTCCGGTCTCGTGGAGGGTGCGCGCACGTCGTTTGTTGCCAGCATGCCTCCTCCGATGGGTACGGTCGGAGGTGACCCCGTCACCGTTCTGTACGTCTACGTCCCCGTTGGTGGCAACGGACACGGTGACAGTGGGGCGGTCATCGATGCCTTCGACGCGACCGTCAACTCGCTGGTGAACAATGACTTCGTCACGGTGAGCCCGGATCCAGGGGGGACCCTCACGACTGAGGCCAACGTCGACGGTTGGGTCGATACCCAAACCAGCGGCTACACGATCACGGCCGACCATCCCAATATTGGGCCGTACCTCGCTCTGCCAACGATTGCGTTCTTCGATCAGTGGGTCGACTTGACGGACCCAATGCCGGCGTCGAGTCTTATCAGCGGGGCGAACTTAACACCGGCTCAAGGACAAACCGTTTACGCACTCGCGTTTTATCACGATCCGGTCAAGACCGCAAAGGAAATCATATTTGAAAAGAACCCGTCTGAATTCGTTCTAAAGTCGATCCTGGAAGCATTCAAAGGGCCCAAGGAGAATGTGGAAAACCCCGGATTCGGCAACGTCGTAGATCCCGCGCTGATCGCGGGAGAGTTGCGCGCGCTCAATCAGCGGATCAGTGGCCTGGAGGCCGGCCTCGAGAGGCTGGGGTCGGCTTTCGTAAAGGGCGCAGATAGGCCGCAAATCGGCAAAAAGCGGTAAGCGCTGGGGAACCTTTGTTCCTCGTCCTAAGCAATGTGGCTAATGAGTCGGCACAACAGCTCGTGGAGATGTTTCCGCCAGGTGCCGCCTCATTAGTCACCGCTTCAAACCTCAACGTCTCGTTTAAGGCGGGCATCTGCTTCGGCGATTTTTCAGCCTCGAAGTTGACGATTGGAGGGGTGCGGATATCAGCGGGCGAGATTTCGGGAGTTATCTCGTCAATCGCATACTTTCTTCCCCAGGAGTTCTATTATATCGAGCCGGCCGACCGGGAATACGTTTGCGCCGAAGTAAGCGCCTTCTTCGTGTACTTTCTGTCCCAGCTGCGCTGCAAGAAGCTCAATCCCTCGACTACGAAAACGTTAACTGGCCTGGGCCTGCATCGCGTTGAATGGATGAAGGCCGTACGCGATGTGGGAGTACCAGTCCAGTCCGCACGCTTAAGGAACGGACAACCAGTGGACGTGGGCACGCGCCACCGCGGTCCACTCATGCGAGCCACGTGTATCGGCGGCACAATCGTCGAGGAAGGCATCCCCGATCGGGTTGGGGAGCACCTGCACGTCCTTTCGCGAGCGTTCTCTATGCCTTACCTTTGCGCCGACTTCGCCACGGCTCGCGACGGCGAGTACTTGCTCGCCGACCTGTGGTCCGTGCCCGACGTTACCGTGCCCGCTAATCGCGAGGCGATGGTGCGTTTCATGCAAGCGTAGCCGACGTGATTCTGTTGGTCGGGAGAATAGACGACGATCCGATGGCGATGGTGCGCGCCGCGCTGGCGCAGGCGCGCGCCGATCTATTATTCTTCGATCATCGAAACGTGTTCACATCAGAGATCGAGTGGTCGCTTAGCGCATCCGATGAAGAGTGCACCGTGACGGTAGGAGACACGGTGCTTGATATGTCCGCGGTCGATGTTGCCTACGTACGCGGTTCGAATTTTTTCGATTACGATGAAATGCGCGGCGAGCCCGTGGATGGTCCTCTCGCCGTGCGCGCCGCGCATTTTGAAGCGCAGTTGTACGCGTGGCTCGACTCTTCTGACGCGGTGATCATCAACCGATCGGGTCCTTCCGCCGCCAACAACTCCAAGCCGTACCAGCTGGAACTGATCCAGCGGGCCGGCTTTCTCGTTCCGGAAACATTCATATCGAATGACGCGGATGCCGTAAGGGAATTCCTCGCGGAGAATCCGGATACTGTCTACAAATCGATCAGCGGCGTGCGCAGCATCGTGCGAAAACTGGAAGATCGGCAGCGCGGTTTCATCGACGACGTTAATTGGTGTCCGACCTGCTTTCAACGGGTCGTCGGTGGAACGAACTATCGCGCGCACGTACTCGACGATCGCGTTCTTGCTTTACGCATCGAATCGGATCAGCTGGATTACCGTTACGGGCGAACCACGATGGTGGCAACCGAGCTGCCTCCAGACGTGGCGGACCGATGCCGCCGGCTCACGGCGATGCTCGGCCTTTGGTTTTCGGGTATCGACCTCATGCGGACTCAGCGAGACGACTGGTACTGCTTCGAAGTCAACCCGTCGCCGGGGTATTCGTATTTCGAGATGGTAAGTGGACAACCGATCAGCGCGGCGCTGGCCCAATTCATGATGGAGGCCGAAGCTCGCGTTCGAGCAGTGCGGCCTCGGACAAAGGCCGAACGGTATAACATGTCTCCGAGTGGCGATGCGCTAACAGAAACATGAAATGTTATTTCGAAACGTTAGTGTCGCCCGCGCCGACGGCTCGAGCGTAGACCCTTGACCAAGAAAACGCGCATTCTTACGAAAGACGCAGAGATCGACGCAGCGGTCGCTTTGGCGAAGCTACGAGAGCCCTATCGCCCGAAGGCGGGTTGCCGCCGAGTATCGGGCCAAGGAAGATGTCGTTGCCGTTAAGCTCGCGTCGGGTGTCGAGCTTGTGATTCCGCGCGGGCTGTTACAGGGCTTGGAAAATGCAACGCCCCAGCAGGTTGCGCAAGTAGAGATTTGGGGACCGGGCTCGAGCCTACACTGGGAGGCGCTCGACGTCGACCACTACGCGGCAACGCTCCGCGCCGCCTTACACTTGCGTTACACGAAGGCCCAGAACAGACTTCTAACCTGGGCGTCTGGTATAATAGTCCGATGACGCGCGCATTTGGGGCAAAACCGTGTACCTACACCCCACGAGGCCGGTAACGCAAGGCGAAGCCGCGGTCAGCCTATCTGACATCGCCGGTCGTAAGGCCCCGGATGCGTCGGGTTCGGCGCAGTAACGTTAACAAGTCGTAAGCGCGCAGGCTGCCCCCTCGGTGCTGTGACGGTACAGGCGAGGGAACGCGAGGCTACCTTTGTGAAGCTAGGGCGCATGCAAAGAGCACGAGACTTGGAAGTGGTGTTCGATGAACACCTGCGCGACGAATTCGAACTGCACGATGCGGCGGCCACGATGGAGACGATGAGCTCAAGGCCTCACCTCTATCATGTGCCGACGATGGCGGGGGGTAATTCCAGGGACGAGATCTTCAGATTCTATCGGGATCATTTTGTGACGAAGTGGCCAGCGGACACGTCCGCTACGCGCGTGTCACGGACTATCGGGGAGAATCAGCTCGTCGACGAGCTCGTGATGTCGTTTACTCACGACGTCGTGATGGATGCGCTCCTACCCGGCGTAGCGCCCAGCGGAAGACAGGTCTCATTGCCGGTCGTCGTCGTCGTGAAGTTTCACGAGGGGAAGGTTGCGCACGAGCACATCTACTGGGATCAAGCGTCGCTGCTCGTCCAAATCGGCCTGTTGGATCAGTCGACACTGCCGGTTACCGGTGTGGAACAGGCGCACAACCTTCTGGATGGCACCTACGCAACGAACGCCCTTCTCAGCGAGTGATCTTCTAGTTTCGGTAGCGGTCGCACGGAAAACCGGGTTCCGCCGTTGAATATTTGTTAAACGGAGCCTCGGAGCGTAGTGAAGCCCTTGCAGCATAAGACCTTTTGAATTAGCCCCAGCGGGATTCGAA
>DATDGN010000184.1:0-17690 GCA_036522095.1 Candidatus Cybelea sp. | reverse complement strand
CGCCGGTCGCGGGCTTACCGGGAGGCGGCTGTCCGAAGAACGACATTGCAAACCCATACTGGCTGGCGGCGCCTCAAGCGTTGGTGAACACGGCGCAGAACTTCCCGACCTACGACACGTTCCCGGGGTCGCTCGGCTTAGCCGCGCAAGGCTTCGGCTCGCCCTACGTCGGAACGATCTTGCTCAACTACCGGCACCAGAAGTTCGCGATCACGCCGTCGCTCCAGTTCCAAGGCGGCGGCAAGTACGGCATCCCGATCACCTCGGCCGGCATCGACCCGGCCAGCGGTTGCGGCAAACCGCTCTTCGGCGATCGCTACAACGCGTCGACCTGTCCGGGCGTCGTCGACATCCCGAATCCGTTCACCGGGGTGTTCGATCCGATCGGCGCCTTCACGGAACCCAACGAGCTGATCGCCAACCTGCAGCTCTCGTATGACGTGAGCCCGCGGATTCAGCTCGTTGGACAGCTCACGAACATCGTGAACTACTGCTGGGGTGGTACGAAGCAGCCGTGGACGTTTAACGACGGCAACATCTGCTCGTACAGCAACCTGCAGGGAACGGTCTATCCAGTCGCACCCTACGGGACGCCGGGCGCCATCGTGAATCCACCCGGCTTCTCAGGCTCGCAAATCCAGCCGTTCCGGAGATTCCCCTACGAGCCGCAACTGGGGCCCGCGATCATCACGGCCCTCAACGGCTCGTATAAGACGCCTATCCAGTTCTACTTCACGGCAAACGTTAAGATCTAGCTAGAGGTCCGGCACGAAAGCCGCCTCGGTCGCACTACGGTGCGATCGAGGCGGCGATCTTTTGAAGCTCGCTCAGCCCGAGCTCGCCGACGAGCGCATAGTGGAGCGTCGCGTCGCTCCACGCGAGCAACGCCATCGCGCCGTCCTCCGCGTATTGAGCGGTGCGTCCGCCGACCTGCGTCCGTTCCGTCTGCAACCCCGTCATGTCCAGGGTTGAAGCCGACGCGTTTTCGAACAGCGAAAACGTACGGATGCCGTCGGAGTAGAGTACGTGAACGGTGCGGACGCCCTTGAGTTCGACGAGGCTCCCCTCGACCGGCGCGAAGCCCTCCGGCAACGCCTTCGGCGCGCGGGCGGGGAAGCCGGCGCCGCGCACGGCGCTGTCGGGGCTCTGCGGAGGCTCACCGAACGTCGGTCCTTGCACGAGCCGATACTGCTTCGGAAGCGCGAAGTCGGCGGTCGCGATGGCCGCCGTATAGCGCACGCTCTGGAAGCGAACCTCGCCCACGAGCGAGCCGTTGAGGGCGAACTCTTGTTTATCCAAAACGATCTTCGTCTCTCGATCGATGCGCACGAGCATCGCCGGGCGGTGGTTATATTTGTTGATCAACGCGATCGCGACCACGCTCCGGCCGTCGAACGTCTCATCGTCCTTGCGGACGATCTGATAGTTCGCGCGCAGCAGCGCGTAGTTGTCGTTGATCGCGATGCGGTCGTCGAGCGCCGCGTTGCGCGTCTCGACGACGCGGTGCCGGCGGGCGTCGACGGAGAAGCTCAGGTCTCCCTTCGAAATCACCGAGTCGCCGGAGAGGGCCGAGGGCGCGCTGTACACGCGGAGCGTGAGGTCCGGCGCGCGGTGTTCGATGCGGTAAACGGACGCCTCCGCGGCGTGGCTGCCGAAGCGAACGACCTCCATCACGCCGGTGTACGAGATGCTCGCCGGCGCGGCGATCGCCGCGAAGAGCATCGCGTCCGGCCCGGGAGGCACGGATCCCGCGGCCGAGAGCGAGACGCTGCCCGCCAGCACGGCGAGCGCCGTGATCGCGCTACCGCGTCTGATCATCCGACGTCAGCGTGGCCGGTATCGGTGCATCCTCGGAAAAAGGCGTCGTCGCCTGCAGCGCGGCGTGGTTGTTCACGTAGTACGCGGCGTTGATCGGGGTCGCGCCGCCCCAATGGCGCCCGCTCATCCCGAAGTACAGCGCGACCGCGAGCGCGGCGGCGGCCGGGATGAGGACGACGGGACGGAACGCCGACCGGATTCGCTCCCACGCGGGCGGAGCCACCGTTTCGGCGGCGGCATCGCGAACGGCCGCGACCACGCGGTAGGGCAGCTCGCGCTCCTCCGAGCGCGCGTGCGCCCGAAGCAGCTCGCTGAGCGCCGCCTCGGCCTCGTACGCTCGCGCGCATGCCGTGCATTCCGCCAGGTGCGCGTGCACGACGGCGTCGCGCGGCGGCGGCAGCTCACCGTGAAGGTACTCGACGAGTTGTTCCGGCGTCGGATGCGTTTGATTCATGGCGACGATTTTATATGACGGGTGACGAGTTTGCGAAGTTGCCCCCGGGCGCGGTGCAGCCGCGAGCGAACGGTTCCGACCGAACAGCCGACGATCTCGCCGATTTCCTGGTAGCTGAAATCTTCGACGTCGGCGAGCATTACGATCTCACGCTGCTCCGCGGTCAGTTCGGAGAGCGCTTTCGACACCGGTTCGCTGAGGTAGCCTTCCATATATTCCTCGATGGGTTGAACCGCGAGCGGGCGGCCGCTGCCGAATTGTTGAGGCTCATTCGCTTCCGGGATCTCTTCCTGATAACGTCCTTTGCGGCGCCGAAGTTCGTCTCGGTGCAGGTTTGTGACGATCCGATAGATCCAGGACCGGAAGGAGGTTCCTGGTTTAAAGCTGCGCCAGGCGCGAAAGACGCGAATGAAGGCTTCCTGGGTGAGGTCGCTCGCATCGGATTCGTTGCGAGTCAGGCGGTAGGCGAAGTTGTACGTCGCCTTGCCATATCGTTCCATGGCACGCTCCAAGAACGCCCTCTGCTCCATAGCCAGGCACTACGCTTCCTTGCCTTCCAGCGAGCGCCTGCGCCCTCCGAGGTCGCCTCCCTAGGACGAGACGGGCGGCCAGAGCACGCGCGCGACGACCCACAGGGCTGCCAGCGCGATGGCCGTGATGATTGCGAACAGCGATAGCTCGAGCAGGGCGATGCCCGCGAACTGGTTGCCTCCGCAGATCGCGATCACGTCGGCGACGAGCGCGAGCTTGAAGCGCTCGAACGGATTGGCCGCGATGCCCGAGACGGCCCGCGCCTCCGCGATCACGGCGCGCGGATCCCACTCGGCCGTCTCGACGACGTAGGCGACGCGCCCGGTGGGCGCGACGACGAACAGCTTGTCGTCGTGGAGAAAGTTGCTCGTGCTTACGCGCATCGAGCTTATCTCGAACGCGTCGAGGAGCCGCTGGATCGCGGATCCGGTGGAGGTGAGCAGCGTCCAGCTCTCGCGCCGCACCCCGTACGCGTCCGCGTAGCGCCGCAGCACCGTGGGCGAATCGTATTGCGGATCGAGCGTGATCTCGGCGAGCGCGAAACGCGCGGGGTCGAGGTGAGTCTGAAGGTAGGCGAACTTTCCGCTAATCGCCGGGCAGAGCGTCCGATCCGGACAGCGCGTGAAGACGAAGGAGAGCAGCAGCGTCTTGCCTCGGAAGGCGCGATCGAGCTGTACCGGCCGGCCATCCTGGTCGACGAGTAGCGCCGGCGGCAGCGAGCCGCCGAGCACGACCGGGACGGCTTTTCCCGAGTCCGGCAGGCCGGGCGCGAACGGCGCCGCCGCGATGGGGTCGAGCAAGGCGCGCGGCCGCGCCGCCGCATCCAGAAACGCGTCGACGTTCGTACCGGGCGCGAACGCGGCGTTTGGCCGCAGAACGTAGCGCCGCGTGCGCGCGGGCAGCATCTGCGTGACGGGCTCGGTGCGGACGATCACCGACCCATCGCGCAGCGTGTCGAGCACGACGCCGTGAACCGGGACGAGCGAGAGCACGGCGAGCGCGAGCGCGGAAATCATATTAGGGTTATTGTACGCCCAGGGGTTCGACGGCTACTAGGGCAACGAACGCAGCCATGAACGCTGCGGTCTTCATCGTCCGCGTGCTGTTGGGCGCGCTGCTCTTGGCTGCGGGGGCGCTCAAGGTTGGGCACGCTCCGGAGCTCGCGGCGAGCATCGCCGGCTTTCGGCTGCTTCCGGCGGCGATCACCGGGCCGCTCGCGCTCGCGCTGCCGTACATCGAGCTGTGGCTCGGACTCTATCTCGTGGCGGGCCTATTCACGCGGGTCGTCGCCGCGATCGCGGCGGCTCAGTTCGTGCTCTACAGCGGCGCGATCGCTTCCGCCGTGCTGCGCCACATCCCCGCCAACTGCGGATGCTTCGGACCCGGCGACGCGACCGTCGCCGACTGGCCCCACGTCGCGTTTGATCTGCTGCTGGCCGCCGCGAGCGCTTTCGTCGCGTGGGGAGCTCCCGGAGCGCTGGCGTTCGATCGACGGCTGCGCAGCGCGTGACGAGCCGCACGTGGGCCTTCACGACGGTCGCCGTGGTGGCGATCATCGCGATCGTAGCGGTGATTTTCTACTACGTCGGCCCGGGACATCGCGGCATTCAGACGGCGTCGCAGTCGCCGATCGTCGGCAAGGCGCAGATCGGTCAGCCGGCGCCCGAGTTCGAGGTGTCGACGACCGGCGGCCTATTCGACCTCGCTGCCGTCACCCAGCCGGTATTCCTCGAGGTATTCGCGACGTGGTGCCCGCACTGTCAGCGTGAGACCGTCGTCGTGGACAGGCTCTACAAGAGGTATCGCTCGCGCGTCGCGTTCGTGGCCGTCTCGGGAAGCAACACCGCGATGGACGGCACGTCGGCGTCGTCGGAGCTCGACGTCTTGGACTGGACGAAGCACTTCAACGTGCAATATCCGGTCGCGTACGACCCGCTGCTCAACGTAGCCAATCTCTATCTTCAGGGCGGGTTCCCGACCTTCGCGCTGATCGGCAAAGACAAGAAGGTCGCCTATCTCAACAGCGGGGAGATATCTTTCGGCGAGCTCGACGCCGCGGTGCAAAAACTGCTGCGCTAGCTGCGGCGCCTAGTCGTTAGGCGGAAACGCGTAGTTCGGCGGCGGAGTCGGCTTGCCGATCATCAAGACGATCTGTTGATGCGCGCCGAGCGGTATCGAGCTCAGCTCGCCGTCGTACTTGGTGCCGTTGACGTACGCGGTGACGGGGCCGACGAAACCGGCGACGTCTTCCCGCTGGAGCGGCTGTCCCCAAATGTCGAAGAGCATCCCGAGCGTGTACGGCCCGCCCTGCGGGGGCGTGAGCTCCGGCGCCTCGAGATGGATGATTCCACTGGCATCGTGCGTGTGGATCCAATACAGGCAGCCTCCGGCTAGGCTTGGCGCGAAGCCGATGTATTGCGGGACCTGGATCTGCTTGCCGTTGTTGAAGATCGCAAGGTGGCTGTGCACGTGGAGCGTCGCGTACTCCATCGTGCCGCAACCGATGCCGTCCACGGCCGTCCCACGACCGCCCTGCGCGGTGTCCGGATACTTGCCCTTGAAAGATTTCTCGCCGAGAGTCTGACCGTCAGCGAGCTGTATCGGCTTGGCCGACCCGCTCGGGCCGGGCGTGGGCGTGGCGTAGGCCTGCTGGACCTTGCGGTCCTGCCACCACTTGAGGCCGGCGAAGATGACGATCAGCGCGACGACCGCGATGCCGATGCCGATGTATACGGTGCGCATCGGGTCGCGGCGCGGCGGCGGGGCGGCGCCTCCGCGGGCTTGGCGGCGGCGTTCGGCACGACTGGGTTGTGACATGGATTCCTTCTAGTGAGGCATGGCCCGCAGCGGCGCGGCGACCGGCGGGTCGGAGAGGTCGAGCGGCCGCCCGGGCACCAAATAGTGCGTGACGTAATCGGTAACGGCGTCGGCGAGCGGCGTCACCGGCCGATTGTAACCGGTCGCCCGCAGCCGCTCCATGCGCGCGCAGGTGTAGTACTGATACTTGCCGCGAAGATGCAGCGGCATCTCGATGAACTCGATGCGTTCGGGCATCTCGAGGGCGTGAAAGATCGGACGCACGAGCTCGAGCCACGTGTGCGGCGCCCCCGAGCCGACGTTGAACAGGCCCGCGGCGCCGGACTGCGCAAGGTGCAGCGTCATCTCCACGGCGTCCTTCACGTAGATGAAATCGCGCTGCTGCTCGCCGTCGCGATACTCCGGCCGGTAACTCTTGAACAGCCGCACGCCCCCGGACTCGTGGATCTGTTCGTACGCCTTCTGCACGATGCTGCGCATCTCGCCCTTGTGGTCTTCGTTCGGTCCGAACACGTTGAAGTATTTTATGCCGCAGACGCGCTGATCGAGCCCCGTCCGGGCGGAGTACAGGTCGAAGAGCTGTTTCGAGTACGCGTATGCGTTGAGCGGACGGAGCTCGTGCAGGTCGATCTCATCGGAGAGATCGGCTTCTAGGCCGCCGTACGTCGCCGCCGAGGACGCGTAGACGAGCCGCGCCTCTTGATTGACGGTCCAATGCGCCAGGTTCTTCGTATACTCGTAGTTGTTGCGCAGGAGGTAGTCGGCGTCATTTTCCGTCGTCGAAGAGCATGCGCCCAAATGGAAGACCGTCTGCACCTCGCCGAACGTGCCGCCCTCCCCCCGCCGGTCCTCGAAGTCGTCGGCGTCGACGTAGTCTGCGAAGCGCAGCGGAACGAGGTGCTTCCACTTCTCGGACCGGTCCAAACGGTCGACGACGAGGATGTCGTCGACGCCTCGCCTATTGAGTGCCCATATGACGGCGCTGCCCACAAGGCCGGCGCCGCCCGTAACGACGATTCTCCCGCGTTCTAAGTCGTGCATTGCCCCAACGCACGATAATCCCGCGGATCAAAGGTGGAGTCCTTCTTGAACCCGGTCTACTGCCTGAACCGCACGCCTATGCTAAGCGCGCGCCCGGGCCCGAAATGATTGCCTTGGGCGTTGAGCAGCGTAACGTAATAGCGATCGTTGAGCAGGTTCGCGATATCGAGCGTGAGGGCGGCCTTCGGCGATAACGCGATGCCGTCCTCGACGTCGAAGGTCGTGTGCGGCGTTTCCTTGCAATATCCGGGCGTATCGGCCGGGCAGAACGCCGAGGACAGGCCGCTGCCATAATACGCGTCCGCGGAGAACCATCCGCCGCGCCGGTCGTTGCGCAGAATTCCGCTCGTGACGGTATAGCGCTGCTCGTGGTCGGCGGGCGTGAAGCCCGTCGGCAGCCCAAAGCACGGCGCGAGGAGTTGCGTTTCGCATCCCGAGTTCAACGATACGACGTGCGCAAACGAGAAGTAGGCGCGTCCGTTGAGGGGCAACGGCTGCGTGTAGGTCAGCGCTTCTTGCGACGAGCGGCCGAGCACGTAGTTGATGTCTTGGTGAAGCAGCGTTACGCCGACTTGGGTGTCGTCGATGAGGTCGTTGGCGTTCTTCTGCCAGACGCGAAAGCCCAGCTCGCCCGGACCCAACGGCATATGACCGCCGAGCTCGAGCTGGGTGTCGCGTTCGGGCTTGAGATCGAACTGCGCGACGGTACGCGTCAAGGGCAGGTTGAGCAGGTAGGCGGTCTTTGGGCTGACGTTCTCGAGCGAGAACGGCTCGAAGAAGCGGCCGATGTACGCGTAGACGCTCGCTCGATTTCCAAAGAAGCGCGTCAGTTTGAACCTTGGGCTGAACGCGCCGAAGCCCTCGCTGAAATCGGTCGATTTGATCGTAAAGAAGTCGTAGCGCATACCGTAGTCGGCCTGCCAGAGCGGGCTCATGCGCCAGCTGTCCTGAAGGTACGATTGGTAGGTATTGCCCAGATTCGGGGAATCGTCGGTGACGGTCGTCGGGACGTTCGGCGTGCCGGGGGTAAGAATCGGGGCGAGGTAGTTATTCGGCTGCAGCGTGAACGCGTAGTACTTGAGGACTCGGGTGAGGTCGTAGGAAACGCCGGCCGCTACGGTGTGCGGACCGAAGTTTTGGTTGTAATCTCCTTGCAGCGTGTAGTCGAGCTCGGTGCGGCTGTCGGCGAGCGATAGGCCGCACATCGTCCCGAAGCCCAACGGGTTCTGCGGGGCGAGTGTGAAGGCGTTGGCGCAGTCCGTGGGGCTTCCGTTGTTACCGAAGGGCGGCGGCGTGAGATTGAGCGACTCGCCGTAAATCCAATCGTTGTGGGAATCGCCGAAATCTTGGATGCGCGATACGTTGTATGCCGGACCGAAGGTAAAGGCGCCGGTGTTGCCGATCGCGTGATGGAACTGCACCGCCATGAAGGTGTCCGCCTGCGTTTCGCTGTCGTCCGTGTTGCCTGGTGCGCCGAGCTGAACGTCGTTGGGTATCTGAAACGTGGAGTGGCTGTTGAAGAACGTGACGTTGGTGAAGTTGTTTCCGCCGGCAGGCAGCGTGAAGCGGGCGAATTGCCCCACGGAGCCGGCATCGTTGTGCGGCGAGTTCCATTCGGGCGGATCGAGGCCGCGCGTGGTCGTCGAATTACTCAGCGCGACGTCGAAGCCGCCGCCCCCCTCGAGCGGTGCGTGGTAGCCTATCGCGGATTGCGCGTTGGTGTACGACCCAAACGATGCGTAGCCGTCGGCACCGGGGGGACCGGTCCCGGCCCGCGTGGACATGTTGAAGACCGCGCCGAAACGCAGACCGTATTGCGCGGGATACGCTCCTTCGATGAGGTCGACGAAGGAGAGGTTGTTGATGTTGATCTCGCTGCCGATGTCGCGGTTGAGCTCTTGCGGCAGCGGAACACCGTCGATCATATAATTGATGACGCCGTGATCGCCGTTGATGTGAACGACCCCGTTGGCGCCTTGAACGGCTCCCGGCATCTGGAGCTCCATTCTGGTGAAGCTGTTGTTGAAGGGAAGGCGGGTCAACGCCGTGCCGTTCAGAACCACGTCGCTGCCGCTTCCGCGAAGCGCAAGCGACTGTGCCTGAGTGACGACTGCGTGCTCGATCTCGCTGAGCTTGACGAGGGCGATGCTAATGGTAGCCCCGCCGCTTCCCAAGTCGACTCGAACCAGCCCGCGCAGATCCCCTTGGCGCGCCTCCACGTCGTACGTGCCCAACGCGAGCGGTGGAAACAGAAAACGCCCCCTCGCGTCGCTGCTCGTCTTGACGGTGAGGTTGTTACCCGATGCCGTGACCTCGATACCGCTCGCCGGATGCCCGCCGCGCGTTACGGTTCCGCTCAAAAAGGCGCTCGCGTTAACGGCGTATGCCGGCACCGCCAGAGCGCACAATACGAAGAGAAGGGCCGGCGCCACGGCTGCTCGGGGCATGTTATTGATAATAGCGTATCATTATCAAAAAGGTCAAGGGTCGGTGTGGCGAACAAGGGGCTTGCGGTGAGCGGACAGAGCCGGAAGACGAAACAGCGGGACGCGCTCGCTGAGATCTTGGAGCGCGCCGCGTCGCCTTTGAGCGTGACCGAGCTCTTCGACGCAGCGTCGAAGCAGGTCGAAGGTCTCGGCGTCGCCACCGTCTACCGGACGATCGGATCGCTGCTGGACGCCGGGCTCATCGAGGCCGTCGAAATACCCGGTGAGCCCACGCGCTACGAGCGATCCGATAAGGGCCACCACCATCACTTCCAGTGCGAGCGGTGCGACCGCGTCTTCGACATCCACGGATGCCTGGACAACCTGCGCCGGCTGCTGCCGCCCAAGTTCAAGCTGAGCGGACACGCCGTCACGCTCTACGGGATCTGCGCCGGCTGCGCGCGCTAGTGAGCGTGTCCTGCGTGGTTCGCGGCGGACACCGGGATGCTCGCGACGCGTACGGCGTCGGCGAGCAAGGTGGCGGGATTAGCGAGGCCACCGGATCCGCTCGCGATCCAGCGCGCGCGGACGTTGGCGCCTCGATCGAGCATGAGCTCCGTCTCGCCGCCGTCCGTGGGCGACCGAAACAGGGCGAGCGCGGCACGAACGTCGTCCGACACCTCGACGATCGAGGAGCCCTTTCCGGTTGATGGGCTGAGCCCGACGGCAACGACGTGCAAGTCCGCGGCGGCGAGCCGCGGCTCCAATCCAGCCAATTGATCGAGTCGTGCGCGCGGCGCGTGCGCAGCGAACAAGACGAGCAGAACCGGTCCCTGCTTTAGCGTTTGACTCAAGGTAGTCTGTGCGCCGTTCCGCTCGAACGCGAAATCCGGAAGCGGCGGCGCGGCCGTCGTGCTGATTTGCGAGCCCACCTCGTTCGTAAGGCTGCCGGCGGCGCGTGCCAGCACGAAGTTGATCAGGTCCCACCGCTGGTCGGGATTCAGCTTGTCGGCGAAACCCGGCATGACGCCATTGTCACTCCCATGGCTCACCCACCAGAAAATGTCGCCGACCTTGTGCGCAAATAGATGCTGTTCCGTCAAATCTGCCGGACGAACGGGCAGCTTGCCGGCCAGTGGGCCGTCGCCGCGACCCGTGGCTCCGTGGCACAGGATGCAATTTTCGGCGTAGAGCGGTTCGCCGCGAGCTATCGATGGCGCAGTGTAGGCTTGAGTCGAGGCGTAGAAGCTCGTCGGGTACGCGCGCACGATCCCCTCGCTGAGATCGAAACGGAACGGGAGCGGCCAGCGCGGCTCGGTGTGTAGCCCCGGCGTCAATATACCGATGGTGGCTACGACAGCGAGCACGAAGACGCCGAGGCTCCCCTCGATCGACGCATTGCGGCAAACTCGGCCACATGCACGCAATCTAAGGGTGCTTTCAGTCGCGACGTCGGCAAGGCATGGTAGGAGCCGGCGCTGGTTGACGCTCGCGACCGCGATCATTGTCGCGAAGAGCGCTATTTTGAGCAGCAACAGTTGGCCGTACAGCGTCCCGAGCAACGCCGGAACGCTGCCGGACAAGAACCATGTATTCACGACGCCCGTCACCAGCAGCGTTCCCACGCTCGAGATGCCGAGTACGGAGAATCGCAGCGTCGCCGCTCGAGCGACGGCCACCGCCTGCGGGCTGCTATCGCGCAGTGCTTCAGCGAGAAATATGACGAGCGGCAACAGCGCGCCGAGCCACGCGCCTGCGGCCAGTAAATGCAGGATGTCGGCGGGCAGATGGATGGCGTCGAACGGCACGTCTTCGGTCGCCGCGCCGTGGCCCGCCCATGCCAAAGATGCGATGAACGCCGCGGCAGCCAGCAATCCGACCCAGCCCGCCGCGTGCTTACGATTCCGAGCGTACACGGCGAGGCAGCCCGCTAACACGACGACGAGCGCGGCGCGGAGAATCCAGGCTTCGCCAAAGCGCGTTTGCATCAAGACGGTGCCGACGACGCCGCTCCGCAGGACCGCGCCGAGCGGCATCCCGCTCATGTTTGATGCGACGATGACAAGCCAGCCGGCGCCGCTCGCGAGTGCGACGAGCAGGCTCGCCCAAGCGAGGGCGAGCAGTCGTCGATTGAGGCGCTTTTGAAACGCTTCTGCGGCGTTTGCTCGCGCAAACGCCGGCCACGCGATCAAACACCAGAATACGAACGTGCCTACGAGCGAAACGGTCGCCGCATAATGGAGTAGGCGAGTAGCGGTCAATAAAGGATCGATCGCTCAGCCCTTCCCTACGTGGAACGTGAAGTCGCCCTCGGTCGTGTGCGTATCGACCGACAGCGCATGCCATTTCACCGTATAGGTGCCGGCCGGCAGCGACTTCAGCTTGACGTCGAACTCCGACTTATTGCTGGGATCGATCGTGGCCGGACCGTCGTTCACTGAGGCTCCCGATTTGTCGGTGACCGTTACCCAGCTAAAAGCGGGCTCGAGTTCTTGCGTAAACCATAAGTGCATTACCGAAGGCGATGCCGGTACCGTGCTGCCCACCGCCGGATCGGAATGGTCGAGGAATGCGTGCGCCCGAACCGCCGCGGGCGTGATAAGCAGGTCGGCGAGCAGAAAGGCCGCCGCGATTAGACGCGTAGTCATCATTTCCAAAGATTCCTGTTAATGATAGGTCTGCCAAACCAGCTCTTGTAGTATGCGTCGAGAAACGCGTGAAACTGGATGATGAAGCCGGTACCCTGCACCAACCGCGTAGCCCGGTTGGCTGGGACGATCGCCTCGGCGCCCAACTGCCAAGTGTTGGCGTCGTAGAGTATGCCGGGCGCAATCGTCCCGGTCGGTGGACCGACGTCGGGCTGGCTCATCGCAAACTCGACGAGCGGCGTCATGCGCGTCAGGAACTGCGGCGTGTGCAGCGCCTGTACGTTCTGCTGCAGATAGGGCATCGAATACTGCAACGACACCGCGTACGCCCATGCATTCGAGCTCGCGCCCGGCGCATCGGAAAACACGCGGCTCAGTTCGCCGGTAATCGCCAGCGGGCGCAGATAACCGGCCGCCACGTCGCCGAAACCCTTGCCAAAGTAGAACGTCGGCGCTGTGCTGCCGACGCTCGCGATCGCGCCACTGTTGCGCAGTCGCGCGGAACCGGTTCCCGCTATCAACCGGATCAGGCCGACCGACCAGACTAATTCCTCGTGCGGGTGACGGTCGATGCAAGGATGCTGGTCCTTCAGGGTTACCGTAATGTTGTCCCATCCGGCTAACTTTTGCGCTGGACCGCGTTGCGTGGCATAGTTGCCGTTGATGGCGAAGCCGAGATCTTCGGTGATGGTCTTATCCCATTCGTATCCGTAACTATTGTTTTGCGAAAGCGGCGTCGGGGTGAGCGTGATCGTCGGCAGCGACAGCTCGTCGCTCACGCCGGGATCGTCCATCGTCAGTGTCGTGGGGAATACGCGGTCTCCGCAGACGACGTGCGCCTGCGCGGCCGAATGCACCAAAAGAACGATTGCGGGTGCGGCGACGAGCGCCGCAATGAAGCGGGACATGGAGTCCTCCGATTTCCGAAAGGAGTGTGCGAAAAACGCGCTTACGCGCGAAGTGTCGCGACGATCGGAGGAGGACGAGCGAAGCGGCGCCGGCCACGCAGGATGCGACGAAGCGGCGCCGGGGTTTCGGGACGGCGCGACCAGCGCGGCGTCCGGGGCGAGAACGCGAGCCGCGCGATCGCGAAGACGACGCGCGCGAGCGCAGCGACGGCAAAAACGGCGATCCGGCGGACGATCGCCGCGGCGACGGCCAGGACAAACAGCGTGACGAGCGCGGCGGCGCCGGCGTGCTGCGGCTCGATGGCCTCGGCGATGCCGAACCAGAGCGCCGTTGCTGCGGCAAGCGCGGCAAGGCTGGGAATGCGATCGTTCAGACGCGCCGCCAGAACGCTGCCGTCCGGCGTGCGGCCGGCGGCGCTCCATGCCAGCGCGCTCACGCCCAGGAACAGGCCCAAGACGGTCGCGATCGCGACCTGGACGAACGCGGCGTGATAGCCGCCGCCCATCGCGTGCTCGTTCCCGTAGAGCGCCGCATGGGCGCCAAGCGAGGCGAGCAAGCCGAGGGCGAGCGCGCCCGGAACCCTCCGCAGGATCACGCGTGTCTTTTCTAGGCCGGGGCAAGGGGAGACCTTGGGGCCGCGTCGTACTGACCCTGCCCCTTGGCGCGACGCCGGCCCAGTGGGAATGGAGCGGGGAAGTAACCTTTACAGTCATGAGCACACGAATCGTCGAGAACGCCGATACCGTCAGTCTGGTTTGCGCGCTTTTGGTGCGCTTTCCGGAGCTGGCGTCGATCCGCTCCGGCCCGACGGATCGTACGCTGCGGTTGACGTTTGCCGTGCGCCAGCGGTTGGACCGAGCCGCGCAGACGGCGCTGAGCGAGGCCCTCGAAGACCACGTGCGCAGCTTCCTGGCGTTGGCCAAGGAGGAGGCGACGGTGCTGCGCGTCGAGTGCGAAGGCGACCGGACGATGACCTTCGTGCACGTGACGCGCGACTTGGAGACCTTCACTAAGGAAGAGCTCGAGTTGCAGGTCGGGTTCTTCGGCAATCGCTGGGGCGAGACGCTCGTGCGCAACCCGCATCCGGACGATCACCTCGAGGCCGACCCGGCCGCCGAAGACGAAGCCGCGCTCTACGCGATCGAAGCGCTGCGCGATCCCGAGCAGTCCAAGAGTCTGGTCGGGTTTAGAGAAGAAAAGCGCGTGCTCGTCTACTTCTTAAAGTCGCAGAAGAAAGCCAAGGCGTCGGCTCGCCGATAGAACGCGCCGCGATCAACGTTCTCCTCGTGGGGGACGTGGTCGGATCTCCCGGCCGCGACGTGTTGAAGCGCTGCGTTGCGCTGCTGCGGGAACAACACCACATCGACGCCTGCATCGCGAACGGCGAGAACGCCGCCGGGGGATTCGGCCTGACCGCGCAGACCGCCGAGGAGATGTTCTCCAGCGGCGTGGACTTCATCACCGGCGGCAACCACATCTTCGACAAGCGCGACTTCGCTGCGTACTTGGAAACGAGCGAGCGCGTCATCCGCCCGGCCAACTATGCGCCCACGGTGCCCGGCCGGGGCGCCGGCACGTTCTCCGTCGGCGGCGTCACGCTCGCCGTGCTGAACCTGATGGGGCGGACCTTCATGCCGCCCTCCGACGACCCGTTTCGATGCGCCGATGACTACCTGCCTGAGCTCCGGGCGCGAACCCCCGTAGTGATCGTCGACGTGCACGCTGAGGCGACCTCGGAGAAGATCGCCCTCGGCCGCTACCTCGACGGCCGAGTCTCGTGCGTCGTCGGGACGCACACCCACGTCCAGACGGCCGACGAGCAGATTCTGCCGGGAGGAACGGCCTACCTGAGCGACCTGGGCATGACGGGGCCGACGGAAGGCATTATCGGAATGGAAGCCAAGGCCGTCCTGGACCGGTTTCTAACTGGTCTCTCGGAACGCTTCACCGTCCAGCGAAATGGATCGCGCCAGTTTTGCGGCGCGGTCGTTACAATCGATCCAAGCTCAGGAAAGGCGAGCGAAATAAAACGCATTTTTCTTAAGGGTATCGCATGAATTCCGGCGTGACCTTGAAGGTCTCGGCGAAGAGCAATCCCAATGCGGTGGCCGGCGCGCTGGCGGCTGCGCTGCGCGAGCGCGACAGCGTCGAGCTCCAGGCGGTCGGCGCGGGTGCGATCAATCAGGCGATCAAGGCGGTGGCGATCGCGCGCAGCTATTTGAAGGGTGCTCAGTTCGACGCGGTCTGCACGCCGTCGTTCGTGGTCGTCGCCATCGGCGAGAGCGAGCGCACCGCGATCTCGCTGCTCGTCGAGCGCCGCAAGGTAAAGGTAGAGGAGAAGGTTTCCAAAGTTGAAGATTGACCTGCATTCGCACACGCGGATGAGCGACGGCACACTGTCGCCGCAAGAACTGTCGGACTTCATGGGAGAGCGCGGCGTCGAGCTCTTTTCAATTTCCGACCACGATACGCTGGCCGCGTACGGCATGTTCGACCCGCCGCCGGGAGCCCGCGTGATCACGAGCATCGAAATAAACACGACGTGGCGCGAGAACGAAGTCCACGTGCTTGGGTACAGCGTTCCTCTGGGCCCGTCGCCGATCAACGAGCTGCTCGAATACAATCAGACCCAGCGCCGCCTGCGCGCGGAGACGATGGTGGAGAAGCTGCGCCAAGCGGGCTATTCGCTGACGCTGGACGACGTGCTGCGCGAATCCGGCGACGCTCTGGCGATCGGCCGTCCGCACGTGGCCAAGGCGCTCGTGCGGCTGGGCATCGTGGACAGCGTGGACGCCGCTTTCAAGCAGGCGTTGGGGCGCGGCCGGCCGGGCTACGTGCCGCAGCATTACACCACCCCTGAGCGCGCCATCGAGAAGATTGCGGAAGCCGGCGGGATTCCCGTGCTCGCGCATCCCGGCCGCCTGCGGGACCGCGTGCTGATCAACGAGCTGGTCGGCCATGGCCTGCGCGGGCTCGAGGTGTTCTATCCGCTGCACGATGCGGCCGACACCGCCGAGTTCCGCGAGACTGCAAAGAAGCACGGCCTCGTGATGACCGGCGGCATGGACTTCCACGACATCCGCTATCACACACAAGGCGTCGGCATGGAGGTGGACGCGGCGGACATCGCGCCGTTCCTCGACCTCGTCGAAGTCTACGCCTAGATGCTGAGCGCGGCAGTGCTGGCGGCCGCGATCAACGCGCCGACGCAAACGCCGCGGCTCGCCCACACGATCGTCGCGGGCGAGGTCTACGACCTCGATTCGCATCGTGTGCTCTACGCGCGCAACCCGGGCGTACTCATGGTGCCGGCGTCGACGACGAAGCTGCTGACCGAGGGCACGAGCCTCGCGCTGCTCGGACCCAACTTCCGTTGGACGACGCCGGTGTATGCTCGAGGACGGATCGAGGCGCAAGGCGTGCTGCACGGCGACCTCGTGCTCGTTGCGAGCGGCGATCCGAACCTCTCGCAACGCATCCAACCCGACGGCTCGCTCGCGTTCGAGAACGAGGACCACGCGTACGACGGCTCCGCGGAAACGAGGGCCGTACCGGGCGATCCGCTTGCGGTCTTCCGCGATCTCGCGGCGCAGGTCGCAAAGGCGGGCGTCAAGCAGATCGCTGGCGTCGAAATCGATACAACGTTGTTCCCCGACCAAGGCACGGAAAGCGGAACTGGCGTTGTCGTCTCGCCGATCGTCGTCAACGACAACATCGTCGACGTGACGGTAGCTCCGGGCGCGGATCCGGGTGATCCGGTGAGTATCAAGGTTTCTCCGCAGACACCTTACGTTCAATTTCTAAATCGAGCGACGACGGGCGCGGCCAAGAGCGACGCGACGATTGATATGAGTACCGATCGCAAGATCGAGAACCGCCCCAGGGCCGGGGAGCTTGAGCCGCTCTACCCCATTGTTCACCACGTCACGATCACCGGGTCGCAGCCTGTTGGTTCGAGCGTGCTCTACGCATATCGCGTGCCGGAGCCGCAAGCCTTTGCTCAAGCCGCATTTACGGTCGCGCTGAAAGATGCGGGCGTTTCGATTCAGCCGCCACGCGTGCTGGTGGTAGACTACTCGACCTACGGGTCTGGGCCGGTTCAAGGCAACCCCTACGCCTTACAGAATCACTCGAACTCGAATCTCGTCGCGAAGCACGTCTCGCCGCCGCTTAGCGAAGACGCCTACATTACGCTCAAGGTGAGCGATAATCTGCACGCGGCGTTGATGCCGTATACGTGGGCGGTGTATCTGGCGAAAGCCAAGAGCGACTACGTCAAGACCGGATTTGCGCTCGAGGCGCGGATGTTGAGCAATGCCGGGCTCGATGTCAATCAGGCGTCACAATCAGACGGTTACGGCGGCGCTTACTTTACGCCCGATTTTATGGTTCGCTATCTCGCGTGGGCGCGGATGCAGAGCTGGTACCGCTTCTTGCTGCGCGGCTTGCCGATCATGGGCGTGGACGGTACGCTGGTCGACATCCAGCGCGCGTCGCGGGCGCGCGGCAAGGTCTTTGCCAAGACCGGAACGGACGGCGGGAATAACGACCTGAGCGGCGGCTCGACGATCGAGAAAGGCCTCGCGGGTTACATCACGACGCGGCGCGGCCGCCACGTCGCGTTCGCGTTCTACATCGGAGCGATGAACGGGCCGCACGATGAAGACTCCGGTCATGTCGCCGGCGAGATTCTCGGCGGGATGGCTGCGGCGACCTACGAGTCGCTGTAAGTTCGGCTAGCGCTTCGCGAGCGCCGCGCCGACCGTCGTGCGCACCAGCTCGAGCATGTTCGCCGCCTCGCTTTCGTAGCACGCCAGCATCTCGGCTTGACGCGCGATCACCTCGGCGTCGCGCATGTATTTGTGGTTGACGCGCACGTTGTACGCGCAGCCCGCCAGCGCCGCGTGCGCGAACTCCGCCGCGCAGCCGACGTCGCTCGCGAGCGCCTTGGTATGCGCCTCGCTCAGGCGCAGCGCGAGCTCGAGCACGCGCAGCGCGAGGCCGCCCGCGCGCAACGGCTCCTCGGCCGCCCCTTGCAGCGCCGCG
>DATDGN010000183.1:0-30176 GCA_036522095.1 Candidatus Cybelea sp. | reverse complement strand
GAGCCGCCCGCGCACGGCATCAGCCCCGCGCAGCTGGCCGGCCACCATGCGCGCGAGAAACTCGCCGGCGTCATGGCGCTGCGGCGCGAGAGCGCTATCGACGCGCCCGTACTCGCCGCCGACACCGTGGTCGACCTCGACGGAAGCGCACTCGGCAAGCCGCGCGACGCCGGTGAAGCCGTCGCTATGCTACGGCGCTTGTCGGGCAGGGAACACCTCGTGCACACGGCGTTCGCGCTCGCCGTGCCCGGCGTGTCCGACTGGATCGAGGAACGGGCGACGACGCGCGTGCGGTTTTACCGCCTCGAGCCTGCCGAGATCGCCGAGTACGTCGCCACAGGTGAGCCGCTCGACAAGGCCGGCGCCTACGGAATCCAGGGACGGGCCGCGGCGCTGGTCGAGGCCATCGACGGCGACTTCTACACGGTAATGGGGTTGCCGCTGGCCCGCTTCGTTCGTGCGCTCCGGCGGTTGGGATTTGTGCTGCCGGAAACGAACTAGCGCCACCTGGGGGTCGACATCTTTACCTATAGAGACGAGCGCAGACTCTTTGCGCTGATCAGCATAATCATCGTGGCGGCGGCGCTGGCGCTGCTGCAGATCAACGCGCAGCGCACGGGTTCGGTGAGCCCGATCGCGACCGTGACGAGCTCGATCTTCGGATTCGCGCAGACCGCCGCGTCGGCGACGATCGGCGGCGCTCGCTCGCTCGCCACGACCGTCGTGTCGCTGCCGGGCGTCGAGAGCGAAAACGGACGTCTGCGCGCGCGCAATCGTCGGCTGATCGAGGAGAACGCGCGCCTGCACGAGCTGGCCGCGGCGTACGCCGCCGAGACCGACGTGCGGCCGGTCGTCAACCTCTACCACGGCGTCGAGGCGCGCGTGATCGGCTTCCCGCCGGAAAACGAGTCCCGCGCCGTGACGATCGACAAAGGCACGCGTTCCGGAGTGCGGCGCGACGACGGCGTCATCGCCGCGGACGGCGTCGTCGGTCGCGTCGTCGCCGTCACGCCATTCTCGAGCACCGTGCTCCTCGCAACCGATTACACGAGCCGCATTCCGGCGGTCGTGCAGCGCGGGCGCTGGTGGGGCATCGCGCGCGGAAATCTCGGCAGCGTCATCGTCGAGTACATTCCGCAGGACGCGCCGCTGCGCGTCGGCGACGTCGTCGTGACCGGTGAGGGACGCTCGTTCCGTTCCGGCGTTCCGATCGGAACGGTGACCGCGATCGAGCGCGGTGACGCCACGCTTTATCAGACCGCCGTGCTCAAGACGTCGGTCGATCTCGGCGCTCTCGACCGCGTTGTCGTCGTTTCGAAGTAAACCTCACGTCGCACCCTTCGTCGGCCCGGCCTGGTACGTCGCGGCCGCGTGGCTGGCTGCTGCGCTCCTCGCGCAGTCGACCGTCGTGCACTACATCGCGATACGCGGCGTCGTTCCGAGCCTCGTGCTGGTCGCCGTGATCTGGTACGCGATCCGCGTGGATGCGCGCCGCGCCGTGCTGTACGGCCTCACCGCGGGGCTCTGCGAGGACGCGCTCTCCGCGCACTCAGGCGCGGCCTGGACGATCGCTACGAGCCTCAGCGCCGTCCTGGCCAGCGCGCTGTCGCGCGGCTTCTTCGCGGACTCGATTCCGCTCGTGATCGTCATCACGGTCGTGACGACGCTCGTGCGCGCGCTGCTCTACTGGGTCGTGGCGGCCCTCGGTGGCTATCCGCCTGGACTCGGGCTCATGCACCTGCACGAAGCGGTCCTCGCGAGCGCGCTCAACGCGGTCGGCATGGTCGTCGTGATGCTGCTCGGGCGCCGCGTCGAACGCGTCCGCTGATGCGGCCGATCAATCCGCCGCGCCGCGCGCCGTGGCGGCTCCCCACCTGGCGGCTGGTAGCGTTCGCCGCGCTGATCGTCGTCGCGCTGTCGGCGTTGCTCGCGCGGCTGATCGTCGTGCAGCTCGTCGACGGGCAGCGCTATCGTGCGGCAGCGCAGGCAAATCAGATTCGGCTGATCCCGGTGGCCGCGCCGCGCGGCGTGATTTACGACCGGCACGGAGCGGTCATCGCACGCAGCCGTCCGTCGTTCGTCGTCGGCCTCATCCCGTCGCAAGTAAAGAATCCCTATGGCGAGCTCGCGAGCCTGGCGCAGATTCTCGGCGTCGACGAGCGTTCGCTGTGGTTCCGGTTGTTGCACCATCGCGGCATCACGTATCCGGACTTCGCGGCGGTGGCGCAGAACGAGCCCTACGGCCCGGTGATCCTCGCGACGGATATGCCCGTCGCGGTCGTCGCGCGGCTCTCCGAGGTGCTTTCGAATCTTCCGGGCGTCGATCTCGAGGTGCAGCCGATGCGCGGCTATCCGCGCGGCCAGCTCGCGTCGCATCTGGTCGGCTACGTCGGCGCGATCACGCAAGACGAGTTGGAGCGTCTCCGCAACGCGGGCTACTCTCCGAACGACGTCGTCGGCAAGGACGGCCTGGAGTTCACGTACGATTCGTATCTGCGCGGCATGCCCGGCGGCGAGCGCGTCGTCGTCGACGCGACCGGCGCCGTGGTGTCCGGCGTCAAGCTGCCGTCTAAGCCTGCCGTGCCGGGCGACACGCTGGTGACGAACATAGATTGGAGGCTGCAGCAGATCGCGGAAACCGCGCTCGCGCAGGAGATTCGGGGCCTAGGGCGGCGCTCGCTCTCCGGCGCCGTCGTCGCGGAGGACCCGTGGACGGGCGACATCCTGGCGGTCGCGAGCTATCCCAACTACGATCCCAACGACTTCGCCGCGGATCGCTGGAAGCGCATCGCGTACGATCTCACGGACTCGACCCAGCCGCTCTTCAACCGCGCCATCGCGGCCGCCACGCCGACGGGCTCGACGTTTAAGATGGTCACCGGCTCCGCGGCGCTGACCGAGGGCGTGGTGAAGGTCGATCAGGTCGTCGACGACACCGGCGGTTGGGACTGCGGCGGATACTACGCGCGCGACATCGCGGCCGGCGGCCTCGGCGACACGACGTTCATCCCCGCGCTTGCGGCGTCGAGCGACGGCTACTTCTTCCGGCTCTCGTGGTGGCTCGGCAACGCGCGCCTGCGCAGATACGCGCTCGCGTTCGGCCTCGACGCGAAGACCGGCATCGACCTCCCCGGCGAAAACGAAGGGAACTGGCCGACCAACGCCTGGGAGATGCGCGCGTTCGGCGTACCGATGGAGCCGAGCGAGGCGTGCTTCCTCGGCATCGGACAGGGCGCGATGCAAGCCACACCCCTTCAAATGGTCAACGTCGCGTCGACGGTGATCAACGGCGGCACGCTGTACGAGCCGCAGATCGTCCGCGAGATCCGCAGGCCGAACGGCGGAACCGTCAAGCGCTTCTCCCCACGCGTCATTCGCGAGGTTCCGGTGACGCCCGAGGCGCTCGCTGCGGTGCGCGCGGGGATGGCGCGCGTGACCGATCCCGGCGGTACGGCGTACGGCCTGGCGATCGACGGTTTGCCTTTCTCCGGTAAGACCGGGACCGCCGAAACGGCGGGCGGCAACGGCCCCAACACGACGTGGTTCGTCGCGTGGGCGCCGACCGCGCATCCGCGGATCGCGCTCGCCGTCTTCGTCGATCGCAGCGGCGGCTACGGCGCGACGGTCGCCGCGCCGATCGCGCGGCAGATTCTCGTTAAGTACTTCAACAAGAAGGGCTAACGCTTACGTAAAGAGCTCGAGCATTGCCGCGATCCGGCGGCTGCGCTCACCGGGCCGCGCGAGGTAGCGCTCCAGCTCCGCGCTTCTTCCGCAACTCGCCATCGCGCGCGCGGCTGCAAGCGCCACGGCCTCGGATGGATCCTCGAGCGCCCCTTCGAGCAGCCGGTGCGACCGCGGGTCCTCCAGCGCCGCGACGGCAAACACCAAGTCGCAGCGATCCGCGTCGGAGAGATGCGCAAACTCGGCGCCCGCGGCCGCGGCCCAATCGCAGTCGCTCGTGGTTGCGCTGGGCTCGACGTGCGGCGGACGCCGCCGCGTGAGCATTATTGCAGCCGCTACCAGCGCGGCCGCGACGAGCACGAGCAGCGCTAAGGCGGCGGTCGGCATAGCTACGCCGTCTCGTGCTGCGCCGCGAGCAGCGCGCCCAGCTCGGCATCCAGCGCGGCGTCGTTGCGCTGCTGGAGCTCTTCGATGAACTCGCCGGAGTCGGCATCGGACAGCCGATCCAACACGTCGGCCAAACCGCTGCGGTAGCGCGCGAACGCGCTCGCCTCGTTGGGCAAAAGCCGCGCGAGCCCGGCCCACGGCGTGGCCGTGGCGAGCTCGGCGGAGCCGAGACGCTCTGCCAGCTCATGCACCGGTCCGGTGTCGAAGCTGCCGCGCAACACGATCGATTCGGTCGGCGGCTCTGCGGGGACTCCGCGCGCCAGCGCGGCTTCGTGCAGGACGCGCTCGATCGTCGAGCGCAGCGACGGCGTCTCGATGTCGCGCGGCGCGATCGCGTAACGCGGCAGCCGCAGCTTGATGAAGAGCCGGTCGAGCTCTTCGCGCAGCAGGTCGCGCAGCGGCGTGAGCGCGCAGTGCGTGTCGCCGATTGCGTCGGGGAGGAAGGCGCGCACGACGAAGAGATGCGTTACCAGCCCTCCGAAGCGCGCCTCGCGCAAGAAGCGCAGCGTGCGCTCCAAGCGTTCCGGCGTGAACGCCGCGAGAGTTCCCGCGGCTCGTGCCGGCGCGTCGTCGTCCTGCGCCGACCCGGAAGTCAGGCGAGCCAGCGCGTACGCGCCGTTGCCCTCGCCCACGGGCGTCGCGGGCGGCAGTTCGATGAAGCGGTCCTCGGGCAGGGCGCGCTGCGCGCCGATAGCGGGACCGAGCACCCCGTCGAGACCGAACGGCAGGCCGGCGATCGCGTTCGCGAAGACCGGCCCCGAGCGAACCTTCAAGTCCGGCGCGACGAATTGGTCCTCGCGCTCGCCGTCGTAACGCACCCGGGCGATCTGCGCGATCATCGTGCCGGCGGGCAACCCATTGTGCACGACGGTCCGCCACCGGATCGTTGCCTCGACGCCCGGATCGACCTCGTTCAACACGATGCCCTTGGGCGCAGCGAAGGGCGCGGCGGTGCCGGCGTCGCGTATCGCGACGTCGTTGACGGTCGTCGAGTTCGGCACGTAGATGAGCGACTCGGGCGCGTCGACGAAGATCGCGACGTGATGCGCGACGCCGTCGCCGCCGTTGCGAACGTGCAGCACCCATTCGACCGGATCGCCGACGTCGACGCTCTCGGCCGGGTCGCTGCGGAAACTGCCGATCGAAAAGTCGGGCTCGGCCGCGGTCGCGATCGTCAGCCGTGCGAGCGGGACCGGCAGCATCGCATCGGCGGTCAGTACGGCGTCGATCGTGACGGGATATTCCTTCGCCAGGCTGCGCAGCAGGCGCAGGCCCAAGCGCGCCCGTCCGCTGCCGCCGGGCGCGATGTCGCCGAACGACAGCGACGACTTGTCGCGTGTCGCGCCCTCGACGCTCTCCAGGCGCGCCTCCGCCGATACGTACAGCCGCAAACGAACGTTGTGCGCGACGTCGGTTCCCGTGTTGGCGATCAGAACGTCGACGAGCGCGAGCTGATTCGGCCGTAGCACGGAGTCGTCGGCCAGCTCCATCCGCGAGGATTCCGGCGTGAAGGCCGGATGCGAGTCCACGCGCCAAAACGCTTCCCGCAACGGCGTCTCGCCAAGCTCGCGCGTGTGCAGGCTCGCGCCGACTAAGAGCTCGCGCCGGTCGGGACACGGCGACGGGACGCGCGCGCGGATCGTGATGCGGCGGGTCTCCTGCGCGTCGATGCTGCCGATATCGATCGTGTCCGCATGGGGAAGTCCCGCCGAGCCTGCGTCGAGGCTCAGGCGCGCGCTGTTTTCGAAGGCGGCGACCTCCTCGAGCTCCGGAGCGAGACGCAGATGCAGCACGGCGTCGTGCGCGGCCGCGCTGCCGTCGTTCGTCACGACGATCGCGGCCTCGATCTGGGCTCCCGGCCGCACGATCGCGCTGCCCCTGCGCTCGACGAGATTCCGGCGTGCCAAGAACGCCGGGTCGGAACGCACGGCGATGCCGCACACGAGCCGCCGCCCGGCGGCGTCGCGCGCCGGTTCCCATTCGAGCGTGGCCGCTGCGGTCACGACCGTCTCGTCTTCGAGCGGTGAGGCGACCACGGCGTCGGTGCACAGCGTGACTGCCTCGCCCGCGTCGATCGGCCCGAGCGCGAAGCGCAGCGGCTCCTTGCGCCGATCGCGCGCCGGGCTTCCGTCGATTGTCGAGGCGCCGCGCACCGGGATGAGGTTTTCGCCGAGCTCGAAGTTTGCGGTCGCGCGCGCGGCGCCGGCCGTGCCGGCGTTGTGCGCAGTGAGCGTAAGCCGCACGCGTCCGCCCGGCCGCACGTCGGCCGCCGGCTTCGCCGTGAGGCTCGTGCGGTCGTCGCCGAAGTCGGGAACCGCCGACACCGTCAGCGAGGCCGGCTCGAGCGCGAACGCCGCCGTCTCCTGCGACGCGACCTGAATCTCCGCGACGATGTGCGTGCCGTCGCCGAGCGGCGAGTCGATTCGCACGCGGTAAGAGACCGTCGCCGACGCGCTGGCCGGAAGCGAACGCACGACGATCGGCGCGTAGACGTTGTCGAACGACGAGCCCAACTCGCGCTCAACGTCGCGTCCGTTGACGCGCGCGGAGCCGGCGACGTACGACGTGTGCTCCGGTATCGGTGCGACGACGACCACGTCGCGCGCGCTCGACTCGCCGGCGTTGTGAATGTAGATCGTCACTTGGGCCTCGGACCCGGGCACCGGATGCTGCGTGGTCTCGAGCGCCGCTCGCGTGAGCGCGTTGCGCAGCTGCGGCTTGCTGCGCGCGACGAGACGCACGACGTTGGAGCCGATGGGAGGCAGCTCGAAGGAGGCCAGCGCCGCCTGGAGCTCGACCGTGGTCCCGTTCTCGATGGCGCCGGCCACGCTGTACGCGACATCGATGCGCCGTTCTTCATCCGGCGCGACGTCGCCGATGTCCGCGCCGGCGCGCGCGAGCAGCGGTGAATTGCCGAGCTCGTCGTCCAGCGGGTTGCCGTCGAGGCTCCCGCTTCCGACGAGATAGATTAGGCCGTCGGGAGCGTTGAAGCGGAGTCGAACGCCGGTGGCCGGAGCGCCGCCTTGGTTGCGAAACGTAAACGTAGCGCGCACGGTCATTCCAGGTTCCAACTCGCGTTCGGGCGAAACGACGAGCGTCCTGAGCCGCTCGGGCAGCGTCGGTGCTCCGGGCGCGAAGACTTCCGACAGCGGGCGCATGACGCGAGGACGTTTCGCCCACGGTTTCGAGATTCTTTTAGAGAGGTGACCCGAGATGCTCGCAGTGCATGAAGATCGTTTGGCCGAGGCCGTGGCGCGGTTGGGATCCGAGAACGCGTTCGAGATTTTGGCGCGCGCCCGTGAGCTCGAGGCGCAGGGCCGCAGGGTCGTCCACATGGAGATCGGCGAGCCCGATTTCGACACCCCCGACGGGATCAAGAAGGCCGCGGTCGACGCGCTCTACGACAACCATACGCACTATACGCCGTCGAGCGGGCTGCCGTCGCTGCGCGCGACGATCGCGAGCTACGCAAGCCGCTTCCGCCACGTGACGCCCGAGTGGCGCTCCGAGAACGTGGTCGTCTCGCCCGGCGCCAAGCCGGTGATCTGGAACACGTTGAGCGCGCTACTCGGTCCCGGAGACGAGTTCGTCTACTTCGATCCGGCCTATCCGGCGTACGCCTCCTGCGCGAGCTACTTGCAGGCGACCGTGCACGCGATCCCGCTGCTCGAGTCGCGCAACTGGCGCATGGATCTCGACGAGCTCGCGCGCCGCGTGTCGAAGAAGACCAAGGTCGTCGTGATCAACTCGCCGCACAATCCCACCGGCGGCGTTCTCACGCGCAGCGACCTGGAGTTCATAGCCGAGCTCGCGCAGCGCTACGACTTCCTCGTGTTGGCCGACGAGATCTACAGCCGCAACTTCTATCTCGACCAGGAGTATCTCTCGATCGCAGCGCTGCCGGACATGCGCGAGCGCACGATCGTCGTCGACGGCTTTTCGAAGGCGTACGCGATGACCGGCTGGCGCCTCGGCTACGCGCTCATGCCCGAGGACCTCGCGCGCGCGGTGACGCTGTTCAACAACAACACGTTCAGCTGCGTCGCGACCTTCGTGCAGATGGCCGGCATCGCAGCGCTTACCGGATCGGACGAGCCCGTCCAGCGCATGAACGAGATCTTCCGCGGTCGCCGCGACCGCCTGGTCAGCGGCCTCAACGCCATCCAGGGCATGTCGTGCCTGCTGCCCGAGGGCGCCTTTTACGCCTACCCCAACGTCTCCGCGATCACGCACGACGATCGCGCGCTAGCGAAGTTCCTCCTCGAGGAGGGCGGCGTGGCGTGCGGTGGCGGTTCGTCGTTCGGCGCCGCCGGCAAGGGCTATCTGCGGTTCTCTTACGCGGCGTCGCTGGAAGACATCGACTGGGCGCTCGACTCGATTGCGAAAACGCTTCCGAAGTTCAAGGGCTGAGCGCCACTTTATTAGGCTCGCGGCCTTTTTCACACGGCGGAGTTGTCCGCGGAACCGCTCGTCGTCGTCGTGTGCTACTCCTGCTGCCGCGCTCGTCGCAGCTTCCGCTTGACAACCCCACCGCGTGAAACGGCCCTCGGCCGATGTTGCCAAAACGTTTTAGCGATTTCCTAGGTTAGTCGCATTGCGTGTTTGACGTCGTGTAAGACGCCGGCCGCAATCTCGCGGGCGCGCGCCGTTCCATCGGCGATGATGCGTTCCAGCGCCGGCCGGTCCGCCATGTACGCGGCGTAGCGCTCGCGTACCGGGCGCAGATATTCGTTGAGCTGCTCGGCGAACTCGCTCTTGTCTTGGACGCAGCCGAGCGCGCCCGAGCGGCATTCCGCCGCGATGCCGTTGAGCCGCAGCGGGTTGACGAAGCGCCATAGCGCGAACACCGGACAGATCTCGGGGCGCCCCGGGTCGCCGCGCCGTATCTTCAGCGGGTCCGTGACCATGGAACGAACCTTGCGCGTCGTCGTCTCCTCGTCGTCGGCGATGAGGATCGCGTTGTCGTACGACTTGCTCATTTTGCGCCCGTCAATGCCGGGCACTTCCGGAAACTCCGACAACGTCGGCCGCGGCTCGACCAAGATCTCCTTGCCGGAGCCGTACAGATAGTTGAAGCGGCGGACGATCTCGCGCCCGACCTCCAGGTGCGCGACCTGGTCGCGTCCGACCGGCACGTACTCGCCGCGGAAGGCCGCGATGTCGCTCAGCTGAAGCAGCGGATAGCCCAGAAACCCGTACGTCGCCACCTTCTGGCCCAGCGCGTCGATCTGCCCCTTGTACGTCGGCACGCGTTCCAGCCAGGAGACTGGCGTGATCATCGAGAGGAGCACCTGCAACTCGGAGATCTCGGGTATCCCCGACTGCAGGAAGATCGTGGACCGCTGCGGATCCACGCCGGCGGCGAGCCAGACCGCGACCATCGCCTCGCGCGCGCCGCGAATAGTGGCCGTGTCGTCGAACTCCGTCGTGTACGCGTGGAGATCCGCAATCTCGAAGAACGCGTCGGCCGTCTCGCTGTAGTTGGCCCACTGCGTCAACACGCCGACGAGGTGACCGAGATGCAGCGGTCCGGTCGGGCGCATGCCCGACATGACGCGCGGCTTACGAGTCCTCTGCATTAGCGCTTACATGCTCGACGCCAAAGTGCGCGACGCCTTCAATGTTGCGCGATTTGGTCGCGAACGAATGCACGAGCGGCGCGGACGGCGTCGCGCAGTGCCGCGCCGCACGCGAGCTCGCACGCGAGCGCTATCGCGAGCGTGCAGCCTGTGCCGTGCATGCGCCCCGCGATGCGCGGCTCAGTGAAGAATTCGACGCCGCTGGACGTCGCGAGCGCGTCGACTGGAGCGCCGTCGAGGTGGCCGCCTTTGAGCAGCACGGCGAGCGCGCCGCGGGCCTGCAGGCTCGCGGCCGCGTCGCCGATGCTGGCGCGGTCGATCCCGCCGCTTCCGAGCAGCGTCGCCGCCTCCGCGAGGTTCGGCGTGAGGACGACGTTGCCCAAATGCGCGAGATCGTCGCGAATCGCGTCGCGCGCCGCGGCATCGCCGAGCTCTCCGCCCCCGCTCGCCGCGAACACCGGGTCCACGACGGCCGGCAACCACGCGTGCGCGCGCAACACCGCGGCGACCGCGTCCACCGCGTCGCGCGTGGGCAGAGCGCCCACGCGAACGGCGCCGGCGGCATCCCACGGAAGCGCCGTCAGCTGTGCGGCAAGGACGTCGCGCGAAACGGGTTGCACGACGACGCTGCCGCGGCCGTCCTGAGCGCTCACGGCGGCGATCGCCGTAAAGACGCGCGCATCGAGGCGCTCGCCCACGATGACGTCGCGTCCAATGCCGGCGACGTTCCACGGATGGCTCGTCCCGATCGAGAGAACGATCGTGTTCACGCGCCGCCATCCCAGCGCGCGACGAGCTCGCGCGCGGCGCGTTCCGGCGCATCGGCGTTCGCGAGCGCCGAGATCAGTGCGGCCATCGCGACGCCCGTTGCGCGCACCGCCGCGAGCCGGGCGAGGTAGATGCCGCCGATCGCGGCGACCGGCGGCGCGGCCGCGCCCGCGAGCCGGCGCAGTCCGTCGATGCCGATCGGTTCCCCGGCGTCGCTCTTCGATTGCGTCGCATAGACGGATCCGGCCCCGATGTAATCCGCGTCGCCGGCGTTCGCGCGACGAACCTCCGCGAGCGTGCCGCACGACAGACCGATGAGCCGCTCCGGCAGGGCAGCGCGCACGCGCGCGACGTCGGCAAATCCATCGTCGCCGGGCCCGAGGTGCACGCCGTCGCAATCGAATTCTCCAACCGCGCGCCAGTCGTCGTTGACGATCAGCAACGCGTCGCGCTCGCGAGTAATGTCGCGCAGGCGCTGTAGCGTCACGGCGACGATTCCGTTCTTCGCTCGGTATTGGACGATGCGAACGCCGCCGTCCAAGATCGCGCGCGCCCGCTCCACGACGCGCGGTTCCTCGCCGAGGATCGCGTAGATTCCGCGCAGCCTCGCGGCGCGTTTTAGCCGCGCCGGCGCATGCGTTGCCATACAACGATGTTTCCGAAGAGATACACGGCGAAGACGATCGCGACGAAGATCGCGAGCGCGGCGTTATGCCGCGCCAGCGCGAGCGGGATCAGCAGCGCGAAGCAGAGCACGGCGGCCATCAGCAGCGCGATGATGCGCGAGATCGGAAAGAACACGAGGCGCTCCTAGGTTGGCTCGCCCAACAAGAGGTCGCCGAGCCGCGTCAGCTCGGGTTCGTCGCTGAAGCGCAGCTCGATACGTCCGCCGCGGCCGTAGCGTATGACGGCGACGTGCGTTGCGAACTTCTCCCGCAGTCGGGCTTCGAAGTCGCGCTCTTCCGGCGAGAGCGGACGTAGCAGCGGCGAGCGCTGCGGCGTCCCCAGGCCGGCGACGATGCGTTCCAGGCCGCGCACGGTCGCGCCCTCGCTCACGGCCCGGTTGGCGAGCGAGTCGCGCTCGCGCTCGGGCGCGGCCAGGAGCGCGCGCGCATGCCCCGCGGAGAGCCGCCCGTCCAGCAGCATCGCCTTGATCGGATCCGACAGGCCGAGCAGCCGCAGCGTGTTCGCGACGGTGGGCCGGCTCTTACCGAGGCGCCGGGCGACCTCTTCTTGCGTCAGCCCGTGCTCTTCGATCAGATATGCGAAGCCCGCGGCTTCCTCGAGCGGGTTGAGGTTTTCACGCTGCAGGTTCTCGACGATGGCGAACTCGAGCGTCTGGCGATCGTCACTCGTTCGGATCAGCGCCGGAATCGTCGGGCGCTGCAGCTCCGCGCAGGCGCGCCAGCGACGCTCTCCGGCGATGAGCTCGTAACCCGGCTCGCGACGCCGCACGATGATCGGGACGAGCACGCCGTACTCCGCAATCGACGCCTTGAGCTCGTCCAACGCGTCGGCGGCGAAGCGCTTGCGCGGCTGGAAGGGATTCGGGCGAATCTCGCCGAGGGGGATCTCGCGCACGACCTCGCCGGAGCTCGCGACGGGAATCGCGGCCTCGCCGAGGAGCGCCGCCAGCCCCCGCCCGAGACCGCGCTTCGGCGCGCTCACGCGCGCGCCCGCGCTGGTTCCAGCATCTCGCGCGCGACGGCGATGTACGCCTGTGCTCCGCGGCTCTTGAGGTCGAAGAGGATCGCCGGCTTGCCGTACGACGGTGCCTCGGAGAGGCGCACGTTGCGCGGCACCTGCGTCTTGAAGACCTGCTCTGGAAAGTATTTCTGCAGCTCGCGAATGACTTCCAACGACAGGCGCGTGCGGCCGTCGAACATCGTGACGAGCACGCCGCTGACGTACAGCGTCGGATTGAGCGCGTCGCGCACGCGCCAGATGACGCTCGTGAGCTGCGCCAATCCCTCGAGCGCGTAGAACTCTGCCTGCACCGGGATGATGCAGTCGTCGGCGGCGGTCAGCGCGTTGATCGTGAGCAGGCCGAGCGACGGGGGTGAGTCGATCAGCACGAAGTCGTAACGCGACGCGATCGGCGCCAGCGCTTGCCGCAGCCGCGTTTCGCGCGACAGCGCCGCGACGAGCTCGACGTCGGCACCCGCGAGATTGATCGTCGCCGGAGCGAGCCAGAGGTTGGAGAGCTCGGTGTTGACGATAACGCGCTCGAGCGGAATTTCTTGCATCAGCGCGTGATAAATATCGTGGGTCAGCACGGATTTTTCGATGCCGAGCCCCGTCGTGGAGTTGCCTTGCGGATCGGTGTCGACGACGAGCACACGCCGGCCGAACAGCGCGAGCGCGGCGCCGAGATTCACGGCGGTCGTGCTCTTGCCGACGCCGCCCTTTTGATTGACGAGCGCGATGATGCGAGCCATCACGCCGCCAGATACTGCTCGAGGAGTTGCAGCAGCAAGGTGCGCTCGTTACGTTCGGGTTCATCGGTGACCTGCTCGAAGAGCCAGCCTAGCGCGGCTCCTACGCGCTCGTCACCGCGAAAGCCGGGCGGCGCGTCGCCGCGCAGCACGAGCGCCGCGATCACGTCGTCACCGCCGACGGCCAGCTCTCGAATCGAAAACGCGGGCTTGCGCGCCAGCTCGGCGCGCACCCGCGCCTCGAAAGCGCGATTCCCGCCGTCGCGCGGCGGCAGGCCGCTCCCCGCGATGTCGGCGCGCCGCAATGCGAACAAACGTTCGATATTGGCGGGGTCGATCCGGCGGATGAAGCGGCGCAGGGCCGCGTCCGTCAGCTCCGGATCGGCCGAGTACATATGCTGACGGACCAGGTGCTCGGTCGCTTTGACGGCGTCGTTGGAGAAGCGGAAGCGCTCGAGCATCGCGCGGGTCATCTCCGCGCCCTCGATCTCATGACGATAAAAGTGCGGCCCGTCCTTCGTGCGGGGCTTGCCGACGTCGTGCAGCAGGGCGGACAGCCGCAGCACCAGGTCGCCCGGTGGCGAGGCATCCAGCGTGGCGAGGCTGTGCCGGTACACGTCGTAGGCGTGCCACTGGTTCTGCTCGACGCCAACCCCCTCGAGCAGCTCCGGCCAGAGCCGGGCGAGCACGCCGGTCTCGCGCAAGAGCTCGAGTCCTAGCGAGGGTTTTCGAGCGCGGAAGAGCTTGGCGAGCTCGTCCTGGATGCGCTCCGCCGCGACCGTGCTGACCCGTGGCGCGGCCTCAGTCATGGCCGCTCGCAGCGCCGGCGTGACCGCGTATTCGAAGCGCGCGGCGAACTGCGCGGCGCGCAGCATCCGCAGCGGGTCCTCCGCGAAGGTCTGCGGCGTCAAAATGTCGATGCGCCGCTCGCGAATGTCGACCTCGCCGCCGTAGGGGTCGACGATCTCGCCCGAAGGGATTGCGCGCGCGATCATGTTCATCCGGAAGTCGCGCCGAGCGAGATCCTCCTCGAGCGCGACGTCTGCACCACTCTCGACGGCAAAGTCCCGATGACCGATCCCGACCGACCACTCCCGCCGCGGAAGCGCCACGTCGACCGTTTGGCCGTCGATCGTTACCTTGAGGACCGCGAACGAGGCGCCGACAAGATCGACGTGTCCCAGGCCGCGCAGGCGGCCTATCAACTCATCCTGCGCCACGCCGACGACGACGTAGTCGGAGTCGGCCGGCGCGGCCGAGCCCTCGAGCGTGCTGCGCAGCTCGTCGCGCACGCGGCCGCCCACGGCGAAGAGGCTGCCCGTCGGAAGGGCGGCAGCGAGCCGCCGGTCGAGCTCTGGGAGTTTCACGTCGAACTGCTCCGTGAAACAATCTCGCCGAGCAGGCCGTAGCGCTCCAACATCTCGACAAAGCGAGCGTACGAGTGGTCGTCTATTTCAGCCCAAGGCGAGGCATAAAGCACCGGCGCCAGCTCTTGGCGCAGGGCCGGGCCGCGGATCATCAGCTGGAGATAATGCCGGTTGTCGTGGTGGTATGGCCCGTACAGGCGGGACCAGCGCACGCGGTCGTTGAGCCAGCGCAGCAACTGTTCGTGGCGGACGTTCATCTTCAGGGTGATCTGTGGCTGCTTGCCGTCCCCGCCAAAATGCCCCTCACCGATCAGGATACCGAGAATTAGGCCCTTTTCGAACTCGGACAACCCCTCGGCCGCGTCTTTCACGAATCCCCCCTGTTTGTTTCACGCCGATGTTCGCCGTGAAACGCCCCGATGCCGCTAGGTGCAGAGGGGGCGTTTTTCGGGGATGCCGGCTCGTCGCGGGAAGCGCAGCGGCGTCGCGCCTTCCTTACGTACGAGCAGGATGCGTCGCTCGCCGGCCAGCGGCAGTTCAGATTCGATCCGGCCGCCCAGCATCAGGCTGGCGTCTTCCAGGCTGCGGTGCTCACGCTCGTCAAACCGTCCGCGCTGCAGCACTGCGACGCCGCCCGGCAGGATCAAAGGCAGCAGCAGCTCGGCGACGGTCGTGACCCCTGCGAGAGCGCGCGCGGTGCCGCTTGCGAAACGCTCGCGCAGGGCGTCGTCGTGCCCGGCTTCCTCCGCGCGTTGTTGGATCACGCTCCCAGGCAGGTTCAGTGCCTCGAGGGTCTGCGTGAGGAAGGCTGCCTTCTTGGCGGTGGCCTCGATCAGCGTAACCGGGATCCCGCTCGCGATCGCGACGGCAATGCCCGGCAACCCGGCTCCGGAGCCGACGTCGACATAGGGCTCGCGGATATGGGGCACAACGGTCAGGCTGTCGAGCAGATGTCGAGCGAGCGCCTCGGGAGATTTCGCCCCGGTTAGGTTGACACGCCGGTTGGCCTCCAGCACGAGCGCGCCATAGCGGCTCAGCGGCGCGGTCAGCGCCTGCGCGACCCCGGCGTCCTCTAGGAGTGCGAGGAGCGCGTGTTCAGCGGTGCGGTTCACCCGTGGCGGCTTCGACGCGCGACTCGAGAAAGCGGCGCTCCATCGGGTTGCGCGCGAGCGCGGCGGCGGCTTCGAAGTGGCTGCGCGCGCGCTCGAGGCGGCCGGCGCGGAGCTCCAGCTCGCCGAGCGCCGCCGGGAAGAACGGATAGGCTGCGAGCTGCTCGCTGGCGGGGATGGCGCGGATCGCCGCGATGCCCGATTCGGGGCCCTCGCGTTGCGCGACGGCAATGGCGCGGTTCAGTGCGGTCACCGGCGACGGGCGGATGCGCATTAGGATGTCGTACAGCCACAGCAGCCGCTCCCAATCGGTGTCGCCGTCGGTCGCGGCGCCCGAATGCAACGACGCGATCGCCGCTTCGACGTGGTATTCGCTAAGCTCGCATCCGGTGGCCGAGCGATCGAGTAGCTCGTTTCCGCGCGCGATCAGCGTCCGATCCCACAGCGCACGGTCCTGGCGTGCGAGCGGTACCAGATTTCCGCGTGCATCGACGCGTGCGGGTAAACGCGCCGCATTCAGATACATCAACGCGCAGAGCGCGTGCGACGCGGGCGTCGCGACGCGCGCGTTGTCGAGCAGCAACGCCGCGAGCCGCGTCGCCTCGCGGCAGAGTTCGGCGCGCACCGGCGTCTCGCGCGACGCGCCGTGATAGCCTTCGTTGAACAGCAGATAGAGCGTGCGATGCACCGCGGACAATCGCGCGGGCAGTTCGGCGTCGGCAAAATCGAATAACCGCTTCGAGCTCGCCAAGATTTTCTTGCCGCGCTCGATGCGTTTTTCGATAGCGGCGTTCGTGCTGAGGAACGCGCCCGCGATCTCGGCGGTCGTAAAGCCGCACAGTAGCCGCAGCGTCAGTGCGACTTGCGCGTCTTCGGAGAGACGCGGATCGCAGCACGAAAACATCATCCGCAACTGGTCGTCTGTGATCGTTTCCGACGCGAACAGCTCGTTCACCGTGGCGACCATCGTCCATTCGCTCTCGAGAAGACGTCCGAGCTCGGGAACGAGACTGCGCGCGGTGCGCTCGCGGCGCAGCACGTCGATTGCGCGGTTGCGCGCGGCTTTCATCAGCCAGGCCGAAGGAGTGTGCGGCACACCGCGTAGTTTCCAGACCTCGAGCGCGCGGCAGAAGACGTCTTGCGCGACGTCCTCTGCCAGCGCGATGTTGTCGAGCCCGAAGATGCGAGACAGCGCGGTTACGATGCGTCCCGACTCTTGCCGGAACAGATGCTCGCCGGGCTCCATGGATGCCGTTACATCTTCATGACGGGCCGCACCTCGACGAGGCCCTCACGGTCGAAGATCGGGCATCCGCCGGCCAGTTCGGCCGCATGCGTCAGATCCTTCGCCTCGATCAAGGTGTAGCCGCCGACGATGTCCTTCGATTCGGCGTACGGGCCGTCGGTAATGGAGCGCTGCTTGCCCCGCACGACCTTGCCCTCGCCCTCGAGCGGCTGCCCGCGGTCCTTGAGGTGGCCCTTGGTTTCCAGGTCTTGCATCCAACTGATCCATCTCTGCATGACCTGCTCGCCTTCGGCCGGTGACTCGGGCCGGCTGCCGCCGCGGTACAAAAACAAATATTCACTCATCTCGGGTCCTCCTTACGACACGATAGACGGATGAGCGCCCGCGATTCCGACATCGTTTTGGCGGCGGTGCAGGAAGAGCGCGACGATCGCGACGTCCGAAGGCGTGATGCCGGGGATGCGGCCGGCCATTCCCAGCGTCCGGGGGCGCTGGCGAACGAACTTCTCGCGCGCCTCGCGCGACAGCGCCGCGATCGCGAGATAGTTGAAGTCTTCGGGAATGCGCGCGTCTTCGGTCTTGCGCGACTTCTCGATCGCCAGCTCCTCGCGCCGGGCGTAGCCCTCGCACTTGAGCTCGATAGCGAGCCGTTCGCCGATCGCCGGCTCGAGGGGCGGGTCGAAGTGGGCGGCGACGTCGGCGAAGCCCAGGCGCGGACGCCGCAGCGCGTCGGCGAGCGTGCTGCCGCGCTCGAAGCGCTCGCCGCCGAGCTCCTCGGCACTTACACGCGTCATCTGGGCCCGCTCGCGAGCCCGGCCCAGCGCCGTCCGCCGCCCCTCGAACGCCTCCCACGCCGCGTCGTCGACCAGACCCGCCGCGCGCCCGACGGGCATCAGGCGGAGGTCGGCGTTGTCGTGCCGCAGCAGGATGCGATGCTCGGCCCGTGAGGACAGCATCCGGTACGGTTCGTCGACGCCCTTGGTCACGAGGTCGTCGATCAGCACGCCGATGTACGCCTGGCTGCGGCCGAGCCGCACGGGCTCGTCGCCGCGAACGGCACGCGCCGCGTTGATTCCCGCCATCAGGCCCTGCGCGGCCGCCTCCTCGTAGCCCGACGTTCCGTTCAGCTGGCCGCAGTGGAACAGCCCGGCGATCCGTCGTGTCTCGAGCGTCTCGCGCAGCTCGGTGGGCGGGACCATGTCGTACTCGACCGCGTAGCCGGCCCGCAGCATGGTGCAGTTCTCCAAGCCCGGCAGCGTGCGCAGCATCGCGAGCTGAACCTCGGCCGGAAGCGACGTCGAGAAGCCGCCGACGTACAGCGTCGGCTCATCCCAGCCCTCCGGCTCGATGAAGATCTGGTGCGATGGGTTATGGGCGAATTTGACGACCTTGTCTTCGATCGAGGGACAATAGCGCGGCCCGATTCCACGAATCAGATCGAGGCCGTACAGCGGAGAGCGGTGTAGATTATCGCGTACGAGTTCGTGCGTGCGCGCGGTGGTCTGGGTGACGTAACACGGCAGCTGCGGCCCGCAGAAACGCGGCTGGCTGCGATACGAGAACAGCAGCGGGCGCGGACTGGGCGGCTGCAGCAGCATCGCCGCGGGGTCGACGCTGGTCCGGTCGACGCGCGGCGGCGTGCCGGTCTTCAGCCGCAGCGTCGGAAAACCGAGGCGGCGCAGCGCGGCCGCCAACCCGATTGCGGGGGCCTCACCGAAACGCCCCTCGGCGAGAACGACGTCGCCCCGGAAGGACTGTCCTCCCAGGAAGGTTCCCGTCGCCAGCACGACCGATTTCGCGAGGTGGCGCGAGCCGTCGCTGCAGCGCACGCCGCGCACCGCGCCCGCCTCGACCTCGAGGTCTTCGACCAGCCCGGGCAGGATCGCAAGGTTCGGCTCGTCGCGGAGTAGCTCGATAGCGACGCGCGCGTAGGCGGGCTTGTCCATCTGCTGGCGCAGCGCCCGCACTGCGGGGCCCTTGCTCTCGTTGAGGAAGCGGGCGTGCAGGCTGCAGCGGTCCGCTATCAGTCCCATGGCGCCGCCGAGGGCGTCGATCTCGCGCACGAGCTGCCCCTTCGCGCTGCCGCCGATCGACGGATTGCACGGGAGCGTGCAGATCTTCTCCGGATCGCCCGTAAGGAGCAGCGTCGGCACGCCCAGGCGCGCCGACGCGAGCGCGGCTTCGACGCCGGCGTGGCCGCCGCCGACCACGATCGTGCCGGCGTCGCCGCGCACTGCCGTTTACGTGGCGGTCGTCGCGGTGGGAGCCGCGGGCAAGTGCGAGCGCAGCCGGAACGCCAGCGCGATCAGCAGGATGCCGAACACGATCGCGTACGCCGCGATCAGCCACGTAATCGCGAGAAATCCGGCGAGCGGAAACCAGATCATGAGCACCGCGAAGGCGATCGATGCGATCCCGCCGAGGATCAGCCAGAACTCGTTCGCGACGTGTTTGCGCAGCTCGATCGCGGCGACGATCTCGAAGATGCCGGTGAGAAACGCCCACGCGGCGATCGTGAAGTAGAGCGCAAATATCGTGATGCGGACGTCGTAGAACGTGATCGCGGCGATGACGATGCCGACGATGCCTTCGATCATGAACGGCCACCACCGCTGTTGAGTCTCGGCGGCACGCACCGTTGCGACGATCGCGAAGATGCCGTCGATTAGCGCGTACGCGCCGAACAGGATGGCGATCGCGACCCACGTCGCTCCCGGCCACAGGTAGGCCAAAATCCCGAAGATCACCGCGATGATGCCCCGGATCAGCACGGCCCACCAGTTTTTCGCTAAGAGGCTAACTAACGGATTGGTTTGCAGTTGCATTTAAAAGCTCTGTCCATTGGCGAGGTAGACGCGCTCGACTCGGCACAGCTTGGGCTTGGGACCGTCCCAAGCCTGGCCGGTCAGGGCGTTGGCAAGGTTGTGATTGATCTGGGCGCCGCGTGTGAAGTTGCCCTTATCGATCAGGATAAAACGCTTTCCCAAATAGTTGACGAAAAAGTCGACCTCGGTCGCGGGCGAATCGTGCGTGTTGTAATAGACCACGTTGATGCCGTTGGTCAGGTTGTTCCCGTTGGAGTTGACGACGCAGCTGATGATCGTCACGCCGAAACGCGAGACGATCTTGGCTTGCGTCGACGCAGGTAAGGCGAAGATCGCGAGGACGATCAGCGCCAAAAGAGCCCGCCGCATTACCGTATCCTCCCTTCATTTTCCGATGCAGAAGCGCGAGAAGATGCCATCGATGACCTCTTCGGCGGCTACCTGCTCGCTTACATGCCCAAGCGAGGAATACGCGTGCTGCAGCTCCGTGGCGGCGAAGTCGATCGGCTCACCGCCGCCGAGTGCCCGGCGCGCCTGATGCAGACCGTCGAGCGCCGCGTTGACGCCGTCGAACTCGTGCAGCGCGACGAGATGCGGACGCGAGACGTCGATCCGCTCGCCGCCCCAGCCCAGCCGCGCGACGGCCCGCCGCAGCTCCTCGAGCGTGGCGGTATGCCGGACGCTCCCGACGATCGCCTCGGGCGCGCCAGACTCGCGCGCGCCCAGCGTACCGAGATCGGACTTATTGAAGAACAGGATGCGCGGCCGCCCGGCGGTGCGCTCCAGCAGGTCGAACGCGTCCACGCCGAGCCGCTCCGAGCCGTCGATCACGACCAGCGCGATGCCCGCGGCGGCCAGCGCCCGCTCCGTCCGCTCGATGCCGGCCGCCTCGAGCCGATCGGCGTGCGTGCGTATTCCCGCCGTGTCGATCAGCCGCACGGGCACGCCGTCGAGGACGATCGCCTCTTCGAGCGCGTCGCGCGTCGTGCCGGGAATCTCGGACACGATCGCTCGCTCGAAGCCGAGCAGGGCGTTGAGCAGCGACGACTTGCCGGCGTTGGGCGGCCCTACGATCGCCACGCCCAGGCCCTCGCGCAAGAGCCGGCCCAGCTCGCCGTCGTGGCGCAGGCGTTCCAGCGCGGCGACGATCGGCTCGAGCCGGCGCTCGATCCCGGCCCGGCCGGGCTCGGGGACCTCGTCGGGAAAGTCGATCGCGCCGGCGAGCTCCTCGAGAAGGTGCGCGAGCGATGCGCGCAGGGAGCGGATTTCGTCGGCCAGGCCGCCGCCGAGGTTGGCGAGCCCGGCTTGCGCCGCGGCGCGTGTCTCGGCGTTGACGACGTCGGCCACGGCGGCCGCCGCGTGCAGGTCCATCTTGTCATTGAGGAACGCGCGGCGCGTGAATTCACCGGGCGCCGCGAGGCGAGCGCCGCACGCCAGCAGCGCGCGCACGACCTCGCGCGCGACGACGGGCGAGCCGTGGAGCTGCAACTCCAGCATGTCTTCGCCGGTGTAGCTGTGCGGCGCCGAGAACGCGATGGCGATGGCGCGATCGAGCTCGCGCCCGCACTCATCCACGATCGTGGCGCGCGTCGCGACGCGCGGCCGTAAAGTGGACGTCGTCCGCACGAGACGATCGCGCAGCGCCCCTACCGCGGGACCGCTGACGCGAACGATCGCGATCGCTCCCTTCCCCGGCGGGGTCGCGATCGCCGCGATGGTTTCCGCTAGCTGCGAACTCAGCGCGGGTGGATTACGACGCGTCGCTCCGGCTCTTCGCCTTCGGATTCCGTGCGCACGTGCTCCGAATCGGCGAGCACGAGGTGGATGATCTTGCGCTCGGAAGGGAGCATCGGTTCGAGCTTTTGCGGCGTGTTCTCGCGCATGCAGCGTTCGAGCGTCGCGAGAGCCAAATTCTTGAGCTGATCCGCGCGGTGCGCGCGGTAACCTTCCGCGTCGATCGTGTAATAGTGGCGGTTCGTTCGAACGCCTGAGTTGAACGCGTTGTTGAAGACCAGGTTGAGCGCCTCGAGCGTGTTGCCGTGGCGCCCGATCAGCATCCCGAGATGCGGCCCGGAGATCTCGAGGTACTCGCCTTCCTTGCGTTCGATGTAGTCGATCTCGACGGGACCGACGCCCATGCCCGCGAGAATCTCGCGCAGCAGATCGCGCGCCGGTTTCGCCGATTCAGGCATCTCCTGGCGCGACCGCGGACCGGTGGCAGCGCGGCCCGGCTGGGGTCCGCGACGGGTGCCCCCGCCGCGTCCGCTGCGCGGTTTGCCGATGGTACGGTCGCGTACGTCGGCCGGCTGTTCCTCGAACTCGAAATCGTCTTCGTAGAGCATGATAGCTGCTTATGCTCCTCGTTTGTTTTTGCGCTTTGACCGCGTTCCGCGGCCGGATTTCGACGGCGCGGCCTTGGCGACGCCGTTGCCGCTCGGCAGCGCTTTTGCGGTGATGTCTTTCGCCGAGGCCGTGGCCTGCGACTCCTGCGTGATCACGTGCTCGCTATCGATCAGCGCGAGCGGCTGATGGTAGCGGCGAAGCAAGTAGAACTGCTGTGCCATCGTGAAGGCGTTGTAAGAGAACCAGTAGAGCACCATCGCCGACGGCCAGTGATACTTCCAGCCCATGAAGCCCAGCAGCAGCGGCGAGAAGACGGCCATCATTCGCTGCGTCTGCGCCTGCTGCGGATCGGTCGCGGGCATGCTAACGAACCGGACGCTCAGATACATCGACAACGCGTAGAGCAGGATCAGAAGGAGATCGGGCAGCGCCAGGCTCGCGGCGAAGATGGGCGCGCCGAAGATCGCCGGCGCCGAGGCCGCGTGGGTGATCGCGCTCCCGACCCACAGCCAGCTCTGGTTGGCGAAGAGCGTCTTGTGGTTCATCACCACGTAGTAGACGCTGATGATGACCGGATATTGCACGAGCATCGGCCAGCAACCCGCGAACGGATTGACGCGGTGCTCCTTGTAGAGCGCCATCGTCTCTTGCTGAAGCTTTTGCTTATCGTCTTTGTATTTCGCCTGAAGGCGCTTGAGCTGCGGCGCGACCTTCTGCATGCCGAGAAACGCCTTGAACTGCGCCGTGTTGAGCGGCCAGAAGACCAGGCGAATGAGCGCCGCCAGAATCACGAGGCTCCAGCCGAGGTTGTTGATCGGCTTGTTTATGACCATCACCGCCGACGACAGCGCGCTGACGATCGGGTCGAGCCAGGATGCGGCGATCAGCAGATGCACGATCTACTTCGATCCGGGTACGAAGTCGACGCCGCCCGGGTTCCACGGGTGACAGCGCGCGAGGCGCGCGGCCGCCAAGCCGGAGCCGCGCAGCGCGCCGTGGCGCGAAACGGCCTCGAGCGCGTACTGCGAGCAGCTGGGGTAGAAGCGGCAGGCGCGCGGCAACAGCGGAGAGACGACGAGTTGATAGAGCCGGATGAGACCCGCGAGCACAAGGCGCATGGGACGTACTACACCGGCCCGAGAGCCGAGGTTACCTCGGCGCGCAAGTCGTGAAAGGACGCGCCGGCGGCAAGCGGGCGCGCGACGAAGAGCAGCCGCAGCGCGTCGCGTTGCGCGAGAGCGTCGTCGACGATCGCGGCGAGGCGGCGCCGCAGCTTGTTCCGCAGCACGGCCTTGCCGACCGTCTTGCTTACGCTGAAGCCGACGAGCGCGCGAATGTCCCCGGGCAGCGAGTCGCTACGATAAATGACGAGGCTCTTCGTTGAAATGCGCCGGCCGTGCCGGCGCAAACGAGCGAAGTCCGCTTGGCGGCGCAGGCTTGCAAAGCGACGCATCAGACGGTAAGACGATGACGCCCCTTCTTACGGCGGCGCGCCAGCACCCTACGCCCCTGCTTGGTGCTCATGCGCTCGAGAAATCCGTGCACGCGCTTGCGGCGGCGATTGTGCGGCTGATACGTCCGCTTCATAACGTCCCTTGTGGCGAAGAGTTAATGCCCCACACCCTGGTGGCAGACAGCCCCTGATTATATCCAGCCCTAGAGGCGAGCGCAACCCAGGGGCGTGCGGGGAAGCACCCTTTAGTCGCCGTAACTTGGTGAAGTTTTGAGCGTGTCCACTATGCAACCGCCTGCCCGCCGGCGGGTCGTGGTGACGGGGCTGGGCGCCGTCACTCCGGTCGGCAATACCCGCGAGGACTTCTGGAGGCGCATCCTGGCCGGCGAGTCGGGCATCGCTCCGATCAGGGCCTTCGACGCGGCCGACTTCATCACGCGCATCGCCGGCGAGGTCAAGGACTTCAAGCCGGAGGAGCTGATAGGACGCAAGGAAGCGCGGCGCATGGACCGCTTCACGCAGTTCGCCTTCGTGGCGGCCCGGGAGGCGATCGAGGACGCGAGGCTGCCCGACGACGCGGAGTTCAAGGAACGAGTCGGCGGGGTGGTCGGCACCGGAATCGGCGGCATCATCACCTTCTGGCTCAACTCGGACAAGGCCAACGAGAACGGGACATGGTCGAAGGTGACGCCCTTCTTCATTCCGATGCTCATGGCCAACGCGGCCCCGGCGCACATCTCGATGTCGTACGGGTACCGCGGGCCGTTTTTCGCGGCCGCCAGCGCCTGTGCCAGCGCGAACGACGCGCTCTGCACCGCCTACAATGCGGTCGCCTATGGGGACGCGATCGCGATGATCGCGGGCGGGAGCGAGGCGACCGTGTCGCCCCTCGCGATCGGCGGCTTCTGCTCAATGCGGGCGATGTCGACGCGCAACGATGATCCGGCCCGCGCGAGCCGGCCCTTCGACAAGGAGCGCGACGGCTTCGTCCTCGGAGAGGGCGCCGGGATTCTCGTGCTCGAGGAGTACGAGCACGCGCGAGCGCGCGGCACGCGGATCTACTGCGAGGTACTGGGCTACGGCCAATCTTCGGACGCATTCGATCTCGTCGCGCCGGACCCGGACGGCAACGGCGTACGCCTGGCCTTTGCGCGCGCCTTCGAGAACGCCGGGATCAAACCGGACGACGTCGACTACATCAACGCTCACGGCACCTCGACGCCGATGGGCGATCCGGCCGAATCGAAGGCGATCGAGAAGACATTCGGGGAGCACGCGTTTGCGATCGGGGTCAGCTCGACGAAGTCCATGCACGGCCACGCGCTCGGCGCGGCCGGCGGCATCGAGGGCGTCGCGACGGCGCTGGCGGTGCATCACGACATCATGCCGCCCACGACGAACTACGAGTTTCCCGATCCGGAATGCCGGCTCGATTACGTCCCCAACGTCGCGCGCAGCGCCCCGATCCGCGTGGCCCTGTCGAACTCGTTCGGGTTCGGGGGTCACAACAGCGTCATCGTCTTCGGCAAGGTCAGATAGGACGAGCTTCGCGACGTGAGTGGTGAGGCAAACCGGCGGCGTCTGCGCGCCCTGCTTCGTCTTGCGGGCGTTCGCAAGCCCGGCCAGCTGAACGCGTTCCAGGCGGCCTTCGTTCATCAGAGCCATGCCAGGGAGCACGGCGGCGATTCGAACGAGCGAATGGAGTTCCTCGGCGATTCGATTCTCGGGTGCGTCACCGCGGCGTGGCTCTACGAAGCTTTCGAAGGAGAGCCGGAGGGCTTGCTGACGCTGCGCAAGGCCGCGATTGTCAACGACGGGCAGCTCGCGCGAACGGCGCAGCGGCTGGGGTTCGCAGACTTGATGCAGCTCGGTGCCGGCATGCGCGCGGCCGGCGGCGCCGAAAACACTTCCGTGCTCGCCGACGGGTTCGAGGCCTTTGTGGGTGCGCTATATCTGCGCTTCGGGCTCGAGAAGACGCGGCAGTTCGTAGTCGCACAACACATCGAGCAGCTCGATCATTCGCCCGACGCGCTGCTCGATGCAAAGACGCGGCTGCAACATTACGCGCAAGAACATCTCGCCGCCACACCCGTCTATCGCGAGACGAGCCGCGGCACGTCGCAGCGCCCGGCGTTCAAGTCGCGCGTCATCGTCAAGGGCAAGATCCTGGGCAGAGGCGACGGCCCTTCGAAGAAGGCCGCGCAGCAGGCGGCGGCCGAGGCCGCACTCGTTTCGATCATGGGTCGCGCGTGAAGCTGCGCAGCATTCGATCTTTCGGGTTCAAGACGTTCGCGGAACCGACGCAGCTCGAGTTCGGCGGCGGCGTCACGGCGATCGTGGGCCCCAACGGCTCCGGCAAGTCGAACCTCGTGGATGCGTTCCGCTGGGTGCTGGGCGAGACGTCGACCAAGAGCCTTCGCTCCGGCAGGCTCGAGGACGTGATCTTCGCGGGCAACGAGCTGCGCAAGCCGCTGGGGCTGGCCGAGGTCTCGATCCTCCTCGACAACAGCGACGGACGGATGCCGATCGATTTCCGCGAGGTCGAGCTCACGCGGCGCGCCTATCGCGTGGGCGAGAGCGAGTACTTCATCAACCGCACGCAAGTGCGGCTGCGCGACATCGTCGACTTGTTGATGGGAACGGGCCTCGGGCCTGGCTCGTATGCCATCGTGTCGCAGGGACAGATCGACGCGATTCTCACGAGCAAGCCCGCGGAGCGGCGCGCGCTCTTCGAGGAGACGGCGGGCATCGGAAAGTTTCTCGCGCGCAAGAACGAGTCGCTGCGCAGGCTCGACCGCACCGAGCAGAACGCGATCCGCATCAGCGATCTGATCGCCGAGCTCGACCGCCGCATTCCCGAGCTCGACACGCAGGTGCGCCGAGCGAAGCGCTATCGCCGCGTCAGCGCGCGCGTCCGCGATCTCGAGATCCTGAGCTACCTGCGCGCGAGCGCGACCCGGCGCGCGGAGGCCGCCGCGTTGCGCGAGGTGTTGGCGAGGAACGAGGAGCAGCGCAGCGTCGCGGCCGCCAAGTCCGCGTCGTCGGCCGCCGCGCTGACCGCGCTGCGGACCGAACTCTACCGTTGCGAGCTGGAGCTCGAGGAGCTGCGTTCGCAATCCCAGGGCCGGCGCGGCGAGCTCGCGTCGAGCGAGGCGCAGTACGCCGCGGCACTCGCGCGCCGCGAGGCGCTCGAGCGGCAGTCGACGCAGACGTCGGCGGACGCCGCTCGCGCGGAGCAGGAGCGAATGGCGCTCGTCGAGGCGATCGCCGGCCTCGAGGAACGAATCGCGCCGCTCGCGCGCGAGATCGAGACGGCGCGCGAGCGCGAGCTGGGAGCGCAGACTGCGCTCGCGCGTACGCACGCGGAGCTCGAGTCGGTCTTCACGCAGCTGCGCGAGATCGAGGTCGCGGCGACGCAGTTCGCGGCGCGTAAGGCCGAACGGCGCGTCCAAGCGGAGGGCTTGCGTGCGGAGGCCGAGCGGCTCGATCGCGAAGCGCGCGCCGCGCGCGAGCGCGCGGAAGAGACCGAGATCGTAGCCGGCGGCGCGGCGCACCGTCACGGCGAGCGGCGGCGGCAGCTCGAAATACTCGAGGAGGCGGCGCTCGATGCGCGCGGGCGCGCCGAGGATGCGGCGCGCGAGGCGGCGCTTGCGCAAGAGGACGTCACACGCGCGCTTGTCGTCGTGCACGAGCAGTCCGGCGAGGTTAAGGCCGCCGAGTCGCGGCTGCACACGATCGAAGAACTGGAGAACTCGCTCGAGGGGCACGTACCCGGCACGCGCGCGGTCATCGATGCGTGGCAGCGCGGCGAGCTGCGCGGCATCGAAGGCATCGTCTCGAACCTCATCACGACGGAAGAACGCTACGCGCGCGCGATGGACGTCGCATTCGGAGCGCGCCTGTCCAACGTCGTGACCACCACGTCGGAGGATGCCGAGCGCGGCGTGGACTTCTTGAACCGCAAGGAGGCCGGTCGCGCGACGTTCCTGCCGCTCGACACGCTGGCGGACCGCAAGGGGCGTCAGCTGGATCCGGCGGTCGGTGCCGTCGCCGGCGTGTTGGGCTACGCGCACACGCTCGTACACACGGCGCCGCGGTTCGCGGGCGTCGTCGGCTTCTTGGTCGGCAACGTGCTGATCGTCGACAAGCTGCAAACGGGGATCGAGCTCGTCCGCGGGCGTGGGTTCCGCGATACGATCGTGACGCTCGGTGGAGAGCAGATCACCGGCGGCGGCGCGATCACCGGCGGACGCTTTGCGCGCGAGCGCTCGATTCTGTCCCGCCGCTTTCAGGCGCAGGGCCTGCGCGACGCGCTCGTCGGGATGCACGGCAAGCTCGACGAGGCCGAGCACGGGCTGAGCGCGGCGCATCAGTGCGCGGAAATCGCGATCGATAAACGCGACGCGGCGCGCGATCAGCAGACCGAGACGGAGTCGCGGCTTATCGCCCTGCGCGCGGAGCTCGGCGCGCTGGCTGACGAGGTGCAGCGCACCGGCGCGGAGCTGGAGGCGGCCCGCGCCGCGGCGTCGCAGCTGCGCGCGGCCGCCGCTCTCTCGTGGGAACGGGAGCACGAGTACGAGCGGGTCGAGCCCGAGGCCGAGCGCAGCGACGAGCATCGCACGCGGCTCGAACGCGAGCTCGCCGGCGTGCGCGAGCGGATCGCGCGGGCGGAGGCCGATCAGGTCGCGGCGAGCGCCACGGCCGCGGACCTGCGCGAGCGCGCGGCCGCGCTGACCGCGGAACGCGACGCGGCGAAGGGGCGCCTCGGGATGCTCGATCAGGACGGCGAGCGCGCCGGCCTCGCGCGGGAAGAGATGCTCGCGGAGATCGCGTCTTTGATGCAGGAGACGCGCACGTCGCACGCCCACGTGGAAGGACTGCGGCACGGAATCACGGGGCTCGACGAACGGCTCGAGTCCGCACGCCGGCAGCGCGAGACCCTGGTCGGGCGCCAGACGCAGCTGGAGTCGGAGCTGCGGACGGCCGAGCAGGAAGAGCGCGAGACGGCGGCCGGCGGAGAGCGCCGGCGCACGCGGCTCGCCGAGATCGAGGCCGAACTCGGGATGCTCGTCTCACAGTTCGCGCAGAATCCCGCCACGAACGACGAGTGCGCCGACGTCACGCAGCGGTACGAGAACGAGCCCGACGCGATCGTCGAGGAGCTGCCGCGCCTGCGCGACGAGCTCGCGCGCCTGCAAGCCAACGTCAACCTCAACGCGGACGCGGAACGCGACGAGCTCGCGGAACGCAAGCAGTTTCTCGAAGCGCAGCTGCAGGACCTGAGCGCCGCGCGCGAGACGCTGCTCGAGTCGATCCGCGAAATCGAGCGCGAAACGCAGGTGCAGTTCAACGAGACGTTCGCGAAGGTTTGCGAGGCGTTTGCGGCGATGTACGAGCGCCTCTTCTCGGGTGGCCAGGCGAAGATGTGGCAGACGCAACCCGAGAATCTCGCGGAGACGGGGATCGAGATCGCGGTGCAGCCGCCCGGCAAGAAGGAGATGCCGCTGGCGGCGCTCTCCGGAGGCGAGCGCGCGATGACGGCCGCGGCGCTCATCTTCGCGCTGATCGCGACAAAACCGGCGCCGTTCTACCTGCTCGACGAGGTCGACGCGGCGCTCGACGACGCGAACATCGACCGGTTCTGCGCGATGGTGCGGGAGTTCGCGACGGAGTCGCAGATGCTCATCGTCACCCACAACAAGAAAACGATGGAGATCGCGGACCGAATCTACGGCGTGACGACGAGCGACTCCGGCGCGAGCGCGATCGTATCGGCGGAGTTGGCGGAGCAGGCAGAGGCGCTGCTTGTCTAGTCCCGCGACACCTCGCGCGGCACTCTTTTCGCTCTACGACAAGACCGGCGCCGCGGAGCTGGCCCGCGTTCTGCACGAGCGCGGCACCGAGATCTATGCCACCGGCGGGACGCGCGCGTTCTTGGAGGAGCACGGGATTCCGGCACGCGACGTTGGCGACCTTACGGGCTTTCCGGCGCTGTTCGGCGGCCGCGTCAAGACGCTGCATCCGAAGATCTTCGGCGCGATTCTCTACGATCGCGCCGATCCGGAGCAGGACCGGCAGCGCGAGAAGTACGCGATACCCGAGATCGTCACGGTCGCGGTCAATCTGTATCCGTTCGAGGCGACGGTGGCTCGTCCGGGCACGACGCTGCCCGAGGCGATCGAGCAGATCGACATCGGCGGCGTGGCGTTGCTGCGCGCCGCGGCGAAAAATTTCGAGCACGTCGCGGTGCTGACGCATCCGTCGCAGTACGCCGAGTACCTTCGAGCGATCGAAACGGACGACGTGGCGCCCGCGTTGCGCCGCCGCCTAGCGGTCGCGGCATTCGAGCGCACGGCCGAGTACGACGTCGCGATCTCGCACTATCTCGCCACCGCCGGCGAGGTGCTGCCGACCGAACTCCCGGGCGCGCTGGCCCTCACGCTGCCGCTGGCGAAGCGGCTGCGCTACGGCACGAACCCGCAGGAGCGGGCGGCGTTCTATCTCGACCGTGCCGATCGTCTGCCCGAGCAGCTCGGCGGCAAGGCGCTGTCATACAACAACCTGCTGGATCTCGACGCGACGCTGCGCCTGCTCTCGCGGGCGCCGCTCGGCGCGGAGTTCGGCAGCGAGCACGCCCGTTTCGTGCGCGCCGCCGTCGTCAAGCATGCGGTGCCGTGCGGCGTGGCGCAACGCTCGCGCGTCGGTTTGGCGGTGCGCGAGGCGCTCGAGGCCGATGCCATCTCGGCGTACGGGGGAATCGTCGCCGCGGACGCGCCGATCGATCGCGACGCGGCGGCTGCGCTGCGCGAGTTCTTCCTGGAGATCGTGGCGGCTCCGGACTTCGACGCGGACGCGCTCGAAATTCTTTGCAAGAAGAAAAACCTGCGCATCATGCGCTTCGCGGCCTCGCTGCCCGACGAGCT
>DATDGN010000182.1:0-3838 GCA_036522095.1 Candidatus Cybelea sp. | reverse complement strand
AGATAGGAGCCCAGTTGTCGCCGGCGTCCGTCGAAGCGTACACTTGCCCTCCCGTGGTGCCGAAGTACACGCCGCACGAATCGAGTGAGTCGACCGCCATCGCGTCGCGCAGCACGTTGACGTAGCAATCCTTCTGCGGCAGGCCTTTGGTGAGCGGCTCCCACTCGTCGCCGCCACTGCGGCTGCGATACACGCGCAGCTGCCCGTCGATCGGATAATGCTCCGAGTCGCTCTTGATCGGGACGACGTAGATCGTCTCGCGCTGATGCGAGTGGACGTCGATGCAAAATCCGAAATCCGTCGGCAAGTTGCCGCTAACTTCGCGCCACGAGTCACCGCCGTCGTCGCTGCGCATCACGTCCCAGTGCTTCTGCATGAAGAGCACGTTCGGATCGCTGGGGTGCATCGCGATGCGATGGACGCAGTGGCCGACCTCGGCCTCGGGCTGCGGAAGCACCTCGGAGCGCAGGCCGCGATTAATCGGCGTCCAGTTTGCGCCGGCGTCGTCGCTGCGGAACGCGCCGGCCGCGGAGATCGCCGTGAAGATGCGCTCCGCTTTGCGCGGATCGAGGATGATCGTGTGCAGGCACATGCCGCCGGCGCCCGGCTGCCATCCGTCAGCCGAGGGGTGCCGGCGCAGCGCCGCGAGCTCTTGCCAGCTCTTGCCGCCGTCGGTCGAGCGGAACAGAGCCGCGTCTTCGACGCCGGCGTAAACCGTATCGGCATCGGTGCGGGACGGCTCGAAGTGCCAGACGCGCGCGAACTCCCACGGATGCGGCGTGCCGTCGTACCAGCGGTGCATTCCGGGCGTTCCGTCATACACGAAGCGATTGTCGACCGGCTCCCACGTGCGTCCGCCGTCGTCGGAGCGTTGCACGACTTGTCCGAACCAGCTCGACGACTGCGATGCGTAGATCCGATTCGGATCGGCCGGCGAGCCCTTCACGTGGTAGATCTCCCAACCGCCGAAGTGCGGCCCCGCCACCTTCCAGTCCTTACGCTTGCCGTCCGATTCCAAGACGAACGCACCTTTGCGCGTGCCGACGAGGACGCGTACGGAGCTCACGTGCGCAGCGGCGCGGGATGGCGCGGCTCGTACAGCCCAATCCGTTCGCCTCCGGGAAGCAGCAACGTCGTGGATAGGCCGCAGGCTCGATCCGAAACGGGTCCTTCGGTCTGAATGCCGCGCTCCGCCAGCCGCGCGACGACCGCGTTGACGTCGTCGCACATCAGATATACTTCATGCTCGGGCTCCGCTTCGGTCGGATGGACTGCAATCTCCGCCGGCGGCGCGGCGAAGATCGGCCAGCCTTCGCCCGCATCGACGGAACGAAGGCCCAGCACGTCGCCGAGAAACTCTCGAACCTTCTCCGCGTGCCGGCTGTACAAGATCACGTGCATGCCGGTAACCATGCCGCCCCGGATGCGACGCGCGGTTCGAGGCCGCCTGCTTTAACCTTTACGGTTTCTTCATAATTAGGTGGCACGATGACCGCCCGCGCTGTCATGCTCACGTTCGTGAAAAGGAGCCAGCGACGTGAAGACGCATTCGACGCCATATTCCTTATCGGTTGCCGCGCTCGCGGCCGTGCTGTCCGGATGCGGCGGCGCCGGCACGACGACTTCGTCCGGCCTCGTCCCCGCAAGGGATCGAACCGTCGTGCGAGACATCGCGCGCAATCGCGGCCCCTCCTGGATGTCGCCCGATGCGGCACGTCAATCGCTGCTTTACGCGTCGGACGCCGATAGCGGGGTAGTCGATGTCTATACGAACTACCGCTCCAGCAGGGTCAAGCTGGTCGGGCAGTTGACGGGTTTTCAGGCTCCGTACGGCGAGTGCGCCGATCGCGCCGGCAACGTCTACGTGGTGGATTGGAGCGCAGAGAACGTCGCCGAGTACGCGCACGCAGGCACTGCGCGAGTCAGAACGATTTCGATCACGGGTGCCCCGGTGGGCTGCTCGGTCGACCGGCGGACCGGAAATCTCGCGATAGCGGTGGTGTACTATGCGAACCCGCAGACCCATCAGGGCGGCGTCTTCGTCTTTAAGCGCGCGCGCGGCACGCCGATCCTCTATCAGGACCCGAACCTCTTCCACTACTGGCCGGCCGGGTACGACCCGCACGGCAATCTCTTCGTCGAGGCCGACTATCCAGTGCCGCCAAAGTTGGACGAGCTTCCGTATCATGGCCACGTCCTCAAAGAGATCACGCTCGACGCGACGATCGATACCTCAAGCAGCGTGATGTGGGACGGAACCTACCTCGCCGTTGCCGATCAGCAGTTTCAAGGAAGCAACACGCTCGGTATCTACCGGGTCTCGATTTCCGGTTTTACCGGCAAAGTGATCAGTTCCACCGACTACTCCGACACGTGTTATCTCAGGAGCACCTACGTCGTCCAGCCGTGGATCGACGGCTCGGCGTTGTTCGGAGGTAACAACTTCTGCAAGTCTCGCTACGGCTTCTGGAGCTACGCGCGCGGCGGCAAGCCCCAACGCCTGTTCCCCACCTCGATCGCACCCCTGGCCGGCTATGGCCAAACCGTTAGCGCACCGTAAGCTAAGAAGGATAACGATCCGTGAACGCACATCTTCAGTCGCTCAGACTTATCGTCGCCGTCGCCTCTGCCGCGATCCTTGGGGCCTGCAGCGGAGGTGGATCGGCCCCCAATCGTCTCCGATGCTGAAAACTTCACGGTCGACGTCTACAAGAACTTCGCTTCCAAGTCCGTCACCCGCGTGGGGCGGCTCGGCGACCTCAAATATCCGGCGGGCGAATGCGCGGATCGGCCCGGGAACGTCTACGTCGCCGAGTTTTACGGCCAGGACGTCGTGGAGTACGCGCACGCGGGAGCGAGCAGGATCAAAACGCTGGCAGCGCCGGGATTTCCGCTGGGATGTTCGATCGATCCGACGACGGGAAATCTCGCCGTCGACGACGCGCAGTATCTCGGCGGCAACGCAACGGCGATCTACCAGGTCGCGGTTTCGGGTTCGAACGAAACCGTCGTACACACGGCGGTGCTCACGGACTCGTGCTCCGGGTCCGGCGACAACACGTACGTGATGCAGCCTTGGGTTACCGGCTCGGCGGTCTTCGGCGGCAATCACTCCTGCAAAAATCGTTTCGGGTTCTGGAATTATCCGGGAGGCGGTAATCCACGACGGACGCTGCCGAGCGGCATCGCTCCCCTGGACGGCATCGGCGCCACGATCAGCCGGCCCTAGAAGCGGCGCAGTATTCCGAGCCTGGGTCCGAACACGTAATTGAGCTGCACGACGATCATGAACCCGATGCTCAGATAGGTGTTTATGAAGCAGAGCGCCGCTACAAGCACGTAGAGCGCCTGCGCGATTACGATCCGCCCGGCAGATCGCCGCATGTGCGAGAAAACAAAATGGAGATGAGGGGGCTCGAACCCCTGACCCCCTGCTTGCAAAGCAGGTGCTCTACCAGCTGAGCTACATCCCCGAATCGAGACGGGTGCTACTTCGTGCTTCGACGGAGCTTGTCCTGAGCGAAGTCGAAGGGCTCAGCATGACTCACACGGAGGCTCAGCATGAGGTTAGGAGGGCTCGGTACGGTAGCGGCAGGGTCTCGCGAGGTGTGGGAATGAATAGGGGCGGGTCGCCGGCGCGGCGTGGGGGCATAGCTCAGTTGGTAGAGCATTACGCTGGCAGCGTAAGGGTCAGGAGTTCGAGTCTCCTTGCCTCCACCATAGAACGCTCGTTTTTACGGGCGTTTCTCATTGTCAGCCGCCTGACGGTTGCCATCGGCCGCAAAATTACGGGCTAGCGAGTGACAGCGATTCCGTCTGAGCCATAGGCGTCTTGCTC
>DATDGN010000181.1:0-4464 GCA_036522095.1 Candidatus Cybelea sp. | reverse complement strand
TCGCGCGGCTACGTCGTGCTGCAGCCGAACTATCGCGGAAGCGACAACCTCGGCAACGCGTACATGATCGCGATCGTGCGCAACACGGTCGCCGGCCCCGGCGCGGATATCATGGCCGGCTTGGCCGCGGTCGGACGGATCCCGGGCGTCGACGCGACCCGCGTCGCCGTCTCGGGCTGGTCGTACGGCGGCGAGCTCACCTCGTGGCTCATCGGCCATTACCACGTCTGGCGCGCGGCCGTTTCCGGAGCGGCGGTCAACAGCGAGTTCGACGAATACAACCTCTCGACGTCCAACGTGCAAGACCGTTATCCGCTGGGGACGTCGCCGTACACGGACGACGGTCAGCGCATCTACCGCGACAACTCTCCGATCACGTACTACGCTCAGATCACGACGCCGACGCTGATCTGGAGCACGACGCAAGATCCGGTCGTGCCGATCACGCAGTCCTATGCGCTCTATCACGCGCTTACCGACAACCACGTGCCGGTGCGCTTCGCCGTCTTTCCCGCGGCGACGCACGGGCCGGCCGACCCGCGCCAGACCGCCGTGCTGACCCGCCTGTGGCTCGACTGGCTCGACCAACACTTGCGATGAGGACCTCATCCAATCGGCCCGCGAGAGCGTTGTATAGGCCATGAAGCTCCTCGCCGCCACCGCCCTGCTCTTGAGCCTGTCCGTCGGCGCCGTCGCGCCGGCACAGCCCGGCTCCGACCGGGTCGTGCTCGCCGGAGGCTGCTTCTGGGGGATGCAGCTCGTCTTCGAATCGCTGCGCGGCGTCGACCGGGTCGTCGCCGGCTACTCCGGCGGCAGCGCCGGAACCGCGCAGTACGAGACGGTCAGTACCGGGACGACCGGGCACGCCGAGTCGGTCGAGATCACGTACGACCCTGCGCAGATCTCATTCAAGCAGCTGCTCGACGTCTATTTTCTCGTCGCGCACGACCCGACCGAGCTCAACCGGCAAGGCCCGGACGAAGGCACGCAGTACCGCTCGGAGATCTTCTACACGTTAGGCGGGCAGCGCGCCGCAGCGCTCGCCTACATCGCGCACCTCGAGCGGCAGCACGTCTACGCTTCGCGAATCGTGACGCTCGTGGCGCCGCTGCGCGGCTTCTACCCCGCCGAGGCGTACCATCAGGACTATGCGGTGCACAACCCGCAGAATCCGTACATCGTCTTCAACGACCTGCCGAAACTGAAGGCGCTGCGCGAAAAGTACCCGAGCCTCGTCAAAGCCGACGCGCCGTTCGGGACCTAAAGGGGCGCGCTCGCCACGTTCTGCGCGTAGCTGCGCGGATCGAAGTACCAGTCCGGCAATGACTGGGGAAACGTGATGTTCGTGAAGTCATAGTCCACGGTCGCGTCCTTGCCGAGATAGTCGGCGTCGGCCTGGTAGGTCGGCGTTCCGTGGATGTGCGTGACGATCGGCATGTTGTTCATCCAGCCCAGCGCGACCGTGAAGAGCATCGCGTACACGTGATGGCCGCCGTCTTCTTCGTAAAGCTTGTCGGTCGCGACGACCTCCTTGAGCTCCAGCGTCTTGCGATCGACGTACAGTTCGCGCAGGCGGTTGCGGTCCGGATCGCGCCGCGGCAGGATGCTCACGTGGGTCAGATCGCCTTCGTCGGCGATGCGCGTCACGCGGTAGTCGAACTCGCCCAGCACCGTGACGCTCGCGATGACCGGCGGCAGGCTTCCGGTCGGCTCGGGCGTCGGCACGAACTCGCGCGGATTCGTATGCGGATGCACAGGGGCCGGCTCGAAGAGATCCGCCGTCGGCGGCCCCGGGTCCCAGGGCTCGTTGAACGACGGGCGCAGAAACTCGAGCGTGCCGCGCGCGGAGCCCCGATAGACCCGGCGCCCGAGCGCGGCGCGATCGGTAGTGCGGCACCAGATGTGATACGTGTAGCTGTTGACCAGATCCGCATAGCCGTCGTCGAGCGTCTGCTTGCGGATCAGGGTGTAGGTGACATAGGGCGGCGGCGGCCGATGCGAGCGAAACTGCCGCCGAATCTGGTAGAGCAGCTTATCCGGCGAGGGCAATGCGATCGGCGTCGCGGCGGGAGCCGCGCCCGAAGCGGCGTGCGACGGTTGCGCCGCGATCAATATGGCCAGCAAGACGAGCGCGGCACCGAGCTTGGTCTTCACGCCTAATTTTTGGCTATGCTACCTTAGAAGCTCCTGTGTTTAGCGGGGCGCCATTCGGATCGCGCCGTCGAGACGAATCACCTCGCCGTTGAGCATTTGATTTTCGACGATGTGCCGCGCGAGCGCCGCATACTCCGCCGGCCTGCCCAACCGCGACGGGAAGGGCACCTGCTTGCCCAGCGACTCGCGCGCCGCCTCCGGCAATCCGGCCAGCATCGGCGTGTCGAATATCCCCGGAGCGATGCTCGCGACACGGATCTGATGCTGTGCGAACTCGCGCGCGATCGGAAGCGTCAAACCCACGACGCCTCCCTTGGAGGCGGAGTACGCGGCTTGCCCGATCTGCCCGTCGTAGGCCGCGACCGATGCGGTGCACACGACCACCCCGCGATCCTCGCCCGGCTCGACGCTCCGCTCCAGCATCTTCGCCGCCGCGAGACGGATGACGTTGAACGTGCCGATGAGGTTGACCGCGATGACCTTCGTGAAGTGCTCGAGCGGCAGCGGGCCGTTGCGGCCGATCACGCGCTCGGCGGTCGCGATCCCCGCGCAGTTGATCGCGGCGTGCACCCCGCCGAATCTTTGCGCCGCCTCATCGACCGCCTTCTGCACCTGGGCGCCGTCGGTGACGTCGGTGCGCACGAAACACACTCGCTCGCCCAGTTCGCGCGCGAGGTCCGCGCCCCGTTCGCTTACGTCGCAAATTACGACGTTGCCACCGTGGCGAGCGAACTCCGCGACGCAGGCAGCCCCAAGGCCGGAGCTGCCGCCGCTAACCAAGAACGTCCGTCCGTCTATCTGCATAGGCGGCTGTGGTTACAGCCTCTCGATGCCGATATCCTACGGCCTGCCGTTAAGGCGAGGAAGCAGGGGTATATACCAGCATGAGCATTGCATTCTTGATCGTTCGATTGATACTCGGCTTGAGCTTCATGGCTCACGGAACGCAGAAGCTCTTCGGTTGGTTCGGGGGCGGCGGCATCACGGGAACCGGCGACTTCTTCGAGGGCCTCGGCTACCGCCCGGGCAAGACCTTCGCGGCGATGGCTGCGCTCGGCGAGACGCTCGGCGGATTCCTCACGCTGTTCGGCATCGGCGGAGCGCTCGGCCCGGTGCTGATCGTCATCGTCATGCTCGTCGCGATCGGCTCCGTGCACTACAGGAAGGGCTTCTTCGTCGCTAACGGCGGATGGGAGCTGAACACGGCGTACATTGCCGCGGCAGTCGCAGTGGCCTTCGGCGGCAACGGGTTGTACTCGATCGACGGCTATCTCGGCATGCGGTTCCTCACCGATCCGGTCCAGGTCGGCTACGCATTCGCCGCGGCTGTGATCGTGGCCGCGCTCAACTTGTTGTCGCGCCGTCCGGCCGCGCCGGCGGCATAGGCGCGTCATGGATACCGTAGCCTTTTACGGAGCCGGAATGCTCGGCTCTGCGATGATCCGCGCGATGCTCGATCGCGGCGTGGCGGTGCGCGTCTGGAGCCGTTCCCGGCACAAGGCCGACGCGCTGGAGTGCCACGGCGCGCGAGCGTTCGCCGATGCAGCGGAAGCCGCGTCCGGAGCGGACCGCGTGCACCTATGTCTGAGCGACGATGCCAGCGTCGACGCCGTGCTCGACGCCGCGCTGCCGAGTATCGCCGCGACGAGTCCCATCGTCGATCACACCACGGTAACGCCGCAGGGCGTCGTGGAACGCGTGCGCAGGCTCGGCGAGGCGGGATATTCGTTCCTGCACGCGCCGGTCTTCATGGGGCCGCCGATGGCCTTGGCGGCGACCGGCGTGATGATGGTCTCGGGCGACGCGGCGCTCGTCGAGCGCGTCCGCGGCGCGCTCGAAGTTATGTGCAGCGACCTTCGCTATCTTGGCGAGCGCCCCGACGCCGCGGCGATTTACAAGTTGATGGGCAACGCAATGATCTTCGCTGTCGTCGCCGGGATCAACGACGTGCTGCGCATCGGCGAGGAGCAAGGGCTCTCGCGCGGGCAGATCTACGCGCTGTTCGACTTCTACGATCCGTGCGGGCAGGTCAACGGGCGCGGTAAACGCATGGCCGGCGAAGACTACGCCCCCGTGTGGAGCGTCGACATGGCGCACAAGGACGCCGTCCTGATGCAGACCGCGGCGCATCACGAGCGCCTTCCTGTGATCGACGCCGTCGAGGCCCTGTTGCGCAACGTTTCCGACCGCGGCCTCGGCGGGCTCGATCTCGCGGCCGTCGCGCAGCGCTAGGGAACCACCGGCGGCGCCGGCGCCGGCAGCGGGGTTCGGCGCGGCAGCGGCGAGCCGGTCCAGACGGGGCGCGGCGTC
>DATDGN010000180.1:0-4222 GCA_036522095.1 Candidatus Cybelea sp. | reverse complement strand
GATCCCAACGTCGCGTTCGAAACGCCGGCGCCGGAGGCGATCGCGGCGGCGTTCGAGGCACGGATGCGACACGCCGCCGAAGCGGAGCGCGCGCGCAAGGCCGCGCTCGTCGGGCCGCATCGCGACGACGTCAGCCTCTCGCTCGACGGCGCGTCGCTCGCGGCGTACGGATCGCAGGGACAGCAACGCACGGCGGTACTCGCCCTGAAGGTCGCCGAATACGCCGTCATGCGACAACGCTCGAACGAGGCTCCGTTGCTGTTGCTCGACGACGTGCTGTCGGAGCTCGACGAGACCCGCGCGAGCGCCTTTCTCGGTGAGATCGGCGAGTACGAACAGGCCTTCGTGACGGCCACGCACCTGCCCAAGGGATTATCCGGCGCCGCACGCGTCGCGCGCGTCGAGGACGCGCGCGTTCTGGAGTGGGTCGCGTGCTGAAGCTCTCGCGGGTGCTTTCGGGCTGGGAGCCGGCCGTCGGCGCCGCCGATCGCGAACCACTCGTGCTGCTGGAGGCGGTCTGGCCGGACATCGTAGGGGCGCAGGTCGCGCGGAACTCCCGCGCGTCGCGGATTACGAACGGAACGCTCACGGTCACGACCCGCTCGAACGCGTGGAGCCATCAGCTCAGCCTGTTGAGCGAGCAGGTGCTGCGCGCGATCGCCGCGCGCATGCCCAAGGCCGGGGTCCAGCGCCTGCGCTTTCGCGTCGGGCGATTGCCGCAAGCGGATGCCGCGCCGCCGGCTCGCGCCCCGCACGTTCGCCCACGGGACCGCGGCGCGCGCCCGTATGCCGCGTCGACGGCCGAGGCGATCGCGCGTTTCCGGGAGGAGGTCGAGGCGAACGGCCTTGCCAAACGCGCGGAGGGCTGGAAGGCCTGCGCCGGGTGCGGCGCGCTCGTCCCCCCGGACGGAGGTCGCGTTTGCATGGCCTGCGGGAACGAAATCCGCCGGCGGCGGGCGGAGGCGACGGCACGGCTGCTCTTCGATGCGCCCTGGCTCGGCTACAGCGGAACGGCGGCGCTCGTCGAGGGGTTAAGACAAGAGGAATACGAGGGCATTCGCGCCCAGCTGCTTACGCGCTGGTGGAGCATGCTCGTGCAGGCGCGGGCCGCGAAGCGGTTGTCGCGCGACGGACGCGAGCGGCTCGTCGCGAGCTCGTACGTGTTGTTGCGGAGCAAAGTGCCGCCGGAAGAGATCCTGCCGGCAACGGTGCGCAACGTCTTGGGAGACGAGCTCCACGACTTGATCTACGCGGAACAACGAAACACATAATGACGACGAACTATACTGGCGAGCAAATCGAGGTCTTACGCGGGCTGGAGGCCGTGCGCAAGCGGCCGGGCATGTACATCGGCAACACCGCGGAGCGCGGTCTGCATCAGCTCGTCTACGAGGCCGTCGACAACGCCGTCGACGAGGCGCTGGCGGGCTATGCGCACACCGTCCGCGTCGTGCTGCACGCCGACGGGTCGTGCTCGGTGGAGGACGACGGCCGCGGCATCCCGATCGACCTGCACGCCGAGGAGAAGCTGCCCGCCGTCGAGGTCGTCATGACGATCCTCCATGCGGGCGCGAAGTTTGGGAAAGGCGGCTACAAGGTTTCGGGCGGTCTGCACGGCGTCGGCATCTCGGTCGTCAACGCGCTCTCCGAGTGGATGGTGACGCAGGTCAAGCGCGACGGATTCTTGTGGCGCATGAAGTTCGAGCGCGGCCTGACCGTGCAGAAGCTCAAGAAGGTCGGCAAGACCGAGGGCACGGGAACGCTGCAGTGGTTCAAGCCCGACACCGAGATGTTCGAGGTCACCGAGTTTCACTGGGACATCCTGCAGAAGCGCCTGCGCGAGCTGGCCTTCTTGAACCGCGGGCTGTCGATCACGCTGCGCGACGAGCGCGGCGAGCCGCAGAACGGCGATGGCGCCGCGGCGGTGCGCGAGCGGACTTACACGTTCGACGGCGGCATCGTCTCCTTCGTCGAGTGGCTCAACGAGAAGAAGGACCCGCTTCACCCGATCATCTCGACGCACGCCGAACGCGATGGCGTCGACGTCGAGGTCGCGATGCAGTACACCGGCGCGTACGCGGACCAGATCTTCTCGTATGCGAACAACATCGGAACGATCGAGGGCGGCATGCACCTGCAGGGCTTCCGGCAGGCCGTCACCACCGCGATCAACTCCTACGCGCGCAAGCGCGGGATGCTCAAGGAGTCCGACAACTCGCTCTCGACCGACGACATCGTGGAGGGGCTCACGGCGGTCGTCTCCGTGAAGCTGCAAGATCCGCAGTTCGAGGGCCAGACGAAGACGAAGCTCGGCAACGCCAAGGTACGCAGCATCGTGGCGGGCCTCGTGGCGGAGCGCCTCGAGTTCTTCCTCGAAGAGAATCCCAAGTACGCGCGCGCGATCGTCGAGAAGTGCATGCAGGCGCAGCGCGCGCGCGACGCGGCGAAGAAGGCGCGCGATCTGTCGCGCCGCAAGAACGCGCTCGAAGGATCGGGCCTCCCCGGAAAGCTCGTCGACTGTAAGAGCGGCAACCCGGGTGAGTGCGAAATCTTCTTGGTGGAGGGCGACTCGGCCGGCGGCACGGCCAAGGGCGGCCGCGACCCGAATACGCAGGCCATCCTGCCGCTGCGCGGCAAGATCCTCAACGTCGAGAAGGCGCGGCTGGACAAGGTGCTCGCGAACGAAGAAATTCGGACGATGATCACGGTGCTCGGCACGGGGTTCGGCGACGAATTCAACGTCGCGAAGCTGCGCTACCACAGGATCATCATCATGACCGACGCCGACGTCGACGGCTCGCACATCCGCACGCTGCTGCTGACGTTCTTCTACCGCCAGATGAAGCCGCTGGTCGAGGAAGGCCACGTGTACATCGCTCAGCCGCCGCTCTACGGAATCCGCAAGGGCAAAAAGCAGTGGTGGGCCTTCACCGAGGGCGAGCTGAAGTCGATCGTCGGCGAGGACGGCAAAGACTTCACGATCCAGCAGTACAAGGGCTTGGGCGAGATGGACGCCGAGCAGCTGGCCGAGACGACGATGGAGGTCGGCCATCGTCGCCTCAAGCAAATCACGGTAGAGGACGCCGTCGAGGCGGAGCAGATATTCACCGATCTCATGGGCGACAAGGTCGAACCGCGCAAGCAGTACATCTTCGACTACGCCAAGAGCGTCAAGAACCTCGACCTGTAGAAAAGCGCGCTAGCGCTCCTTTAGAACATCCTTAGCCCGGCGGGGCGCGCAGCAGGTGGGAGGTAATACAGCCACGTGCGCACTCGCCTCGCGATCGGCCTGCTGGCCGTGGCGATCGTTCTGGGGTTCGCGGCGGCGAACCGCCACGAGTTGTTGCGCGCCGCCATGCAAGAGGGCGCCGGCCTAGCGAGCGGCTACAGCGTGAGCATCGGCGACTTGCGCGTCGCGCGCGACGGCGCGACGCTTTACGGCGTGCGCGTGAGTCGCGGCGCACAGCCGATTCTCAGCGTCGAGCGCGCGGCGATCCGTTACTCGTTACGCGATCTGCTGCCCGGCAGCGCGCACCGCTTCGGGATCGAAGGCATCGACGTCGCGGGCGCGCGAGTGACGCTGACGCGGTTTCGCGACGGCAGCTTCAGCATCGGCCTCCCGGGCGGCGCGCCCGGCGCTCCGGGGCCGCCGCGCGTCAACCCCGTTCCGTTGCGCCTGCACGTGAGGTTGCGCGACGCGCAGATCGAGCTGCGCGAGCCGTCGGCGTACGATGTGAGCGCGAAGGCCATCCTAGTCGGGGGCGTCGCGGCGGACGCCGACGTCGACACGGCCGCCGTTACGAGCTATCGCGTGAACGGAACGTTTGCGAGCGAGGGCGGCGAGCCGTTTGAGATCGGGTTGTTGAACTTGAAGCCGGCGCCGTGCAGGCCCTCGACGTAGTCGATCTCGGTCCCGAGCAGGTACATGAGGCTCATCTCGTCGCAGATGAGCTTGACCCCCTTGATCTCGAAGGGTCGGTCACCCTCTTGTGCCTGATCGAAGTAGAGGTCGTACGAGAAGCCCGAGCAGCCGCCGCCCTGGACCTTCAGGCGAAGCGCGTAGCTCTCCTCAATGCTCTCTTCCCCACGGATCTCCTTGATCTTTTCCGCGGCCTTGTCGCTCAGCGACACCATAGGCGCCTCCTCCTGCGAGCTGGCGGCGCCTTCCTTGATCTCGGTCTCGGTAGCTGCGACTGACATCGGATCTCCTTGTGGACGAAGT
>DATDGN010000179.1:0-14711 GCA_036522095.1 Candidatus Cybelea sp. | reverse complement strand
GATGGCATCGGGAGAGATGCGCGCGCCGTTGAGCGCGCGCGCCAGCGCCTTCGCCCACCCGCGCTCGCGCGTCGCGAGCGGGCGGCGCTTAGGGTCAGGCGTCAAAGATGTCGGCCATCAACGGGTGGCGAGAAATGGGCGAAAGCGCCGAACGTGAAATCCGTGCCGAGGTAGCACGACTTCAGTTTAACGGGCGAGGCCGGCTGGCGCATAGGAGCCGGCATTGACATCGAGTGAGCGCTCAAAGGCGCAATCTGCACGCCGAATACCACGATCGTCAGCGCTATCTTCGCGACCAACGTCCGATACATATTCACGCTCGTACGCGACGCTTGGGACTCCTATTATCATTTACGTGAAGCAGCATGTATTCGTAGAAGTTCACGCAACACGGGCGTCGCTTTCCCTCCGCCAGCTGCTCGATGGTTCGCGTGACCCGGCGGGCTCGCGTCTCAGGCGTCTTGGCTGCCTCGATCCAGCGCACCCAATCGCGGCGGCCGAGGGGCGTGAGGTCCTTCCACGATGCTTGGGCCGTGTGGGATGCGGCGAAGGCAGCATGGAGATCGGCCGGGATCGTGAGTTTAGGCTCGGGTCCCAAGATCGCGAGATTCACCGTGTCACCGACGCCGGCACCCGCGCCGTTGAGCATTGCTTTGTTCACACGCAACGAGCGGCTTCCGGACGCGTTCGCGTCCAGTGGTGCCCGAAAAGGATGACCGTTAATGGTGCCTTCGAGCATAGTCATGCCGCCCAGTTTCTTACCGACCACCTCCGGGACGTTGAGCGTTATCGAGAGACCGGTCTTCGCGGCTTTAGGATGCCGGACCAGCCGTGCCTTGAACCGCAGCACCGCCGGACCGCCGCCATCCTTAGGTTTGGCCATCTTCGCTTGCATCGAACGCTACCGACCGGAGCCGCCGGCGGATTTCGTATGTGAAACGCGCCTGCCGTTGACGTACGTCTCGATCGCTTCAGCCCTGCTGCGCGATAACAACCACGCGCCGTCGCTATCAATCCAAGTATCGCGAAAGAACGTGAGGGTCCCGACGGTTCGTCGTTTCCCAGCGGCGACCGCCTCCGCACTTTCCAAAGTTTTGCGGCCCACGACCATGCGATTTCCACTCGTGTGGACCGACACGACCGCCGTGATCTCGATCCCGCCCTTATGGCGTGAATCTATTTTAAAGAGCATTTGCCGCGTATTCTCGTCGCGTCCTCTCATGTCGGTGTCGACGAAGTCCGAGGGTTTGGAGACTAGCGTCAGCGGCAACTGCACGGCACTAAACGTCGCGACGTATTTCTTTACTACGCAGAAGCAAAACGCCGGGCCATATCGTGCCAGGCTGCTGTTCGCAATCTCGCTGCTGCATTGTGAAATGTAGGCAGCGGCCCAACGGGCTTTGGCGCCTTTGTCCGCCTGAGCCGAGCAGGCGCAAGTCAACGCAAGCGCCACCAGCGCGAGAGCGGAAGCGCGACCTGAGATGCCGGCTAAAACGGGATCTCGTCTTCGAGTTCGTCGCCGACGTTGTCGGTGCCACCGCCGGCCGGCGCGTGCGCCGGAGCCTGGCTGCGGCCGCCGCCGTTGAAGCCGCGGTCGCCCGAGTCGGCGTCGTCGCGGCGCGACGAGAGCATCTGCATGCCCGAGATCACGACCTCGGTCGCCGTGCGGCGGATCGGCTGGCCGCTTTCGTCCTTGAGCTTCGTGTCGTCGTACGAGCGGATCGAGAGCCGGCCCTCGACGAGCACGGGGCTGCCCTTCTTGAGATAAGTGTTGCAGGTCTCGGCGAGGCGCTCCCAGGCGACGATGTCCACGTACATCGTGTCCTCGGGCTTGGCGTCGCGCTTGTTCGGATTGACGGCGATGCGAAACTTCGTGACCGCCGATCCCGAGTTGACGTAGCGTATCTCCGGGTCGCGGGTCAGGTTTCCAACCAAGATCACCCTGTTGAACGAAGCTGACATACTACACTCTCTTTCGCCATTATCTTAAAGGTCGCTACGAGATTACGCTCGCAGAGTGTCAACTGTATGGCACAGATGTTGCCGAACGGCTGCGTTTTTATGCCGACGCCGGGGGCGTCGGCGGCGCCGCTGCGGCCAGCGCGGCCATGTGGGTGAGCATCTTCGCGTCCAGCCGGACGACGAGCGCGCGCAGCACATCGTCGTGCAGTTTCAGCTGGCGCTCCAGCTCCTTCGAAACCCCCGGCTCACTCTTGAACTGCATCATGACGTAGTTGCCCTCGCGGACGTCCTTGATCTCATACGCAAGCCGCTTCTTGCCGAGCCGCTCGATCGCCGACACCTGGCCGCCCTGACCCTTCACGATCTCGCCGATCGCGTTGGCCCGTTCTTCCACCTCGGCCTCTTCGAGCGACGGCCGTAGAATATACGTTACCTCGTAGTCATTCATCGGCCGCCTTGTTCGCGGGGCCGCGCGCTGCAGCCTGTGCGACTTTGAGCGAACCCGGCGCTCGCCCGCCAGGCGGGCCCGTGCCGGCGAACCGGCCGCTCAAGGACTCTTGGAAAACGTTTGGAAGGTCCGGTCCTACCCCGGCGCCGGAACGGTTGCTACGAGGAGAAAACAATGGTTGCTAAACCCTTGGTGGTCGCCGCATCTCTCACGCTGTTCGTCGCCGCGGGATGCGGGTCGAGCGGCGCTTTCTCGAGCGTTCCGGCGCAGCTGCGCGCGCCCTCCGGCTTGCGTCCCGCCGCGGGACATCCCGTCAGCCAGTACATCAAGAACGTCATCGTCATCGTTCAAGAGAATCGTAGCTTCGAGAACCTCTTCGCCGGATTCCCGGGCGCCAACGCCCCGACGTTCGGCTGCGTAGCCGGACACGCCCCGGCGGCGTTCCGCGCGCACGCGGGGTCCAGCTCCGGTTGCCCCTCCGGCGACACGCAGGTGCCGCTGCATCCGATCACCTTCGTCGGGCCGGATCTGCGCCACGACTGGTTTTCCTCGACGCACAGCTGGAACAAGGGCCGGATGGACGGATTTTGGCAGTTCGGACAAAACCGCGGCGTCTACGATGCGTACGCCTATGTATCTCCGGACATGATCGTGCCCTACATGACCCTCGCGAACACGTACGTGCTCGCCGATGAGATGTTTCCGACCGAGTTCGGCGGGAGTTTCACTTCGCACCTGACGCTCGTCGCCGGCACCGACGACATCAGCAATCACCCGGTGCGAGCCGAGGTCAATTTCCCAACCGCGCCGCCCGGCGACTGCGATTCCCCGCCGGGCACGACCAGTTCCTACATCAACCTGAACCGCGGGAAGCGCGACAATGGTCCGTTCCCGTGCTTCGACCAGTTCAACACGTTGGCCGAGGTGATAGACAAGGCCAAAGTGTCATGGAAGTACTACGTGACGACGCATCACGGAGCGGGGAATTGGTCGCCGTTCGAGGCGATCAAGTACGTGCGCTACAACCGCGACTGGCATCGCAACGTCATCTCGCCGCAGACCAAGATTCTCACCGACCCGGGGAGCAACAACCTCGCGTCGGTGAGCTGGGTCACGCCGAGCAAACCCGACTCCGACCATCCCGGCGATAAGAGCGACCTCGGCCCCTCTTGGGTCGCCAACGTCGTCAACTCGATCGGCGAGAGCCCGTACTGGAACAACTCGGCGATCATCCTGCTGTGGGACGACTGGGGCGGCTGGTACGACAATGCCGCGCCGCCGCAGCTGGACTTTCGAGGGCTCGGCATCCGCGTGCCGTGCCTGATCATCTCGCCGTACTCACGCGAGACCTCGCCGAGTCATCCGGGCTACGTGTCGCACACGCAGTACGAGTTCGGGAGCATCCTGCGATTCATCGAGGAGGCCTTCAACCTGCCGTACATCGGGCCGATGAACCAATACTACACGGACGAGCGCGCAACGCCCCTCGACGACAGCTTCGATTTCACGCAGGCGCCGCGGCCCTTCGTGCCGCTCACGCCGAAGTACCCGAGGTCGCGCTTCCTGCACGAGCCGCCGTCGAACGAGCCGGTCGACACGCAATAACGGCGGCTCGCGCGGTCAGCGCGACGAACTATGGCTCGAGCTCGTGAACGCTGTTGTCCGCGGTGTCGGTGTAGAACAGGACCGTATTCGCGTCGGTCGATCCGGCCGCCAGCAATCCGTAGACTTCCTGCGCCGAATCGCTGTTGAGCTTCTTGTTCGCGAGCACCTTGCCCGCAGCGGAGATCTCGACCAGATCGTTACCGCCGGCGCCGTTTGCAGCGACGACGTTGCCGTTGGGCAGGATCGCGAGCGCCACCGGGGAGTTCATCGGCGAGCCGCTGTAGAGGACCTTCGCGCACGAGAACTTCTTCTGTTTGCACTTGAACGTCTTGCCGCCCGGCTTCACCACGATCTCGCCCGTCGTCAGCAAGTTGCTGACGGTCGAGACCGCAACGAGCGTGTTGTCGACGCCGTCGGTGATGTAGAGCGTGTCGTTGCACTTGTTTCCGTGGTTGATGAGCGCTCCGTTATACTGGATTCCCTCCGGACCCAACGCGCCCCAGCCGGATCCGCTGACATCGAAGCCCGTGATGACGGCCTTCGGCGTCCTGAGGCCGTACAGACCGGCGGCGAACTTGACGATCGATCCGGTCTTGGCGTCGCCCACGAAGATGCTTTCGGGCGCGTACGGCAAGCTGCAAAAAGCGTCGTCGTCGACGAACGGCTCTTGAATCGGCGACCCGTAGGTCTTTACGGCCTTCGCATGCTCGTTGAACTCCTCGACGATCCCGCTGTTCATTCCGGCACCGAACACGTTGTCGCCGTGGCTTACGGCATCGCCGGCGCAACCTTTGATCTTTGAGCTCTGCACGAACTGCGTCGGCGTCGAGCCCGGCGTCGGATTGAGCAGCTCGATCGTCGTTCCGTTCCCGGCGGTGCCGGAAGAGTCGGCGAAGTTGCAGACCAGCAGCTCACCCTTCTTCAAGACACCAAAGCTGAGGTGCACTTGAGACAGGTCGCGCGGACCCTGATCGCCATTTTTGGGATCGACCGTCGAGCCGATGACGACGTCCTTCTTGAGCTTCTTGAGAATCGACGTCGTGTCGACCGCGGGCGCAAGAGAGCCGGCGTCACCAACCGCGACTTGCGAGAACGCGTTGTACGCGCCGGCGCTCGACGGGACGGCGCCGTTGCCCCCGCAGGCCGACGTTGCCAGAAGCGCTCCGACCACGAGCAGCGCCCGGCGTTTGTGAAAAAACATTCTAAACCTCGCTAGTAGCACGCAGTGAAAGCCCCGCCCTTCGAATCGGCTTTTTGGCCACCCTGCAAGAGAGAGCGACCGCCGTCACCTTTCATGTAAAAGTTTTTACAAAGAAAACTATAGTCATCGCGACGCCGACGGCGACGACGACTGCGCGCGCCAGCGGCTGGGGCACGCGCCGAAAGAAGCGAGCGCCGAGGTATCCGCCGGCGAGCGCAATTACTGCCATCGGCAGCGCGAAGCGCCAGTCGATGATGCGCGCGACGGCGAACGGGATCAACGCGACGCCGTTGATCGCCATTGCGAGGACGTTCTTGATCGCGTTCTGCGCGTTGAAGCTCGGCAATCCCGAGAAGGCCAGCACGGCGAGCGTCAGGATCCCCATGCCCGCGCCGAAGTAGCCGCCGTAGATCGCGACGCAGAACTGCACGGCGAGCTGCCACGGCGCGTGCCGCGGCTGGGCGGAGGCGCCGCGCGTCAGACGCGGGCTAAGCGCGAAGACGATCGTTGCGAAGAGCAAGAGCCACGGGATCATCCGTTGGAACAGCGCCTGCGGCGTGACCAGCAGCAGGCACGCGCCGATCAGTGAGCCGGCGATGCTCACGCAGACCACGGGAAGCAACAGCCCACGATGCGTCGCGACCTCTTCGCGATAGCCGCGCGCACTGCCGATCGTGCCGACCCACATCGCCGCGTTGTTGGTCGCGTTGGCCGAGATCGGCACCACGCCGGCGAACACGAGCGAGGGAAACGAAAGAAAACTTCCGCCGCCGGCGACGCTGTTCATCGCCCCGGCCGCAAACGCGGCGAGCCCGGGAAGTAGGATCAGAGCGCCGTGCGTTCGCGCTTGGTCACGCGATAGACCCGGCGCACGTTCTTGAGCGTCTCGAGCTTCGTCAGCAGCTTGTGCAGATGGTCGAGGTCGCGGATCTGCACGGTTAGGCTCGCCACCGCGACCCCGTCCCTGCGCACGCGCGCGTTGACCGAGCTCACCTGCGTTTTGAGCCCGGAGAACACGGCCATGATGTCTTGCAACAGCTGCGAGCGATCGTCGGCCTCGACCTCGACGTCGACGCCGTGCGTTAGGCCCGCGTCGTCGATCCACTGCGCCTGCAAGATCCGCTCCGGGGTGGCGTTCATGTACGCCACGTTGGGACAGTCGGCGCGATGGACGCTGACGCCGCGGCCAATCGTCACGTAGCCGATGATCGGATCGCCTGGCACCGGCGAGCAGCACTTCGAGAGCCGCACCAGCACGTCATCGACACCGGCGATGCGCACGCCGCTCGACCGGCGCACGCCCTTGCGCGGAGTCGGCCGGCGCCCGATCTTCGTGAGGTCTACGACGTTGTCGTGCTTGAGCTCGTCCCGCACGCGATTGACGACGGCCTGCGCCGACGCGTCGCCGAAGCCGATGGCGGCGTAGAGATCCGTCGGGGTCGCGTAGTTGAGCCGCGATGCGATGCGCCCGAGCAGCTCGCCGCGCGCGACGTCGGTGCGCAGCCCTGCACGAGCCAGCTCCTGCTCGAGCGCCTCCTGCCCGGCGAGCACGTTCTCCTCGCGGCGCTCCTTGCGGAACCACTGCTTGATCTTGTGCTTCGCGCTGGAGGTCTTGACGATCGAGAGCCAGTCCAGCGAGGGCCGGCCGCTGGATTTGTTGACGAGGATCTCGCAGATGTCGCCGTTCTGCATCGCGTAGTCGAGCGGGACGATCCGGCCGTTGACCTTTGCGCCGACGCAATGATTGCCGACGTCGGTGTGTACTTGATAGGCGAAATCCAGCGGCGTGCCCCCTGCGGGTATGGAATAGACGTCGCCGCGCGGCGAGAATATGAAAACCTGCGAGTCGAACAGATCGAGCTTCAGATTCTCCATGAAGACGCGCGAGTCGCGCATGTCCTTCTGCCACTCCAGGAGCGCGCGCAGCCATGAGAGCTTGTTCTCGAACTGGTCGGCCTTGCCGCCCTCCTTGTAGCGCCAGTGCGCGGCGATGCCGTACTCGCCCGTGCGGTGCATGTCCCACGTGCGGATCTGGATCTCGAGCGGATCGCCGCTCGGGCCCACGACCGTCGTGTGCAGCGACTGATACATGTTGGGCTTGGGCATCGCGATGTAATCTTTGAAGCGCCCCGGCAGCGGCGTCCACATCGCGTGCACCGCGCCGAGCGCGGCGTAGCAGTCCTTCACGGTATCGACGATGATGCGGATCGCCGTCAGGTCGTATATCGTCGAGAACTCGCGCCCCTTGCTGATCTTCGAGTAGATCGAATAGAAATGTTTCGGACGGCCCTGGATCTCGGCATTGACCTTGAGCGCCTTGAACTCGTCGCGCAGCCGCGCGATCGCCTGTTCGACGTCGGCCTCGCGCTCGCGCCGCGTCTTGGCGACGCGCTCGACGATGTCACGGAAACCATCGGGATCGAGGTAACGCAGACACTCGTCCTCGATCTCCCACTTGATCTTCCAGATCCCGAGCCGGTGCGCGATTGGCGCGTAGATGTCGAGCGTCTCCCGCGCGATGCCCTGCTGCTTGGGGAGCGGCAGGCTCGCGAGCGTGCGCATGTTGTGCAGGCGATCGGCCAGCTTGATGATGATGACGCGAATGTCCTTGGCCATCGCCAGGAACATCTTGCGGAGATTCTCGACCTGCGCGTCTTCCTTCGATTGATACGGGATGCGCGTCAGCTTGGTCACGCCGTCGACCAGGCGCGAGATCTCGTCGCCGAACTGCGCCGTCACCTGTTCGTTCGTGATCGACGTGTCCTCGACGACGTCGTGGAGGAGCGCCGCCGCGATCGTCTGGTGGTCCATCTCGAGGTCGGCGAGGATTCCGGCGACGGCGAGCGGGTGCTCGATGAACGACTCGCCGGACGCGCGGCGCTGGCCCTCGTGGGCCGCGACGGCGACCTCGTAGCCGCGCATCAGCGCCTCCGCGTCGGCGGAGGCGTCGTAGCGGCGGACTCGCTCGATCAGCTCGGTGATGGTCATGGATATCCCGCTATTATAACGCAGCGGGCCACGCGGACGCGCCCTAGCGGCCTTACGGGCTGCCGGGGGCAGTGGGGCTCGGCGCCGGGGTCACGGTCTCGACGTCGAGCCGATTCTTGAAGAGGATCGTCGCGATCTTGCCCTGCGCGTCGAGCGCGAGCCAGAGGTAAATGTTGCCGGAGGTGCAGCGCATCTGATAGGCGTAGCCGCGCGCCCCGGGCGGGAAGTCGGGCGCGATCCAGGGCCCCAGAAAGACGACGTCGATCAGGGCTCCGAGCTGGCCCAGCGCCTTCGAGGTGTCAGCGATCTTGGCGTCGTTGAGCTTATTCAGCACCTGCTGCGCGTACAGGCTCTTGTTGATGGTACCGGCCTGCCACGACACGAACTGCTGACGCGCGAGCTTGGTGATCGCGGGGTCCGCGATCGGGGTGGGTGTCGGCGCCGGCGTGGGCGTCGAGTGCGCCGCGATCAGGGCGGCGAGGACGGCGTACCGCATCGGCGATCAGTAGGAGAGGAACGTGACGATTTCGTGCCCCGCGAGCTTGTCGCGTCCGTTCAAGTCGGTGAGCTCGACTAAGAAGGCGAAGGCGTCGACGCTGGCGCCTAGACGCTCCAGGAGCCGTCCCGTGGCTGCGGCGGTGCCGCCCGTCGCGAGCAGGTCGTCCACGACGAGGACGTGGTCGCCCTTGCTGATGGCGTCGGCGTGGATCTCCAGCGAGTTGGTCCCATATTCGAGCGCGTACTCCTCGCTGAGCTTGTCGTGCGGCAGCTTTCCGGGCTTGCGCACCGGGATGAATCCGGCGCCGATTGCGTATGCGATCGGCGCTCCGAGAATGTATCCGCGCGCCTCGACGCCGACGACGTAGTCGATTCCCCGGCCGGTGAATCGCTCCACGAACAGGTCGATCGCGCGCCGAAAGCCTTGCTTATCTTTCAACAACGGGGTAATGTCACGGAAAAGGATCCCGGGAATCGGAAAATCCGGGATCGCTCGAATCAGGGTTTCGATCTCCACGAGGGACCGGTTACAGTCGAGGGATCGAAGTGCCTGCAGAAAGGATGGACATGAAGAAACCGTACGCCCTGGCCGCCGCGTTGACCGTGGCGCTCGCCGTGGGCACGGTCGCTCCGGCGCTCGCGATCAGCACCACCAGCATCGTCGTAATCACCGCCGCCGCGGCCGCCTCCGTTCCGCTCATCGTCAACTACAACCACAAGGTCCGGGAGAAACGCGCGGAAGAGCAGGAAGTGACGCGCCGGCAAGACGCCTATCGCGATTGGTTCTATCACAAGTACGGCTACTACCCGACCTACGACCAGTTCAGGCAGTGGTACGTGCAGACATACAACTCGAATCCGTAGGCACTAGAGACGGAAAAACGCCGAGCCACTCCACGCGGAACGGCTCGGCGTTCTCCTTATGAATCTCGACCTCAGCGAGCCGAGAACGCGGTTGCTGCTCGCCGCCGCGATCTCCGTCGCGATCCACGAGGCGGCGGCCGGACTCGTGCCGCAGACGCTCCGGCACCCACCCCCGAGCGCAGAGGTGGTCACGCGCGCGCAGATCGTGCACGTCGCGATACGCTCCGTCGCGACTCCGACGCCCCGGCCGGTGCGCGTCGCCGAGCAGGTTCGTCCCATCGCGGCAGCGCCGGCGCCGCGCCGCGCGGCGGCTCGCCGCGCCCAACCGCGGCGCATCGTAAAGCTCGCCCCCGCGCAGGGCCGCCCGATATGGGACGCCGCCGGCGGCGGCAACAGTCACGGGATCGTCGCGTCGGCCGGTACCGGCACAAATGCTAGCGCGGGCGCGGGCGGCGACGCCGCCGCGCCGGCGAGCGATATCGGGCCGTGCGGCTTCGTGACGTTTTCGGATCCCCGCGGCTCGCAGTACGACTCGCGCACGCACGGCTTCTGGGTGGACATTCGCATGGCCGTGCGCTTCTCCGACGGCTCGAAGCAGTCGATGATCCTCGACTATCCCTGGTACTACCCGAGCGAAGCCGCGAATCCGTGGTCCGACGCGAACCTGCGCGATCCGAACTTCCCGACCCGCTTTCAGCAACCGCCGCTCGGAAAGGCGGCGGATGAGCCGCCGCTCGTGCACTACGTCATGGCGCACAGCACGGCGGACGGACTGACCCTCTTACGCGATTGCCCCGCGCCGTCGCCGGCGGCCGAGACCCCCTAGACCTTCAGCTCGACCTTTTCGAGAGCGCCCTTAGTCGACACGACGTGGTGATTGAGCCGCAGCTGATCGGGCTCGAAGCCGAATGCCAAACCTAACAGTTGCGGCAGATGGAAGATCGGAACGTCGATCTCTTGGTTCAGCACGCGCGCGGCGTCGGGCTGCTGTCCGTCGAGATTCAGATGACACAGCGGACAGGGCGTCACGAGGAGGTCGGCGCCCTTTTCCTTGGCCTCGATGATGTGATTGCCGCCCATCGCGAGCGCCTTGTCGCGATTGAACGTCAGCATCGGGAAGCCGCAGCACTTCGTCGAGCCGCGATACTCGACGGGCTCGGCGCCGAGCAGCGTGATCAGCCGCTCGAGGTACGTCTTGCGCTCGGGCTTCTCGCGCAGGCCGAGCGCTTCGACCGGGCGCAGGATGTAGCACCCGTAAAACGGCGCGATCTTCAGCCCCGTCAGCTTGCGCCTGATGGCGGCGGCAACGCGATCGATGCCGATGTCTTCGAAGAGCATCCAGAGCAGGTGCTTGACCTTGGTCGTACCCCCGTAGCGGTAGCCTTGGTCGGCGATCGTCGCGTTCGCGCGATCCATCCGGGCGGGGTCTTTCTGCAGCTGATGGTTGTGATTCGAGAGCACGCCCTGACACGTGCTGCAGATCGTCATGAGGTCGGCGCCTTCGGCCTCCGCCATCGCCAACATCAAGGCGTTGAGCGCGTCGCCGAGCTCGGGGTTCTGCTCGCTCAGGACGCCGGCGCCGCAGCACGGTGCCGACTCTAGCTCGTGCAGCTCGAGTCCGAGCGGCTCGGCGACCGCCGTGGCGGACACGTAGAGCTCCGGGCAGGCGCCCTTCGAGACGCAACCGGGAAAGAACGCAACCTTCACTTGAACCGTCCTCCGACACGTTCGAAAATCGCCTTGATGCGTTTGAATCCTGGAATCTTGTGGTGGATCAGCGGCGGGAGCTTGCCGGCGCGCAGCATGTTGAACGCGCTCGGAAGCACCTTGAGCTGCTCGACGAAGTTGAAGTAGCCGATCGATTTCGGCAGCAGGGTGAGCTCGTTGAGCCGTCCGCTGTCGCGCACCGACTCGGCGAAGGCGTCGGCGTGGCGCGTGCCGGGATTGTTCGTGAACCCGGCATCGACGGCGAGCTTGCGCAGCTTGAGGATCTGATCGAGCGGCGCGACGCCCTTGGGGCACTGCGTGACGCACTCGTAGCAGTGCGTGCAGTCCCAGATGCCGCCGGCCTCACTGTATTGGCCGAGCCGCTCCTTCGTCTCCGCGTCGCGCGGATCGCCCGTGTAGCGATACGCCTGCGCGAGCGCCTGCGGGCCGAGGAATTCCGAGTTGACCGCGAACGACTCGCAGTCCATCAGGCAGGCACCGCAGCTGATGCAGCTGACCTCCTGGATCAGCTCTTCCATCGCCGCGTTCGGCACGCGGTACTCCTCGTCGGGCGGCGGGACGGGTTGTTTGTTCTGCAACCACGGCTTCACCGCCAGGTGCTTCTGCCAAAACGGCGCCATGTCGCAGACGAGGTCGCGGATGACCGGCATGGACGGCGGCGACTCGACGCGCGTCTTCCCGTTCTTGGTGAACTCCTGCAGCTTGCTCTTGCACGCGAGGTTCGCGTGGCCGTTGATCCACATAGCGCACGAACCGCAGATCGCGCTGCGGCACGCGCAGCGCACGGCCAGCGACTGGTCCTGGTACTCGCGGATCTCAATGAGCGCGTCAAGCACGACCGCGTGCTCCGGGAGATCGACGGTGTACGTCTGATACCGCCGCGCCGGCGAACGGTCCCAGGGAGGCGGAAACGGCTCGCCCGGGATCGCGTTGTCGGCGTAACGGCCTTCGGGGTTGTAGCGCCCGACTTCGATCGTAAACTGCATCAGTAGGTGCGCACCTCGGGCTTCCAGCGTGTGATTGTGACGGGAACGTGCGAGACTTCGGGCTCGCGATTGCCGCGGAGGGTCAGCACGATGTGTTTCAGCCAGTCCTCGTCGTTGCGCTCGGGATGTTCGGTGTGCGTATGCGCCCCCCGGCTCTCCTTGCGCTCGAGCGCCGCGCGTATGATCGCCTCGCCACAGTCCAGCATATAGCCGAGCTCGAGCACGAACTCCAGCGCCTGATTGAAGACCCTGCCCTTGTCGCCGACGGCGATGCGCTCGTAGCGCTCGTTGTATTCCTTGACGGCCGCGAGCGCCTCGCGCAGGCCGGCCTCGTTGCGATAGAGCCCGACCTTTTCGTCCATCATGGTCGCGAGCTCGAGGCGCAATCCGGCGGGCGTGTCGCCCGTGTAAGGGCGCTCGAGTAACTCTTGCAGGCGCGCCTGTTCCGCGGCCAGCAGGTCCTCGCCGCCCGTGCTGGCCGGCGTGCGCTTCGCGTACTCCGCCGACGCCCTGCCGGAGCGCCGCCCGAAGACGATCGTGTCGAGCAGCGAGTTGGCGCCGAGGCGGTTGCCGCCGTGGACGCTGACGCACGCGACCTCACCCGCCGCGTAGATGCCGGGCACGCTCGTCGCGCCCTCGACGTCGGTCTTGATGCCACCCATCTGATAGTGCATGCCGGGCCGCACCGGGACGGGCTCCTTGATCATGTCGATGTCGAGATAGTCGAGGGCCATCTCGTGAATTTGCGGGAGCTTCTTCAGTATGACGTCGGGCCCGAGGTGGCGCAGGTCGAGCAACACGTTGCCGTCGATGCCCCGGCCCTCCGCGATCTCGGTCGCCTCCGCCCGGGACGTGACGTCGCGCGCCGCCAGCTCCATCTTGTTGGGCGCGTAGCGCTTCATGAAGCGCTCGCCCTCGGAGTTGAGCAGGTAGGCGCCTTCGCCGCGCGCCGCCTCGGTCATCAAGAAGCCGCTGCCGGCCAGCGTCGTCGGATGGTACTGCACCATCTCCATATCCATCAACGGCGCGCCGGCGCGATAGGCCAGCGAGTATCCGTCGCCCGTGCAGATCAGCGCGTTGGTGCTCGGCTCGTACAGTCGGCCGAGGCCACCACTGGCGACGACGACCGCCTTGGCGCGCAGCAGGTGCAACTCGCCGGTGATCATCTCCAGCGCCACGAGCCCGCGGCACGCCCCGTTCTCCATGAAGAGTTTGGTGGCGAACCACTCCTCGTACACCTTGACGCCGGCCCTGAGAATCTGGTCGTACAGCGTCACGAGCAGCGCCTGCCCCGTGATGTCGCCGACGAAATACGTGCGCGCCAAGGACGCGCCGCCGAACGCGCGCTTCCCGAGCTTGCCGTCGGGACCGCGAAAAAAGATGACGCCCATGTGCTCGAACTCGATGATGTCCGCCGGCGCCTCCTGAGCCATGATCTCGACGGCGTCCTGGTCCGCGAGATAATCGCTGCCCTTGACGGTGTCGAAGGCGTGCGACTCCCAGCTGTCCTCCTCGGAGATCGCGGCGTTGATGCCGCCCTGTGCGGCGCTCGAGTGGCTGCGAATAGGATGCACCTTGGTGACGATCGCGACGTCCGCGCCGCCGCGGGCCGCCTCGAGCGCCGCTCGCATGCCGGCCAAGCCGGCGCCCAATACCAAGACGTCGTGATCGCGCGTCACGAGCCGGTAGTTTCCCCTAAAAGCACGGCCCCATTCCGAACGCTTGTTCGATGCAATTCTCGACCCATTTCGACTCTTGCGAGCATAGCAAGGTGCCGGCGCGCGTCGCTACGTTTTTCGTAGCGGTTCGCGACTAGCCACCGCAGCGATCCGTCGCAGTAGGCCTCCCGACTCGTCACATCAGGAGGCTTCATGCTGCAGAACGTCACCGCGACGCCCGCGCGCCGCTCGCTCGAGTTCGGAATCTATCGCGACGGCGACAACAATCTCGACGCGATCCAGGAGTCCACCCTCTCGCAGGCGCTGCGCACGAGCCGCAGCGACGCGCGCATCGAGTTCACCGTCGAGGACACGACCCGGCTACGCGCTTGCGGTGACGCCGTCGTCTCCGGTTCGCTGCACACCGAGCAGTACACGATCGCCGACGGCGACGTATCGCACGTGCACCTCGCGCGGGCGCACGAGATGAGCAGCGAGGCGAACCTCGCGCGCTTCGTCGCGCACACGCTCGACAATGCGCAGGCCAGCGGCGCGCAAACGACGTGGATCGATCTCGTCGATCACGGCGGCGGCGACGGCGGCGGCCTCGAGACGCGCGACGGACGCGTCATGAGCATGCCGGACATCGCCAAGGCGATCTCCGACGGCGTCGTGCTGCACGCTCAAGAGCATCCCGAGGATGCCGGCCGCGGCGTCGACGGCATCGTCGCGAATCAGTGCCTGATGGACACCATGGGTTTCGCGGACGCGCT
>DATDGN010000178.1:0-7123 GCA_036522095.1 Candidatus Cybelea sp. | reverse complement strand
TACGGACAACACCTACGGCTACGCCTTGATCCCCGACGATACCACCGCGGGAGCCAATAACACAAAATTCTTACAAAACTGGGTACTTTTGCTCTTGGGGCTAGATCCAAATCACACAAGCCCGACCCTTGGGCAGGGTGGAGCTGACCCGGTTTCGTGGAGTCTTTCCGCTTTGCGGAGAAGGACCCCACTATGGCCAAAAACCGAGCCTATCCCCCGGAGTTTCGGGCTAACATCATCGAGCTGGCGCGCTCAGGCAAGAGCGTGAGTTCGATCGCCAAAGAGTACGACGTAGCTCGCCTCACGATCACCAACTGGTTGAAGCAAGACGATCTCGATGCCGGGCGCCGATCCGATGGTTTGACCACCGCGGAGAGCGCTGAAGTTACCAAATTGCGCAAGAAGGTCCGCGAGCTTGAGATCGAGCGAGACATTTTAAAAAAAGCCGCAGCGTGGTTCGCTCGCGAGACCGATTCGGTGCCCGCAAAGTCTTCGAATTCGTGAGAGCGCACCATGCTATCTGGCCGGTCGCCACGCAGTGCCGCGTACTGAACGTCTCGATCAGCGGCTACTATGCGTGGCTCAAGCGTCCGCAATGTGAGCACGCGCAAGCGGATGTCGCCCTCGGCGATGCGCTGGAAGTGTATTTCGAGCGTTCGCGCTCAACGTATGGCCGACCGCGTCTCATCGATGACGTTCGGGAAGCGGGGATCCGGACAAGCGGAAAACGGCTGGCGCGCCTCATGCGGGAACGCAATATTCATGGGGCGAGCCGGCGCAAGGGCTTCAAAACAACCGTTCGGGATCTCGACGCTCGCCCTGCTCCCGATCTGGTCGATCGCGACTTCAGTGCTGACGCGCCGGACAAGCTGTGGGTAGCCGACATCACGTATGTGCCGACGTGGAGCGGCTTCTTGTTCTTAGCCGTCGTGCTCGACGTCTTCAGCCGCCGCGTCGTTGGTTGGGCAATGGCCACGCATTTGCGTACTTCGCTCGTGCTTGACGCGCTCGACATGGCGATCTACCAACGAAAGCCACAGGCCGTGATTCATCACTCCGACCAAGGCTGCCAATACACGTCGATCGCGTTTGGGAGGCGTTGTCAGGAAGCCGGCGTTCGGCCATCGATGGGATCGGTTGGAGACTGTTACGATAACGCGATGTGCGAGAGCTTCAACGCGACCTTAGAGTGCGAGCTGCTCGACCGGCATCGGTTCAAAACCCAACGCGAAGCCGCGCTCGCGGTCTTCGACTTCATCGAAGGCTGGTACAACCCGCATCGGCGGCATACCTCGATTGGGAACATCTCACCCGTAGAGTACGAACGGCGGAGTCAAGCCGCCTGATGTATAATCAAACACCGTCCGCGAAAGTGGGCCAGCTCCAAAGGCGGTTTTGCGCTATACGGAGGGAATCGACAAGCCGATCGTAACGCCGCTGCTCCCGATGTTTTACGATCTCACAAGCGATCCCCACGAAAATGACAATATCTTGTCCTCCGACTTGACAAATGGTTGGATGTTCTCACCGGTGCTGAAGGTGGTCGGCAAGTACGAAGCAAGCCTAAAACAATATCCAAACATCAAAGTCGGTGAGGAATTTACGGGCTACACGAAGTGACTCTTGCCTTGTAGCTTGCACGCAACGCAAATCTACGGCGGCATAACGCAAAGGCAAGTCGGCCTTACGTCAACCGATCTACCTCAACGCCACCGGCGCGCATACGCCATAAAGCACCTTGGCGATGTTCGAGCTCGCGCATTGACGCGCCGGCGGCCTCGGCGTAGCGCTCCTCCATTGCTGCGTCGAGCTGAGGACTAGCAATAACATCTTGCGCAAGGTCTGACAGTTCTTTACGCGATGTGTCGAGACTGTCGTAGCACTCTTCTGCGAGCGCACCGTTCTCTTTGAACACCATAGCGTTCCGAGATAAGGTCACGTTCGCAGCCTCACGGACCGCTTCCCCAAATCGTTCATCCTAGGCAGCGACACGTCGCCGTTCCCGCTCAAACGAAAGGCCGGTATTCATGAGACTAGCATGCGTTCTGCTCGCTCTGATATCCATAGGTCTGTGGATCAAGCCGGCTTATAGTTCTACGCAACGCGTACCGAGAAGAAAGGTCAAGCGGCCAAGCATTTTCTCGGCGCCCGCAGCCCGACTCCTGGAAGGGAAGTCTTATGAACTCGTGAGATTGCCCAGCGCTTCCTAGTGCCGGGGGTGCGGCACCCTTACTCCAGCCCTGATGCGCGAACAGGCTGCAAGCGACAAGCCCGTCGCTGCCGCGATCTCCCGCAGCGAAAAGGCGTCGAGCTTCGGGGCGATCTCGCGCTTGAACCAGGCTTCGTCGCGCTGGCCCGGATGCTCGCGCGCCCAGCTGCGATTGCGGCGGTGCCCCTCGCTGATTGCCTCGCCTCGCGCGCGGTTTACAGCAGCGCTGCGCCGCGGATCATTGCCGGCTTCGGTTTGGACTGCGAGCGCCTTACGCGCAGCCTCGATCGCACGGAGGCCATGCTCGCGGCGCGCCTTGGGCATGCACGCATCGCAGTGCCGGCGCCTGCGTTTAAGCACGGGTTCACCACATGTCGCGCATGCAATCGGAGTGAGCAACAGCGCCTCTGGGCGCGGCGCGCTCCACGCCTTGCTTGCGTAAGGGTGCGGCTGCCGCTGCTTGCGAGGCGTGGCCACGAGCGGCGACGTGATCGTCGCGGGTTTGGCGACTCGGCGCGATGTACTGCGAGGTAATGCGACGGTCGGTGTTACCGTTCTGCCCATTGCGGTGCGGAACGTTTGCGCGAGGTCAGTAACAATCGGCGCCATCAGCTGCCGCCAGCGCGGCAGCGTCAGCGCGAGGTCGTGCGTCAGCGGGGCCCGCACGCGGCAGATTCCGTTGGGGAGCTCGACGAAATCGCGCGAGGTAAGGATTCGTTCTTCAAGGACGTCGAGCACGAAAGCATCGACAGCAGGGCGGATCGGCTCCATCGCATCGAGCGCGAACGAGTCTCTATTCCGTTGGTCCGCGTGGAGAGCACCGAGCGTTGGATCCATACCGGCACCGAGAAGCGCGAGACGTGCCTCGCATTCCAGGAGACTGTAGCAGTAGTTCAATAGGGAATTTACGGGATTGGTGGGGCTCGGTCCCAGCCGCTCTAGCCTTGAATGAGGGCAAGCAGAGGGCCCCAGTGCCTCGCATGCGGCAACCTCGCACCAGCCCGGATGCGCGAGCAGGCCGCAAGCGATAAGCCCGTCGCGTCTCGGGATCGACCCAATCGAAGGCGCCGGTTTCGTCCTCCACATAGCCGTCGAGCGACGTATTGGTCATGTAGATCAACTTCGCCATGCGAGAGAAGTGGAACGTTGCGTCACGGTTGCCCTCCCTGGCGACCCGGGCATTAGATTCCAGGCATGCCAACGGGTAGCTCCGAAGGGGAGCCGACCGGCGAGGTGGCCGAGAGTTTGCTGTGGAGGATGTTTGTGCGTCGGAGTTCGCTTGTTGCTCGCTCGTTGATCGTTTCGGCGGCGGCCCTCGCCCTCTGCGCGTGCGGCGGCGGGAAATCCGAAGCGACGAGCTTCGTGCCGGAGCAAATCTCGTCGGCGCGGCGCAACTCCTCGGCGACCGGCAAGATCCAACACGTCGTCATCGTGATGCAGGAAAACCGGTCTCTGAACAATCTCTTTTACGGCTATCCGGGCGCCAAAACCGAAAAGTACGGTTATGATTCGCGCGGGCGGCGAATCAAACTGCAACCGCTTACACTCAAGACGTCGTGGGACATCGCCCACGACTCGAATGCATTCTTCGCGGCCTGCAACGGCACCGGGAGCATCCCCGGCACGCATTGCCGGATGGACGGGTTCAACAAGGAATTTGTTTCCTGCGGCAACAGCTGCCCAATAAAGTATCCCCCCTATTCGTACGTGCCGCCAAGCGAGACGAAGCCGTACTTCGAGATGGCTCAGCAATACGTGCTGGCGGATCAAATGTACTCGTCAAACTTCGACGCGAGCAGCTTCGTGTCGCATCAATATATCATCGCGGCGCAAGCCGAAAAGTCGGTGAACTTTCCGTACGGCGATTGGGGCTGCAGCGGCGGCCCGAGCGACATGATTGCCGAGGTAGGGCCCAAACGCCAGATTCCCGACGGCTACGAACAGGCGTGCTGGGATCCGACGACACTCGGCGACGAGCTGGACCAGGCCGGCATCTCCTGGGCCGACTACGCCATCGCATATTATAAGGTTTGGAGCGGTTGGAACGGCTACCAAGTCATCCGGCATATTTACTTTGGGCCCGACTGGAGCAGAGACATGTTCAGTCCGCCGTCGACGTTTCTGAGGGACGTAAGGCACGGCAGGCTGCGGACGGTCACCTGGATCTCGCCGACCTGCGCTAACTCCGACCACGCCGGCTGCTACTCGGACACGGGGCCCTCCTGGGTCGCCTCGGTCGTCAACGCCATTGGCGGATCGAAGTATTGGGGATCGACGGCGATCTTCATTTTTTGGGACGACTACGGTGGATGGTACGACCGGGAGGCTCCGGCCTACGTCGATTACGACGGCTTGGGCTTTCGCCTTCCGTTGCTCGTCATCTCGCCGTACGCTAAGAAAGGGTTCGTTTCGCACGTTCACTACGAGCACGGAAGCATCCTGAAGTTCATCGAGGACCAGTTCGGTCTCGAGCGCCTTTCGGCAAGCGATCGGCGGGCCAACTCACCCGAGCGCGACTGCTTCGACTTCAACCAGCCGCCTCGCAAATTCAAGAAGATTCTTGCGCCATACGACACGCAGTTTTTCCTGCACCAGCCGCCTGACAATCGTATCCCCGACGCAGATTAGCCACCTAATCGCCCTCTTTAAGCGAGGACGCGCTCCAGGCCGGCGGGCACTTCCGCTTCGCGCCGTTCCAGGAATGCCGTCGTCAGCTCGATGAGAAGGCCGGCGGGAGTCGCCGGGTTGTGCACGACGGCGACGACGGTGGAAGGGTAGTGGCGCCCATTCTTCGCTAAACGAACGCAGACGCCGTTGCCGTAAATCGTTTCATCGATCCGCAAACCGGCGGGCGCTGCCGCGAGAGCCCCCCGGATGCGCTCGAGGATTGCAGTGCTCGTCTTCGTATGCTGCCGAATCGGAGCGGTTAGGGTAACGATCAGGACGCGCCCACGTGGAACCCAGTCGCCCGCCCGCTGTATGTCGTCGATAAACGCGAGCGCGACCTTATCAAAGCGCAGTCCGAGTCTTGCCGGCTTCACCTTTTTCGTCACCACTTCAGCTGCTGACCGCGAGCAATGCGTCAGGGTTGCGCGGGTGCGGAATTTGCTGTCTGGGCGCCGAACGGTCGCGTATGGCGAGGAGCGCCGTGACGTTTGCCTTCACCGATATCGAGGGCAGTACGCAGCGATGGGAGCGCGATCGCGCGGCAATGGAGGCCGCCATGCGCCGGCACGATGTGATTCTGCAGGCCGCGATTACCGAGCACGGCGGTCACATCTTCAAGACTGTGGGCGACGCATTTCTCAGCACGTTCGCGCGGCCCGAGGATGCCGTCGCGGCAATGCACGCCGCACAGCGGGGTCTGGCCGCCGAAGACTTCTCGGCGATCGACGGACTGCCCGTGCGGGCTGCGATGCACACCGGAACCGCCGACGAGCGCGGGGGCGACTATTTCGGACCGGCGGTCAATAAAGTCGCGCGGCTACTCGCCATCGGGCACGGCGGCCAAATCCTGCTCACGAGCGAAACGAGTGCGCTCGTCCGGGTTCTCCCCGCCGATGTAACGATGCGCGACATAGGTGCCTATCATCTCAAGGACTTTACGGAGCCGCAGCGCGTCTTTCAGCTCGTCGCGCCGGGATTACCGGCAGAGTTTCCACCGCTGCGATCGCTCGGGACGCTGCCCAGCGACCTCTCAATCGTCGACGCGGCGGAGTTTCACTCGGTGCCGAGTTTCAGCGGACGCGACGACGAGCTCGCTGCCATCGGCGCGGCACTGCAACAGGATGATGCGGTGGCGGTGGTACACGGCTTAGGCGGTGTCGGCAAGTCTTCCATTGCGCGCGAGTACGGCTGGCGCAATCGCGACAAGTATTCCGTTCTCTGGTGGCTCAACGCACAAACGGAAGACGGCATCATCGATGGATTGCTCCGTCTGGGCACGATGTTCGTGCAGGGCCTCGATAAGCTAGCGGATCGGCGCGTCGCAGCGCAGCGCGTGATCAACTCGGTGCTCGGCGGGTTCGAGAAGCCGGCGCTCCTCGTATTCGACAATCTAGAAGACGAAGGGCTTTTTCGGTCGTGGATGCCGCGCACGGGGGCCCGCGCCCTCGCGACCTCACGCGACGCCGCGTTGAGCAGCGACATCCTAGCGATTCCGTTGCAGATCTGGTCGGTCGAAACCGCGATCGCCTATCTGCAGCGCGCGAGCGGGCGAACGGATCTCGACGAAGCGGATGCACGCGCCATCGCGGAAACACTCGGCGCGTTGCCTTTGGCCATGGCCCATGCCGCGGCGTCGTTGCGCAACCTGCGCATGACCAGCCCCCAGCGATACCTCGAACACATCAACGAACATCTCAAGAGGGCGCCGCGCGGGGCGGACTACCCGCAATCGGTCTTTGCGACGTTCAGCACGGCGATTGCGCAAGCGGAGCAACAGGCTCCGGGCGCGGCAGCGGTCCTGTGCTTTGCGGCCTGGTTTGCGCCCGATGCCATCCCCGACGAGCTTTTTCGTCAGCCGATGTATCTCTATCCCGAGGGGTTGCGGCCGGTCGTTTCCGCACACGACACGCTCGATTTGCGCTCGGCGCTAAGTGACGATCTGGGCGTGGATGACGCCCTGGGAACGCTCGACCGCGTTTCGCTGCTCGCGTTCGCGCAGAGCTCGCGCACCTATAGCATGCACCGGTTGGTTCAGCTCGCGGGGAAAGATCTCATCGGCGCCGGGGCGCGCGAGTGGCAAGAGTGTGCAGTGGAAGTCGTTAATTCGGTATTCCCGGAAGTGGAGTTCGCAACGTGGCCGCAGTGCGAGCGGGTGCTTGCGCATGCGCGCGCCGCGCTGGACGCGCTTCCGAGCGATGCCGAACTCGTCTCCGCAGCCAGCGTTGCCTATCGGTGTAGCAGATACTT
>DATDGN010000177.1:0-8735 GCA_036522095.1 Candidatus Cybelea sp. | reverse complement strand
GGCGCCGATCTGTTCGCGCTGCTTTTCGAGCTCGATTTCGTACAAACGGGAGCGCAGCACGCGATCGGCCTTAGCGCGGTTCTTGATCTGCGATTTTTCGTCCTGGCAGCTCACGATGGTGCCGGTGGGCAGGTGCGTGATGCGGACGGCGGAATAAGTCGTGTTGACGCTTTGTCCGCCGGGGCCCGAGGAGCAGAACGTGTCGATGCGGATGTCCTTAGGGTCGATGTTGACCTCGACCTCGTCGGCTTCGGGAAGCACGACGACGCGGATCGCGGAGGTGTGCACGCGGCCCTGCTGCTCCGTGGCCGGCACGCGCTGCACGCGATGCACGCCGGACTCGTGCTTGAGGAAGCGGTACGGCTCGTCACCCTTGACCGCGAAGACGATCTCTTTGTAACCGCCGGCCTCGCTCTGGCTCTCGGACACGAGCTCGGTCTTCATGCCGGCGGTCTCGGCGAAGCGCATGTACATGCGCGCCAGGTCGCCCGCGAAGATCGCGGCCTCGTCGCCGCCGGTGCCGGCACGGACCTCCACGAACACGTCCCTCGAGTCGTTCGGGTCGCGCGGCATCATCAGCCGCGTGAGCTCGCCCTCGAGCTCGGCGGCGCGCTCGCGCAGGCCCTCGTTCTCTTCTTCCGCGAGCTGGCGCAGCTCGGCGTCGCTTTCGCGCGCGAGCGAATCATTCGCCGCGATTTGGGCGTGCGTCTGCGAGAGCCGGCGATACGTCGCCACGGGGGCTTCGAGTTGCGCGCGCTCCTTGACGAGCGCGGTGTACCGGGATTGATCGAAGGCGCCGCCGAGATTGGCCAGCTGCACCTCGATTTCGTCGAAGCGCCGGGCCATCGAATCGAGACGCGCCGTCAACGCGTCGTTCAAGGCCGGCGCTCCCTAAAGTCCCGCGGCTGCCTTCTTCGCCTCGCGGGCCGCCTTGCGCGCCGCGGCCTCTTCCTGCTTCTGCCGGGCGGCGGCGGAGCGCTGATTGAATTTGTCGACGCGTCCGGCCGTATCGACGAGTTTTTGCTGGCCCGTAAACAGAGGATGACAGGCCGCGCAGATCTCGACGGAGATCTCGGGCAGGGTCGAGCCCGTGGCGAAAGTGTTGCCGCAGGCGCAGTGCACGCGGGCTTCGGGATACCACTTGGGATGAATCTTGCTCTTCACAGCCCCTGCATTATATCAGGGCGCGCAAATTTGACGAGTTTGGGCTCGCTCGATTTGCGAAGGAGCCGCACCGGCGGCCCCAAAAGCCAGCCACGTGAAGCCGTTCTCATTCCTCATTATCGCAGGCTCGGCCATGGCGGCGCTCATGCTGGCCGGTAGCCTCGAGGGGGGCGTTCCGGCCGTGGCCGCGACTCCGCCGCCGACCCCGCCGCCGATCGGGACGCCGCAGGCGCCCCAGCCCAACGCCTCGGAGGCGCCCGCTGGGCCGATCCCCTCTCCGGGGCCCACGCTAGCGCCATCGCCCAGCCCGCCCCCGAACGCCCGCAAGGGCCTGGACGGCGTCTGGGAGGTCCAGATCCAGCATCCGAGCGGTACCGACTACACGCACTTCAAGGTCGCGCAACAGGGTGAGGCGCTGACCGGCACGTACCTCGACTCGCGCGGCAAGCGTTACCCGCTCTCGGGAACCATAGCCGGTTCGGACGTCCGCCTGATCGTGACGATGCCGGATGGCACCACCCTGCTGCTCGAGGGCCGGCTCGACGGCACCACCGACATGGTCGGCGAGCTGACGATGGCCGGCGGCGAGGTCCCGTTCACCGCGTCGTACCGCGCGAAAGAGAAGTGGATCGACAATGTCAACCCGTCGCCGGGAGGCGTTGGCGGGCAAGGCGGCGGCTACACCCCGCCGTAATCGTTACTTAGCCGCCTGTTCCGCGAGGCGCTTTTCGACGTAGGGGACGAGACCGCCGGCGTCGATCAGCGAGCGCATGAACGGCGGAAACTCCGCCGCGCGGTAGGTTTGGCCCTGGGTGATGTTTCGAATCGTGCCCGACTCGGGCTCGAGCTCGATCTCGTCACCGGACTCGATGCCGTCGACGGCCTCCGCCGACTCGAAGATCGGCAGCCCGATGTTCAGCGCGTTGCGATAAAAGATTCGCGCGAAACTCTTGGCGATCACCGCCGACGTCCCGGAGCCCCTGATCGCGATCGGCGCGACCTCGCGGCTCGACCCGCATCCGAAATTGGTGCCGGCCACGATGATGTCGCCCGCGCGCATGCGCCCGGTGTACTCCGGGTCGAGTCCCTCGAGCGCGTGCTTCCCGAGCTCGACCGGGTCGATGATGTTGCAGTACTTGCCGGGGATGATCACGTCCGTGTCGACGTTCTTCCCGTACTTGTGTGCGTGTCCGCGCAGTTTGGCTTCCATGCTTATACGCCGGCGTACTCGACGACGCGGGGGTCCGTGATGCGGCCGGTTAGCGCCGAGGCCGCGCACGTTGCCGGCGAGGCGAGGTAGATCTCGGCCTTCGGCGATCCCATGCGCCCGACGTAGTTGCGGTTGGTCGTCGAGATCGCTCGCTCGCCGTCGCCAAGGGTTCCCATGTGGCCCCCGAAGCAGGCGCCGCACCCCGGCGTGTTCACCGCGCAGCCCGCGGCCGCCAGCGTCGTGAGCACGCCCTCCTGAGCCGCCTGCATCCAGACCTTTTGCGAACCCGGATTGACGATGACGCGCAGGTTCGACGCGATCCGTTTGCCTTCCAGGATCTGCGCGACGACGCGGAGGTCTTCGATGTAACCGTTCGTGCACGAGCCGATGAAGACTTGATCGACCGGGAGATCCTCGCGCGTCACCTCCGAGATCGGATGGACGTTGTCGGGCGTATGCGGGCACGCGACCTGCGGCTCGAGGTTGCCGACGTCGATCTCGATCACGCGCTCGTAGGCCGCGTCGGGATCCGCGCGCTCGACGACGAACGGCCGGTTCGTGCGCTCCTTGACGTACGCGATCGTCTTGGCGTCGGCGTGGAAGATGCCGTTCTTCGCCCCGGCCTCGATCGCCATGTTGGCCATCGTGATGCGTCCCGTGATGGACAGATTGTCGACGGTCGTCCCGTGGTACTCGATCGCGCGATACGTCGCGCCGTCGATGCCGAGCTCGCCGACGGTCCGCAGCATGATGTCCTTCGCGTACACCATCGGTCCCGGCTTGCCGTCGTAGACGAGCTTGATCGAAGCGGGGACCTTGAGCCACACCTCGCCCAGGACGAACGCGGCGGCGATGTCGGTCGATCCCATGCCCGTCGCGAACGCGCCGAACGCCCCGTACGTGCACGTGTGCGAGTCGCCGCCGACGATCAGCTCGCCCGGCGCGACCAGCCCCTCCTCGGGCAGGACGACGTGCTCGATGCCGCCGCGACCCACGTCGAAGAAATGCTCGATCCCTTGCTCGAAGGCGAAGTCTTTCATCAGCTTGGCGAGCGAGGCCGACTGGGCGTCCTTGGCGGGAACGAAGTGGTCGGCGACGAGCGCGATGCGGCTCGGATCGAACACGCGCTTAGCGCCGGCGATGCCGCGCATCACCTTGATCGCGACCGCCGCGGACAACTCGTTGGCCAGCACGAGGTCGACCTTCGCGTTGACGATTTGCCCCGGCTCGACGCGTTCCAGGCCGCAGTGGCGGGCGAGAATTTTTTCGGTGAGTGTCATGCCCATGATACGAACAGTATAGGGCGAAATAAGGGCGGGAACCTCCGATGATGCAAGACGAGCGCGATTTCGGCTTCTCCACGCGGGCGCTCCACGCGGGCACGCCGCCGGACCCCGTCACCGGCGCGCGGGCCGCGCCGATCTACCAGACGTCGGCCTACGTCTTCGGCTCGACCGAGCAGGCGGCGGAACTCTTCGCCCTGCGCAGCTACGGCCATATCTACAGCCGGATCAGCAATCCGACGGTCGCCGCGTTCGAGGAGCGCATGGCCAGCCTCGAGGGCGGGCTCGGCGGGCTCGCCTTCTCCAGCGGACTGGCTGCGCAGCTGTGCACCGTACTCTCGCTCGCGCAGAGCGGCGATCATCTCGTCTGCACGCAGAACGTTTACGGCGGCACCGTTACGCAGCTCAGCGTAACGATCAAGCGCATGGGCATCGAGACGACGTTCGTCTCGGCCGAAGATCTCGGCGCGGTGCGCGCCGCCGTCCGCCAGAACACGAAGCTGGTCTTCGTCGAGACGATCGGCAACCCGTCGGGCGTCGTTGCGGACCTGCGCGCGTTCGCCGCGGCGGCGCACGACGCGGGCATCCCGCTCGTCGTCGACAACACCTTCGCCACGCCGTACCTGTGCCGGCCGATCGAGCACGGCGCCGACATCGTCGTGCACTCCGCTACGAAGTTCATCAACGGTCACGGCACCGCGATCGGCGGCGTCTTGGTGGAGTCGGGCAAGTTCCCGTGGGACAACGGACGGTTTCCACTGCTCTCGACGCCGAGCCCCGGGTACCATCAGAAGGTCTTCACCGAGACGTTCGGCGAGTACGCGTTCCTGATGCGCGCGCGAGCCGAAGTGTTGCGCGACGTCGGGGCGCAGATGTCGCCGATGGACGCGTGGCTCGCGCTGCTCGGTTTGGAGACGCTCGCGATACGCATCGAGCGCCACGTCGCGAACGCGCGTGCGGTGGCCGCATTCTTGCGATCGCGCCCGGAAGTCGCCTGGGTCCGCGAGCCGCAGCTCGGATCGATCTTTACGTTCGGTCTGCGCGGCGGGCGCGAGGCCGGCCGGCGCTTCATCGACGCGCTCGTGCTGTGGAGCCACCTCGCCAACGTGGGCGACTCGAAGAGCCTGGTGATCCACCCCGCCTCGACGACGCACTCGCAACTCTCCGACGACGAGCTGTGCAACGCGGGCGTCGAGCCCGAGGCCGTGCGGCTCTCGGTCGGCCTGGAAGACGTCGAGGATCTGATCTGGGATCTCGATCAGGCGCTGCGCTCGGCCGCGCCGGTCGCGGCGCAAGCTCCCGTTTCGTGATCCTGACGACCCCGTCGCAACGGCGCGACCTTTTGCGGCGCATCCACACCGTTGCGATGGTGGGCGCGTCCGCCAATCCGCTGCGCCCCAGCTACACCGTGTTTTCCTACTTGCGCACGCGGTCGGACTACGACGTGACGCCGATCAATCCGACGATCGAGCAGATCGACGGCATCCGCGCCTTTCCGTCGCTCGACGCATACGCGCGCGAGCGCGGCGCGCCCGACGTCGTCGACGTGTTCCGCCGGCCGGCCGAGGCGCTTGGAGTCGTGCGCGAAGCCATTGCGCTCGGCATCCCCGCGATCTGGTTCCAGTACGGCGTCGTCAACCCCAAGGCGATCGCGCTGGCGGACGAGGCCGGCATGAGCGTCGTGGTGGACCGCTGCATCAAGGTCGAGCACGCCCGTTTTTGCGGCGGCCTTTCCATGAGCGGCCTCAACAGCGGCATCATCACCTCGCGCCGCCCCAGTTAGGAAAACGCGGGCGCGCGGCGAAAGCGGGCTAGCGTATGGGCAGCCCGCTTCTTGTTTGGCCAGGCCTCGTCGCGCCGTTGGTCTGGATCGGCCTGGGCGCGCTAACGCCGAGCGCGGCGGCGGGGGCCCGCCCGGCGCCCACGTTCTGCGGCCCACGCACCGCCCCGAGTGAACTCGTCGCGCCACCCGACGTCGACGTCGCGAAGCTCCCGCGCGACGCGAGCGGCGAACACGAGCTGATCCTCACCGTGCATACCGACGGCCGCGGCCTCGCGCAACGCTACTGCTATACGTACGTCTGGAACGGCGCCGCGCAGACGGTGGCGCCGACGATTCGCGTGCATCGCGGCGGGCACTTCGCGATCCGCATCGTGAACGACATCGCCGGGACGAGCGAGGCGGGTCGCGTGGCGTCGACCGCGATTCCGGAATGCATGCCGATGGCGATGCCCGCGCCGACGACGAACCACTACGCCGGCTACTTGAATCACACGATCGACGATCGTTACATGGCTATGCCGCCGGGCGACACGAACCTGCACCTTCACGGCTACGAGGGGCCCGAGCTTCAGGAGAACATCTTCCTCTCGACGCTGAGCAACCCGATGCATGCGTGCGAATATCACGTCACGATTCCGGCGACGCAGCCGCCCGGGACATACTTGTACCACCCGCACGCGCACGGGTCATCGGACTACGAGGTAGCCGAGGGTCTCGACGGCGTGTGGATCGTCGAGCCCGACGCGCCGCAGGTGCCGCGCTCCGCCGAGCACGTGATCATGGTGCGCTATCGGATTCCGTTCGTCGCCGACAATCCGTTCGCGCCCAACGGCGACGCCTTCGTGCCGGCCGGCGCCGCGTACGAGGCGTCGCGGCCGACGGGCTCGCCCGTTCCGTACGACCCGTTCCATCCGCCGCCGTGGCCCGTGACGTATCCGATGACGGTCGGCGACGTGACGTCCGACCCGACCGGCTGCAACGGGACCAGTTCCGAGGTGCTCGTCACCTTGAACGGCTCGTACACGCCCGCCTCGCTCGACGTGCCGGCAGGAGAGCCGCAATTACTGCGGGTCGTCAACGGGACGTCCGACACAGGGACGAGACTGCAGCTGCGCGACGCGTCCGGGCGCATCGTGCCGATCCAGCTCGTCGGACTCGACGGCGTGCCGATCTCGAGCGATCCGGCGCAGCCGCTTTCGAAATACGTGGCGACCAACGAGCTCATGCTCACCTCGATGTCGCGTGCCGACATCCTATTGACGGCCAATCCCGGCGAGAAGCTGACGCTATCCTCCGAGCACTTTTGTGAAGGCAAGGATGCGTTCTTCGAGATGCACCACGACCTGCTGAAGATTACGGCCGGAACGGTCACTGAAACGCCGGCGGTCACGTTGCGTTCGAGCCCTGCCGTCATCGCGGACACGCCGGCCGGGCGTCTCGTGGCCTACGTGCGTGCGCATCCGACGCTGGTCCGGCGCCGGGCATTCTCCTTTACCGAATACTCGCTTCCCAAGAACGGGAAGATCCCGGCGCACCAGGCGTATTACATCACGGAAATCACGAACCCGAACTTCCACGAGCATCCGTTCTGGCCACAGTACGCGAGCGGCGCGGTCGTTCCGTCCAACCCCGACATCGTCGTCAAGCGCGGCTCAGTCGAAGAGTGGTATTTGGTCAACACCACGATGGAAGCGCACGCGTTCCACATTCACCAGATGGCGTTCGTCCAGAGCCGCAGCGTGCCGGGGACGCCGCTGATGGCCGACACCGTCTTCGTGCCCGTGGGGTCGCTGCTGGCGAACCGCCGCGACCCCAACTACCCGCTCGTGAAGCCGCGCGTCACGAAGATTATCCTCGACTTTCGCAACGTGCCGCGCGGCACATTCGTGTTCCATTGCCACATGCTGTTTCACGAGGACCGCGGCATGATGGGCATCATCCGCGTGGTCTAAGGAGCTATCTACTCACCGCGACGCCCTGCGCGGAACACTGGCAGCTGAACGTCATCGTCGGCCCACTCGCGCCCGGCGCGACTTCCGACACGCTGGCCTCGCCACTGGCCTGGTACACGGCGCCGTCCGCCGTGACCCACGTGAGTCCGTACGCCCCGATGTTGGAGATCGTGCGCGACGGCTCCGTCTGACCCGCCCCGAACACCGAGATCGATGCGCCTTGGTTGCTCGCGACGTAGATGTTGCCGGCCTTGTCGATACCCATGCCGGGCCCGCCGATGTTGGTGAGATCGAGGTTCATCGGCTGCGCCTGCGAGGATCCGGGTGCGATTTTGACTAGGTGCAGCGCGAGCTTGGCTGACTCCGCCACGATCAGATCGCCTTGCGGATCGAACGCCAGGCTGCCGGGATCGAACGCGTAGCCGCCGACGCCGGTGTCGATCGATCGCTCCGGGGTGCCCTTACCCGGCGCGTACACTTGGACCCAGCCTTCGTCCTGCACGTTCTCGTTCACGTAGACGTTGCCGGCCTTATCGACGGCGACGCTGCCGGGATAACCCTTGAAGGTCGAAATCTGGAAGAACGGCGCCGACGCACCCGGCTTGAACTCGGTGACGCTCGCCGGCAGCAAGTTGGGCTCGTTTGCCACGTACAGGATATTCTTCGAGTCCACCCAAAGCCCGAACGGTCTGCTCGCACCGTTGGTGATCATGCGAATCTGCTGCGGGTTTTTCATGTTCGCCGTGTAGACGTGGATCTGTCCGAGACCGGGCTGTCCGTCGATGTCCGCGATATAGAGTACGCGGCCGGTGCGATTACCCGCCGGGCCGGCCTCGCCCAACGCCGGCGCAGCATGCGCGAGCGCGGGCGCCGTGCTCGGCACCAGTGACGACGTGCCCGATTGCGCGCACGCCGCCAGTAGTCCGGCCATCGCGAAGCCCGCGCTCGCGCGCCAGAGAAAGACCATGATTCACTCTCCTAATTGCAAAGCTGTGGTTGTTATGCCGACAGCCTATACCGCGAGTGTGAAGAGTTTCTGAACGCTATCGGATGTAGGAACTCTGAAGCTGTTCGGCGTCGAGCGAACAGCCGCGGGGCAACGCGTCTTGCTCGCGGCCGAGCAAGACGAAGCCGCCGTCGCGCTGTACGCCGAGGTCTTCCGTTTGAACCGCCACGCACGACGAGCGGTTGGCCAGGTCCACATGCAGCAGCGCGCCGACGCCGCCCGCAGGCAGCGTCTTGCGATCGGGTCCGACCACGCGCGCGCGCAGCCAAGGGGGCCCGATCTTCTGGCGGGTCGCGGCGCCGTCGTAGTACTGCGAGGTCAGCTCGGTCATGCCATA
>DATDGN010000176.1:0-3523 GCA_036522095.1 Candidatus Cybelea sp. | reverse complement strand
CACGGACACTCTCTCCGATCGAGCGCGACGTCGTCGATCGCGCGGCCAACGCCATCGCGGCGAACCTGATCGCGGTGTGCGGAGCGCGCGAGGGCCGCGCCGTCGAGCGCGTCTCTGCGATAGACGGATTCGTCACATTTTTCGAGATGTCGGTGCAAGCTCCGGTGGAGGCGAGGATCGGCATCGCGGTGTCACGCGACCCCGCGCCGGAGCCGCGCGGCTCCTTGGAGCTCGCGCATCTCGCCGACGTGCGCGTCAGAGCCGTCGCGGCGATCGATCTGGGCAGCGCTCGGGCCGCCTCTGTCGGCGGGATCACCGTCGGCGCGGTACTCCCCATCCGCCCCGACGATCTGCGCCGTTGCACGCTGGCGACGGCAGGACGTCGGCTTGCGCGCGGCATTTGCGGCGTCCGTAACGGCCGCTACGCGATCGCAGCGCAGTCGTTCCGCGAGACCGCGTGAGCGCGCTCGATAAGCCCGGGGAGCCCGCGAACATGGGCGTGCTGATGCACATCCCGTTGCGTCTTACCGTCGAGCTCGGTAGCGCTACGATGTCGGTCGCCGAGATCCTCAGGCTCGGCTCCGGCTCGATCGTCGAGCTCGATCGCGCCGCGACTCATCCCGTCAACCTCCTCGTGAACGATCGGCCGATCGCGCGCGGCGAGATCGTCGCGATCGAAGAGAACTTCGGGCTGCGCATCACGGAGCTGTTTCCGAATGTCCCTTGACGCGTTCGTCGGAGCAGCGAGCCGGCACGCGACCGTACCGCTCCAGCTCCTCGTCAGCCTCACGATTCTTTCGCTCGTGCCGCTGCTGCTCGTGATGTGCACGTCGTTCGTACGGATCGTGGTTGTGCTCTCGCTCGTGCGCTCGGCAATCGGCGCCTCGGCACTCCCGCCCAACGCGGTGCTCACGGGGTTGGCGCTCGTGTTGACTTTGGTCGTGATGGCGCCGACCGCGCAGCGCATTGCTCACGACGCCGTCGTCCCATATTCGAATGGAGCGATCCCGGCTTCGCGCGCGCTGGCGAGGGCGATGGGCCCGCTCCGCTCCTTCATGTTGCGCCAGGCGCGAGCCGCCGACGTCAGCCTCTTCGAGCGCGTTGCTCGCCGCAGGCCGGAGCCGGAGCAAAACGCACCGCTGAGCGTCCTAGTCCCGGCCTTCGTCGTCGGCGAGCTGCGCAACGCCTTTGCGATCGGCTTCGCGCTGTATCTACCCTTCGTCGCTATCGACCTGGCCGTCGCCGCGATGCTGATGGGTCTCGGAATGATGATGCTCAGTCCGCCGGTCGTCTCGTTGCCGGTGAAGCTGCTGCTGTTCGTCATGGTCGACGGCTGGGCGCTCCTCTGCGGAGGCGTTGCGGCCAGCTTTCGATAAACGCTCGGGGACCCGCGGGCGAAGCCCGTGGGGGCGTGGAGTCGCGAAGCGACGGAACGCTCTTAGATGTGAGGGGTCCCCGGCATGCGAAGCATGCTGGGTGAGGATCAGCGAGGCGCTGGCGACGCAGCGGCCGTTCTTCTCCTTTGAGTTCTTTCCGCCGAAAGACGACGCGGGCTCGCGCCGCCTCTTCGACACGATCGCCGCGCTGCAGCCGCTGCGCCCGTCTTTCGTTTCGATCACGTATGGCGCCGGCGGGTCGACCCGCGCCCGCACCGTCGCTCTTGCGAAGCAGATTCAGCAGGAGATCGGTCTGACCGTAGTCGCGCACGTCACCTGCATTGGCGCCAGCCGGTCCGAGCTCCGTTCCCTCGCCGACGACCTGGCCCGCGCGGGGATCGAAAACGTGCTGGCGCTGCGCGGCGATCCGCCGGCAGGTACGTCCTTTCAGCCGTCGCCCGGCGGCTTCGCGCACGCGAGCGACCTCATCGCGATGCTCAAGCGCAACTACGGCTTCTGCATCGGCGCGGCGTGCTATCCCGAAAAACATCCGGAGGCGCGGACGTTCGAGGACGACCTCACCAACCTGAAGATCAAGGCGGATGCTGGCGCCGACTTTTTGGTGTCGCAGCTGTTCTTCGACAACGCGCACTTCTTCGAGTTCGAACGCCGCGCGCGCGCCGCCGGCGTCGATCTCCCGATGCTTCCGGGGCTGATGCCGATCACGAACTTCGGACAGATTCAGCGATTCGTCGCGATGTGCGGTGCGAGCATTCCGCCTAAGCTCAGCGTCGAGATGGAGGCGCGTAAGGGGGACGACAGGGCCGTGGAGGACCTCGGCGTCGCCTATGCGTCGATGCAGGCGCTGGAGCTGCTGCTGGGCGGAGCCGCCGGCATCCATTTTTATACGCTCAATCGGTCGCCGGCGACGAGTGCGATCGTGTCGTCGCTGCTCGCCGCCAGCGCGTGGCGCCCGGCGTTCTCCATAACAACGCGGTAACGCGGCAGTAACCGTATCGCTGTACCGTTGAGCCGTGAACGCGCTCGACGGGCTGATGCACGATGCGCTGATGACGACGGCGGCAATCGCGTTACCGATGCTTGCCGTCGCCGCGCTCGTCGGCACCGGGATCGCGGTCGTGCAGGCGGCCACGCAGGTGCAGGAGCAGACGCTGACGCTGTTGCCGAAGGTCGTGGCCGTCGGTCTGACCGTCGCCCTGTTCGGCACTCCGGCGATGCGGCTTCTCGCGGCGCTCTTCGATCACGCGCTCGCCGCCATCCCAGCGCTCGACGCGGGTCGCTGATCACGCAGCTGCTCGTCTTGGCGCGCTGCGTCGGATTCGTCTTTCGGGCGCCCGGGTTTTCGCATCCGAGCGTGCCGGCGCCGCTGCGCGCCGGATTCGCGCTGCTCCTCGCGATGGCCGTCGCACCCGGCGTGCCGGCGGCCGTCCCGGACCGCGCCGGTGCGGCGTTGGCCGTCGCGCTCGCCGGCGAGTTTCTGATCGGCGGCGCGCTCGGCATGGCGGCGTCGCTGCTCTACGACGCTGCCTATGCGGGCGGCCGCGTCGTGGACGATTACGTCGGCGTCAGGGCGATCGCACCGAGCCAGCAGCTCGTCGCGCCGAGCGGCTTTGGGCGCGTTTGGTCGCTCGCGCTCACCGGCGCGTTCTTTCTCACCGGAGCGTATCGGTTGACGCTGGCCGGCTTCGCGCAAAGCTTCGCGCGCATGCCGCCGGGGAGCGCGCTCGATCCGCCCGCATGGGGCGCCTTTGTCGCGCACTTCGCGACGGCCTTCGCGGACGTGGCGCTGCAGCTCGCGGCGCCGGCCATCGGTCTGGCATTCGTCGTGCAGATCGCGCTCGGCGCGCTCTCACGCGTCGTCCCGCGCTTCGGCAGCTTCACGCTGGCCTTTCCTCTCGCGTTCGCCGCGGCGATCGTGATGACGGCGCTTGCCGTGCCCGACGCCGTGCGATGAGCGACGCCTCCGATAAGCCGTTCGAAGCGACGCCGCGGCGCATCGCCAAAGCGAAGCGCGAGGGGAATGTCGCGAGGTCGAGCGAGGTTTCGGCAAACGTCTCGTTCGCGGCCGCGGCGGCGACCGCGGTCGCCGCCGCCCCTGCGCTCGCCGCCATCGCCGGCGGTTCGAT
>DATDGN010000175.1:0-10405 GCA_036522095.1 Candidatus Cybelea sp. | reverse complement strand
AACCAGGGCTAGTTCACGATGGAACGCGCCTATTACGTCACGACGCCGATCTATTACATCAGCGGGGAGCCGCACATCGGCCACGCCTACACGACGATCGTCGCCGACGTCCTGGCGCGGACGGCGCGTACGTTCCGGCCGACCTTCTTTCTCACCGGGACGGACGAACACGGCCAGAAGGTCGCCAACGCCGCGGCCGCCGCCGGCATGACGCCGCAGGAGTGGTGCGACGAGCTGGTGCCGCGCTGGAAGGCGCTCTTCGCGGAGTACGAGATCGTCTACGACGATTTCATCCGGACGACCGAGCAGCGCCACGTCGAGAAGGTTCAGCGCGTCTTCGAGCTCCTGCGCGAGCGCGGCGACGTCTATCTCGGCAAGTACGAGGGCTGGTATTGCGTTTACGACGAGACCTTCTGGCTCGAATCCAAGCTGGTCGACGGGCGCTGCCCCACGTGCGGACGCGAGGTGCAGTGGATATCGGAGGACGACTGGTTCTTCCGGCTGTCGGCCTATCGCGAGCGCCTGCTGGAGCACTTCGAGCGTCATCCGGAGTGGGTTCGGCCGCGTAGCATGTACAACGAGATGATGTCGATTTTGCTCGAGGGGCTCGACGATCTCTCCATCTCGCGGACGAACCTGCAGTGGGGAATACCAATCGCGGAAGGCGGCGTGATCTACGTCTGGCTCGACGCGCTGCTCAACTACATCACGGCGATCGGGTGGAGCGAGGACGACGCGCGCTTCCACGCGCTCTGGCCGGCGCAGACGCAGCTCGTCGGCAAAGAGATTGCGCGCTTCCACACGATCATTTGGCCCGCGCTGCTGTGGGCGCTCGGCGAGGCGGCGCCGGAGCTCGTCTTCGCCCACGGCTGGATCACGGTCGACGGAGCGAAGATGAGCAAGAGCCTCGGCAACGCGGCCGATCCGTTCGCGCTCGCGCGCCGCTTCGGCCCGGGCTCGATTCGCTACTTTCTGCTGCGGGAGGCGCCGTTCGGCAGCGACTTCTCGTACTCCGAGGAGAAGATCGCGCAGCGTCACAACAGCGACCTCGCCAACGACTTGGGGAATCTGCTGCAGCGCACGCTCTCGATGCTGCGCCGCTATCGCGACGGCGTCGTTCCGCCGGCGCCGGTCGAGAGCGAGCTCGCCGCACGCTTCGCGCCGCTACCCACGGGCGTCCGCGCGCAGATCCTCGATCTTCGGTTCCGCGAGGCGCTCGAGTCCGTCTGGGAGCTTGTCACGGCGCTCAACCGCTCCATCGACGAACGCAAGCCGTGGGTGCTGCACAAGGAAGGCCGAGGCGGCGAGCTGGACGCGACGCTCTACGACCTGTGCGAGGGGCTGCGCTGGCTCGCGATCCTGCTCCATCCGGTGATGCCGGAGCGGATGAGCGAGATGTGGCGGCAGCTCGGCACCCCGGGCCGCATCGACGAGGATTGGACCTCATCACTGGTTTGGGGCAAACTCGCACCGAAGACGCAGACGGCGGCCGGCGCGTCGCTCTTTCCGAAGGTCGAGCTCGAAACACAGTCGTGATCGACACGCACTGCCACATCCACGATCGCACGTTCGATGCCGATCGCGACGCGGTGGTGGCGCGCGCGCACGAGGCAGGCGTCTCGGCGCTGGTGACGATCGGCGAAGATCTCGCCGACAGCGCCCGCGCTATCGCCGCCGCCGCGCGCTACGGCATCGCCGCGGCCGCCGGCATCCATCCGCACGAAGCGCGCAACGCTCCGGCGGAGCTGGCCGGTCCGCTGCGTGCTTTGCTGGCAGACCCGCGCGTCGTCGCGGTCGGCGAGACGGGGCTGGATTACTACTACGAGCACAGCCCGCGCGACGCGCAGGCGCGCGTGCTTCGCGCGCAGCTCGGCGTCGCGCGCGAGGTGGGCTTTCCGGTCGTGTTCCATCAGCGCGACGCCTTCGAGGACTTCACCGCGATCCTGCGCGAGGAGTGGACGAGCGGGATGCTCGGCGTCGTTCACTGCTTCACCGGCACCGCCAAGCAGGCGCTCACGTGCACCGGCGAGTTCAGCCTCCTGCTGGGCATCGGCGGCGTCGTCACCTTCCCCAACGCCGAGCCCCTGCGCGAGGCCGTGCGCGCCGTCGGCCTCGGCAACATCGTGCTCGAGACAGATTGCCCCTATCTCGCGCCGGTGCCCATGCGCGGCAAGCGCAACGAACCCGCCTTCGTCGCGCACACCGCCGCGTGTGTCGCCGCGCTGCTGCGCGTGCCGCCCGCCGAGGTGAGCGCGCGCACGGACGACAACGCCCGGCGACTGTTCAGTCTCAGCTAGACCGCTGGACTGCGCTGCGGATCGCCGCGCCGGCGAACTCGCCGAGAAAATCCTTCCACACGCGATACTGGTTGTAGTTGCCGGCGGTGATCATCACGAGCGTGTCGAGCTGCGGCAGGATCACGAGCTGCTGGCCGCCGTTGCCCCCGGCGACGATGAAACGGTACGCGCGTCCGCCTACCGTCAGCGTGCCGAGATGCCAGCCGTAGCCGTAGCGGTCGCCTTCGCCGGACGCGTCCTCGTTCATGATCGTGCGCCGCACCGCCGAGGCGCGCAGCCACGCGTCGTCGATGACCCGGCTTCCGTTCCAGAGGCCGTGGCTCAGGAAGAGCTGGCCGAACTTCATGAAGTCGCGCGGCCGAAAATAGTCGCCGCCGCCCATGTAGGCGGCGTTCGTCGGCGGAGGCATCAGCACCATCCCGTACTGCTGGAACTGCATCGGCGCGGCGAAGCGCTCGTAGAAATACTGATCGAGCGGCACGCCCGTCGCGCGCGATACGATCGCGCCGAGCAAATTGATGCCAGCGCTGCAATAGGCCGCGCGCGCGCCGGGATCGTACTGCATCGGGAGGTCGAGCGTGTACCTGTACCAGTCCGGCTGCTTGCTCTGATTCTGCATCGTATCCTCGCTGCCGGGCGAGGCGTCGTCGTTGTCGTCGCACGCCAGGCCCGAGGACATCGTCATGAGGTTCTCGACGGTCATGCGCCGTTTGCGCGCGTCGTCGTTGGCAAACGGAGCGTATTGTGAAAGAAACGACAACACGGGCGTCTGCGGGGTGAAGCGCGCGGTGTCGGCGATCGCGCGGCCGACCAGCAGCGTGGTCACGCTCTTGCCGGCGGAACGCACGTCGTGCGGCCGGTCCGTGTCGAATCCGTAGAAATACTCGTCGAGAACGAGCCGGCCGTGGCGAGCGATCGCGACGCTCTGCACGTACGGCGACGCGAGCTGCGGGCTGCGGAGCGCGACGATGCTCTGCATCGCGGCGGCGATCGGCTGCAGACGCAGCCCGACTTGCGCCGGCGTGCCCACCGGCCAGCCGTCGGCGCCGGCGAGCGGTTCGCGATAGACCCACGTCGCCGCGGCGCGCGGATAGAACCAGCGCAAGTCCTCGCCGGCGGGGCGATGGAACACGACGCCGTTCCCGGCTCCCGGGAGATCGAGCGTCAGCGTTCCGTCGGAATTGACGCGGCCGGTGACGTCGCGCTTGCCGGCGGCAACAAGACGCAGAACGGCGCCGTCCGCGACCAGCGTCCGCGTTCCGACAAAGGCGCCCACGTTGGCCTCGGGATTGCGAACGAACGCGCGGAGCGTCCCGTCGGCGGAGGCGCTGATCACGAGGAAGTAGTGCATCGTCTCGTCGAGGGGCCGCACGGCGATCGCGTAGCGCGGCCACGGATCGTTTGCGGGCTGGATCCACTGATTGACGGCGGCGGGCGGCGCCTGCGTGGCCGCCCAGACCCCTGCGAGCGCGAGCATGACGCTAGAATACGAGCGGCTTGGCGCGAGTCCATTCCGACTCGACGCGATCGCGCACCGCCGCGACGATGGCGGGGTCGCTGCTGCACAGTCCCCAGTCCGGCAGGTCGGCGCGATCGAACGCGACGGTGGCGTTCGCCGAGCCGATCCAGGCGCGGCCGCCGTCCAGAGCGAGCTTGTCCGTGTCGCGGCCGGCGCGCACGCGCACCCCGTCGCGCACGAGCGCGCCGAGGATCTCGCGCTCGCGCGCGTTTCCGCGGAGCTCCCGCTCGCCGACGACCAGCCGCGGCGCTGCGCCGCGCTGCGCGAGCGCGTCGAGTGCCGAATAGACGCTGTTGCAGCACCCGAACGACCCACTTGCGACGATGACGCCGTCGTCGCGGCGAGCCGAGCGCAGCAGCCCAGCCTCCGCGGCGAGCGCCTCGTGCTTGAGCGTCGGGATCGACGCGGCGTCGGCGGGGTCGTCGTCGCGCAGGACGATGTCGGATGCATTCCAGTTGCGGTCGTCGAGGAAGAGCGTGCCGTCGGCGACGATCGACTTCGCGTGCACTCCGTCGCCGAGTCTCGCGTCGACGCCCGCGGCCCGAAGCTCAGCGGCGATCCGCCGGTTCTCGCGCGCCAGCCGGCCGCACGGATCGTCGTGCGGGCTGCCCTCCAGCTCCACGCCGACGCGCGCGCCGCGGCTTGCCGCGTCTTCGAGCGCTCGCAGCACCGGGCCATGCAGCGTATATGCGTGCAAATCGATCGCCTTGGCGCGCGCCACCGCGGCGAACAGCTCCGTGGCCGAGCTCAGCTTCACCATCGCGCCGCCCATCACGACGAAAGTCGCCGGCGCCTACTAGGGAGCTTGGGACGGCACTTGGAAGCAGGCCGAACAGCGATGACTGCGGCGCCGATTCACGACAGATCCGAAACGTCGACCAAGGGCGGCTTCGTCCGCGAGATGTTCGCGTCCATCGCGCCACGCTACGATCTGACCAACCGCGTGCTGACCGGGGGACTGGACGAGCGCTGGCGGCGGCGTGCGATCGCCGTGCTCGCGCCGCAGCCGGGCGCGCGAATCCTCGACTGCTGCTGCGGCACCGGCGACCTGGTCTTTCATCTTCTGCGCGTCCAGCCGTCGCTCGCGGTGACGGGCATCGACTTCTGCGCGCCGATGCTCGACCGGGCCCAGCGCCGCGCGCAGTCCGCCCGGCGAGCCGCGAATTTCGTGCAGGGCGACGTCATGGCGATGCCCTTCGCCGACGGCGCGTTCGACGGCGCGACGATGGGATTCTCGCTACGCAACGTCGTCGACGTCGACGACACGCTGCGCGAGATCTTGCGCGTGCTACGCCCCGGAGGCCGGTTCGTCAACCTGGACGTGAGCAAGGCGCCGAACCGCGCGTTCAAGCGAATCTTCGATCTGTACTTCTATCGCATCGTACCGCTGGTCGGCGGGATCGTCGGCGGCTCGCGCATGGCCTACTCGTATCTGCCGAATTCGCTAACGCACCATCCAAACGCCCGCGAGCTGCGGGAGCGCTTCGCGCGCGCCGGCTTCGCCGACGCCGGCTTCCTGCCGCTCATGGGCGGCGCAATCGCCGTTCACTACGGAACGAAGCCGTGAGCCTCGTGGATTCCGCGCGCGGCACCTACGACGACCTGCACTCGGCGGTCGAGCTGTTCTTTCGCGCGACGTTTTCTACGGACAACCCGATCATCACGGAGGCGATCAAGCGCATGTTGGCGGCGGGCGGAAAGCGCCTGCGGCCGCGCGTTACGCTGCTCGCCGCCGAGGCGTGCGGCGGCAACTACGCCGATCACCTGCATCTCGCGGCGTATATGGAGCTCATTCACGTCGCGACCCTGATTCACGACGACGTCGTCGACAATGCGCGGATGCGGCGCGGCGTCAACGCCACCGCGGTCGATTATGGAAACCGCGTGAGCGTGCTCGCCGGCGACTACCTCTTCGCGTGGATCTTCAAGAACGTGACTCTGAAGTATCCGCACCCGATCCCGAACGTACTCTCGGCTACGCTGGCGGATATCTGCGACGGCGAGGTGCTGCAGCTGCAGGCGCTCGGAAATCTCGACCTTCCGATCGAGACGTATGTCGAGATCGCGCGCAAGAAGACGGCGTCGCTCTTCGCCGCCTCCGCCGCCTGCGGGGCGATCATGGGCGGCGGCGGAGCACCCGAGATCGCGGCGCTGCGTGAGTTCGGCGAAGCCTTCGGCATCGCGTTCCAGATGCGCGACGACCTGCTCGACGTCACCGCCGACGAACGCTCGCTCGGCAAGCCGGCGGCGAACGATTTGACCGAGCGCAAGACGACCCTGCCCCTGATCGCCGCGCTGGCCTCGGGTAACGGAAACTTTCGCGCGCAGGTTCGGCGTTTCTACGACACCGGCGCCAACGACGCGATTCCCGCGATCGTCGCAGCGATCGGCCGCGAGGGCGGCCTAACCGCGACGCGCGCGCAGATCGCTCGCTTCGTCTCCCGCGCCAAGACGGCATTAGAGCCGATTGACGCGTGCGCGGCGAAGACGGAGCTGGTGAAACTCACGGAGGCTCTTGCATCATGACCGTACACCCGCTTCTCGCAATCATCGACGCGCCGATCATCATCGGCATCCTGATCGTCGGTGCGCTGCTTTTCGGAGCGGAAAAACTCCCGAAGCTCGCGCGCAGCGCGGGGCAGGCGAAGAAGGAGTTCCTGGCGGGGCAGGCCGAGGCCGACGAGGCGGCGGCCAAGGCGCGCGAACAGGCGCGCCAGCGAGCCGAGACGGCGAATGCCGACGTGATGAATAACGTCCAGGCGGGCTCGATGTCCGGCGAAGCCATTCCGCCGCCTACCCCTGACCGGGGCACGCCGAGCTCGTAGCGACTCAAGACCCGCCGGATGCTGGCGCAACGCCCGCCGCGCGACGCCGACCACGAGGCGTCCTGGGATCAGAAGGAGATGCCGTTCACGGAGCACCTGCGGGAGCTCCGTAATCGTCTGCTGATCTCCATCGCGACGGTCGGCATCATCGCCGTGCTGCTGTTCTGGCCGTCACAATTCGTCATCCGCTGGATGATGCACGAATATTTCGGCGGCATCCAGCTGCACGCATTCGGCCCCGCCGACGTCATCTTCACGGAGTTCAAGTTCTCGGTCGTCGGCGGAATCGTCATCGGCCTGCCGGTGCTGCTGCAGCAGCTGTGGCTCTTCGTCGTGCCGGCGATCCATCCGCGCACACGCCGCATGGTCTACGTCTTCATCCTGCCGTCGCTGCTGCTGGCCGCGCTCGGCATCGCGTTCGCGCACTTCGTCGTGATCCCGCGCGTGATCGCCGCGCTCATCCACATCACGGACGCCGTCGCGACGCCTACGTTCGGCGTCGCCTCGACGCTGAATTTCGTCATCGTGCTATTCGCGCTGTTCGCCCTCGCCTTTCAGACCCCGATCGTGCTGGTGGGCCTCGCGCGGCTCGGCATCGTCAGCTCGAGTTCGCTGATGCGCCACCGGCGCCACGCGCTCTTCGGCTTCTTCGTCGCGGGCGGCATCGCGGCGCCGGACGGCAATCCGCTGACGATGGCGCTGCTCGCAGTTCCGATGTACGCGCTCTACGAGCTCTCGATCTGGCTCATTCTGCCGCTCGAGCGGCGCTGGTCCTTCGACAGGCTAAGCACGAGTTCGTGACCGCCGCGCTGCGCAACGCGTACGCCGACTTCGTGCGCACGTTCGGCAACGTGCTGTTCGCCGTTTCTCTCTTCGTCGTCTGGGGCGTTCTCACGCTGATCGGCGTCGTCGTCGATCAGGGCCAAGACCCGGCCTCGTACATGCAGGCCTACGCGGCGCCGATCGCGCGAGCGATCGTTCGGCTCGACTTCGACAACGTCTATCACTCGCCGTGGTACGTCGGCATCATCGGCCTGATCTTGCTCTCGCTCGCGGTCTGCACGTTCAAGCGCGTCATCCCGGCTCGACTCCCGCCCCTGCGCCCCGTCAACGTACAGAATATCCCGCTCCATGCGACCTTCGAGGTGGCCGGCGCCGCCGGCGAGGTGCGCCGCCGCCTGGAGGAATTCTTTGCGTCGCGCGGCTGGCGGATACGCGAGCGAACTTTCGGCGGCGTCGAATGGAGCTTCGCCGACAAGCACGACTGGGCGCGCCGCGGGGTCTTGGTCGCGCACGCCGGTTTCGTCACCATCGCGGCCGGAACGACGTTGTACTGGGCGCGCGGTTTTTCGGGCGAGATGGCCATCCTAAGGGGCCAGACGGCGCAGGTCGCTCAGACGCACGCGCTGATTCGGCTGGACGATTTCCAATACCGGATCGCGCCGATCATGACGAAGAGCGGCATGGTCTATCAGCCGGTCGACTACGTCTCCCGCGTCACCGTCACCGGCAACGACGGCCTCCCGAAGCATATGACGGTTCGCGTCAACCACCCGATCGACGTCGACGGGACGCTCTACTACCAGGCCAGCTACGGCTTCGGCATGCGCTTCCTCGTGGCGAGAAACGGAAAGCGCGAAGCGGGACTGTCGGACCGGACGTACGTCGAGGGCGAATCGTTCGACCTGCCCGGCACGCAGCGCACCGTGCTGTACGACAGGTTCGCGCCGACGGTCGACAAGCAGAGCGGAATGCCCACCGCCGACCCGCGCGTGAACGACCCCGCGGCGGTCCTCGGCGTGTCCCAGGCCGGCACCGCGCTCGGCGAGGCGCTGGTGCCGCTGCGCACGTGGATCGACCTCGGCGGCGGCTGGCGCCTCGTCCCCGAGCGGTACGTGCTGTACAGCGGCTTTCAGTACCGCAACGACCCGGGCGTTCCGCTCGTGGGGATCGGCGCGTTCGTGCTGCTCGCGGGCCTCGTGATTTCCTTCTACCTCTTGCCCGCGCGCATCTATCTGCGGGTGGACGAGGCCGGCCCGCAGCGCTCGCGCGTCGGCGCAGCCGCGACGACCGTTAAAGGATACGACGTTTTTCAGGGCGAGTTTTCACGGTTAATGCTATCGTTAGAGGCGTCATGCCGCCCGATGAAGCCCTAATCGCGGTCGCGCTCGGAGCGTACACGCTCGGCGCGCTCGCGCTGCTGGTCTACTTCTTCTCGCGCGTGACCTGGCTGCGGGATGTCGGCATTCCGCTCGCGATCATCGGATGCGCGGCGCAGTTCGTCCAGCTGGCCGTCCGCTTCGAGCTGACGCACGTGTGGCCGCTGCTCAACCTGTACGGTTCGCTCTCGCTGTTTTCCGCGATGTCGGTCGCGATCTACATCGGATTCGCGTTTCGTTACCGGCTCTGGTTCGCGGGCGGATTCGTGCTGGCGCTGGCCGCGATCTTCCTCGCTTACGGCGTCACCTGGTATGAGGGGACGATGCCGCCGGTGCCCTCGCTGCAGTCGTACTGGGCGAAGATCCACGTGCCGATCGTCGTGTCGTCGTACGCCGCGTTCTTAGTGGCGTTCGTGTTCTCGTGCGTCTATCTGCTCAAGTATTACGCCGCGCGGGGCCGTCCGGGCGGCCCCGTCGCCGCCTGGCTCGCGGCGCTCCCGAGCCTGCCGCAGCTCGACGTCATCGTGTATCGCGCGGTCGCGATCGGCCTGCCGCTGATCTCGATCGGCATCATCACGGGCGCGATGTGGGCGAAGGAGGCGTGGGGTGCCTACTGGCAGTGGGATCCGAAGGAGACGGCGGCGCTGTTCTCGTGGATCATCTACCTCGCGTACATGCATCTGCACACGCGACACGCCTGGCGCGGTCTGCGCACGAACTGGGTCAGCGTCATCGGCTTCCTCTCCATCATTTTCTGCTATCTCGGCGTCAACATCTGGATTTCGGGCCTGCACAGTTACAAGGTCTGACGCGGCGGCCGGGAGCTCGCCCATGCGCTCTGGTCAGAGTTTCGTCCTGGCGAACGAGTGGAGGGCGGGCTTACAATTGCGCCAAATGAGGCTGCGACCCATCGCCTGGCCCTTCTGGGAGAAAAAACTTGTCTGATTTGAACGCGGGCGCCTCCCACGGCACCGCCGGTGCGCCGTTGACTGCGCACGATGCCCCCGTTGATCCGCTGGAGGTCAGCCGGCGCACCTTCATGGCGAACGCCACGATCACGATCGGCGGCATCGTCGGGGTTGTGCTGGCCATACCGATCGTCGGCTCGCTGCTCCCGCCCAAGAGCTCCTCGGCGGGCAGCTGGTCGCCGCTCTCCAAGCAAGAGTTGGATTCGCTGCAAAAAGCGACCGACAAGCCCGTGAAGCTGACGTTCACGCTGAAGTTCACCGACGCTTACCTGCCCGAGCAATCCGTGCCCGAGTACTGTTGGGGCATCAAGGTCGATCCCGCGAAATTCCAGGCGGCGCGGCCCGACGTCTTCAACCAGCCCGGCGGCAAAGCCGACGTCGACTATCCGGTCGTCAACATGGGTTTCGTCGTGTTCAGCCCGATCTGCCCGCACCTCGGCTGCTACTACAACTGGAGCGACGCGCAGAACCGGTTCATGTGCCCGTGCCACGGCTCGCAGTACACGTTCGACGGCACGCACGTCGCCGGCCCGGCGCCGCGCGGCCTCGATCCGCTTCCGTTGCGCGAGCAGAACGGCGCCGCGGAGGTAACGTGGATCATCTACCAGTCGAACACGCCCCAGCGCATCGTCGTGTC
>DATDGN010000174.1:0-8069 GCA_036522095.1 Candidatus Cybelea sp. | reverse complement strand
CGGCCGCAGCGCGCGCGCAGCGGCAGCGTGTCGCTCGCGCTACTCGAGGCGCTGCAGCGCGCCGATTTCGACCGCGTCGAGGCGCTGTTGGAGAACGACTTCCACGCCGTGATCGCGGCGCAGGCTTCGGAGGTCGCGACGGCGTTGGAGGCGCTGCGGCACGCGGGCGCTCGCAACGCCCTGCTTGCCGGCTCGGGCTCGTGCGTCTTTACGATCGCGCCGGAGCGCGCGCGCATCGACGCGATCGGCGAACGGCTCGCGCTGCCGGACGCGTACGAGCGCTACGCGACCGCGTTTGCGGCGACGCCGGGCTGGCGCTAAAGGATGGACGCGATCGTTCTCGCGGGAGGCCCGCTCGACGACATCGCGCGTCTGCAGCCGGGAGCTCCGAATAAGGCCTTCGTGCCGATCGCGGGCGTGACGCTGGTGGGGCGCGTGCTGCGGGCGCTGCGCGGATCGTGTGAGATCGGACGCATCGTCGTGGTCGCGCCGCCGAGCGTCGCCGGGCATCCGGACCTGGCGCCGGTCGACGAGCTGCGCCCCGACGGCGTGCGCATCTCGGAGAGCCTGCGCAGCGGGCTCGCCGGCTTTGCGCCGGACGAGACGGTGCTGGTCGTCGCTTCGGACATGCCGGTGCTCGCGCCTGAGTCGGTGGACGATTTTATCGCGCGGCTGCGCGCACTCGATGCGGACGTGGTCTACGGCTGCGTGGAGAAGAGCGCGCACTTGCGCCGCTTTCCCGACGTGCCGCACACGTGGGCGCGCATGCGCGACGGTACGTATTGCGGGGGCGGCATCGTCGGCATCAAACCGCGCGCGTTGCCGCTCCTAGAACGCTTCATCGAGCGGCTGGGTGCGGCGCGCAAGCATCCGTTTCGGCTCGCGTCGCTCTTCGGGTGGGACATGCTCGCGCGCTTCGCCATCGGTCGGCTCGGCATCGCCGTGGCGGAGGCGCGGGCGTCGAGGATCCTGGGCGCGCCCGTGCGCGCGCTCGTCTCGCCCTATCCCGAGACCGCCGTCAACGTGGACCGCGTCAGCGACGTGGCCCTGGCGGAACGCCTTGTTTCGCGCTAGATTCGCCGCCAATATCTATCGAGGTAATGCGACATCCGCGCGAAGACGGCACCTTAGAGTCTCATCGTAGCATCCAAGCCGAGATCTCTACATCGGCGATCCGATGACGATATAGGTCTTGCCCTTATAACTCTGGATCATGACGACCATCCCGGACGAACCATGTCCGACCAGGAACGCGTCTTCGGTCTTTTCCATGCCTGGCTGCGCCATTTCCTGAGCCCCGCTGAGGTGAGCCTTATACCAGGCTTTTACTTTTGCAAAATCATCGGACGTAACGTACGTCTTGGAACCCGGCGGGGGCGCCTTGAGACCGACACCCGCAGGACGAGCGCTCGCAACGGCGCCGGGATAGACCGGGGGAGCAGCGCCACCCGCCGTCGCTGCCAGCGGCCCAACGGCCACGGCAAGCAACGTCACGAGCGCTACGGTGAGAATGGTGCGCATGATGCCTCCTTTTAGAGAACCCAATTCGCGATTAGAGAACGCAATTCGCATCCACCCAGCGTTACGCCGCTCTGGCTCCAGCGTCCTCAATGAATCCACGTCTGTTCGGTAGCGCCCCCTTCTTACATGAGATGCTCTCGGTGGTCTTGCCGAGCGCAGCAGCAATCGAAAACGAGAGCTTGAGCGTGTGCACGCTATTCGTCGGCTGCATCGTTACGGGTGCGAAACCACTCGTCTTGATACAACTGCTGTCTTGGATCCATGGGCACCGGACTTCGTTTGCCCGGGTGACTCCCCTGTGCGAACGTCAAGGTTTGAGAGCGTCGAACACCCGCTCGCTCTTTTGCCAGGCCAAAAAGGCCCGAAAACCGCTCGCTATCGAGACACTCGCCGAAGCCTAGCAAAAAACCTCTTGTGGGCACGGCTCTGACAATGCTAGCGCCAGTGCATCACGGCACCGTCGTTGAGAAGAACTTGCAATGGCCGTGGGGCGAGATTGTGCCCTTCACGATCTGACAAGAACTCGGCGAAACGAAGTGGATGCACCAGGAGCATTCGTTTCCGAGCACGGGATGCGACACGTAGTCCGCTGTCTTCTGGTCAACGGTCGGAGTTGCTTGTGGGATCGGAGCTGCGTGTGCCCGCGTCCGCAGCTTCACGAACGCACCGACTGCGGTCGAGATGGCCACCAACTTCCCAATTATGTCGCGGCGTGAAAACTTGGTAGTTTTGTCCATACTTATTCTCCTAGCTGAACGCCCTTCGAGGAGATCAAATCTCGACTCTCGGTGGCGCAGCCTTATATTGCGTTCGAATTTTCGAGCAGCTATCCTTAAGGCTCTTCTTCGTAATGCGCTTGATCTGTAGGTGCATTTCAGGCAGCTGATAACTTTGAAGGCGATTTGATTTTCACGCTCGCCGCGAACTCCTTCGGGCGTTTGATAGCCCAGCGCAGAGTACGGCCGGTTCTCGTTGAAGTCGCATCGCCATGCCTCAACGTTCTCGGGGGCCTCGAAGACGTTCGCCCCCAAGGAGCGCGCGATCTCTCTAACGCCAGACATTCCTTGGCCACCGCTCGGTCGCTGCAATCTCGGACACTTCAACCTATGATCCGTACCCCTACGGGCCGCGGAGGCGTGGGCCGCCTTAACTGAAACAAATGGCCCGGCCAGAACTAGAACGGTTATGCATCTCTTGGCTGCACCGTTGCTCCTGGCCATCTCGATGATTCCGGGCCTCTATCACGACCAGAACGAGCGTTCGCTTTACGCGGCGCTGGACGTCGAAGATGCGCCGGTCGTCAACTGGATCGATCCCGTTAACCAGCACGACGGCGTGCTTGCCGCCCTTCCCAAGACGTGGCGGCTGCAGCGACGGGTCTACGAGAAACGTATTATCGTCAACGCACCGGAAGGGCGCCTCGGCGCTTCCCTCTACTATGCCGATCGCGAGCGCCGTGCGACAGTCATCCTCATTCACGGCAACGATTCGCAGACGCGCGACATGGGTTATTTCATTCCGCTGTTTGCGGTCAACGGCGTCAACGTCGTCTCCTACGATCAGCGAGGAACGGGCGAGTCTACCGGATCCTGGCGCGACAACGGACCCGTGCAGCGTGCGGCCGACGTAGACGCTATTTACGACGTGTTGCAGCGTGAGCCGCTCGTCGACGTCAAGCGCATCGGCTTGTGGGCGTTTAGCAACGGCGGCTGGACTGCGCCGATCGTTTCGCTGCAGCGGCCGGTGGCGTTCATGCTGCTCGTGGGCGCGCCGGCATCGAGCGTTGCGGATAACATTTATTACGAAATTCGCCAGCAAGGGCCACACATGGGTCTCGATCGGGCGACGACGGACCAGGCGGTGGCGACGGTGCGCGCCCTGCTCGACGCCGTAGCGGGAACCGGCTCCTGGGCGAAGGCAGCCCAGCTGTACGACGCGGCACGCAATCAGCCATGGCTGGCCGCACTGAACCTCTCACCCACGATGAAAATACCGCCGCCGCAGCAGCGCATCGACGCGCTTCGCAGGGCAGATATCTACGATCCCGCGCAGACGCTCTCGCGCGTGACCGTGTCTACGTTGGCGCTTTACGGCGCGCTCGACCGTGCGGTCGATACGGCGCACGACGCACCGGCACTGCAAAAGGCCTTCAAGAAGGCCGGCATGAGCGATTTCACGCTCCACATCTACCCGAAGGCCGGACATTCACTCTTCGTTTCGCAAACCGGCTTCCCTGATCACAGGAGCGTGCCGCGTCGCCGCGTGCCCGGCTACGCGCAAGTCATGATCGGCTGGCTGGAGGCACGAGGCTTCACCCTTACGGATTCGCGATGAAACCGTTCTGCACGCCGTTCCCATCGTCGGGCTTGCTGCGAGGGGTAGGAAACGCAACTGCCCAGTCGCTGTGCCTTCGGGCGGGCGAGAAGTCGCCGGTCCGTTGCAGGCTGAAACGACGGTTGCGCAGAGGACCGCAGAAGCCCTGACCCAATCAGCGATTCGGTGAACTGACAGATGCTTGGCTAGCGGGGTAACGCGCGTTTTCCTCTTCGAAAATTCGCTGGAGCCGTTCCACATCGCAGCGCCGTTCCAACAGCGTTTCCGGATCCCACTCGCTGCGCGGCGCGTTGAAAAAGTCGCCGCCGTAGACGTGGAGTGCTCCGGTGAGTCGCGTGATCGGGTTCGTTACCGAGTGAATGATGTCGCGTCCTAGAGAGAACGCGTCCTTATCACAAAGCGATTTCGCGGCGACGGCTTCTACTCTACCCTGTGGCCCGCCCGGCACGCGGCGCCAGAAGATATTGTCTTCGCGACCTGTGTAAATGCCGATGACGGCCGGCATTACGTGATTATGTGGAAAGAGCGTCATCTTTGGCGCCCAAATTACGTTAAGGATCGTCAACTCGCTCGAATGGTGGAGCGATTGAAGCTGACCGCGTTCCGGCTCTCCCAAGACCTCTATGACGTCGGATGGTTTCGAGACGGCCCGTGCAACGACTTCTCGAAGAAGTTTATTGGAAGGATCCTGCAACACGGCCGTGCGGCAGTCGATGATAAATTGCTGTAAGTCGAACATGTTTAAGATACCCTTGACTGACTTTACGGCGTTGCATGTAGAGACCTTTGTTTGCCTCGCCCGACGCTGCAGCGCTCCGGAACAACCCCTCTCCCGGGGTCGGGCGGCGAGGCACTATGCCAATCGGACGGGTATCTTCATCGCCGCGCTACGTAGGCGGCCCGATGCGAGAAATCTAGGGTCAGCACGAAATGTGAAAGGACGTTATTGCCCAACAGGCCGGCGACGGCGGGGTTGGCAAACTTGCCGTCCGTCGCCGTTGAAAACCAGAACGGCACGTCGCGCAGCTGGAAACCGGCAACGTCGACCTTGCGAACGGCATGCGCCACGAGCGTGCTCGAGCGACGCACGATCGGGGCTGCAGCATAGAACTGGCTTAGCGCCGTCCGCTCCAGAAACGGCCGAAAGAGCATCGACGTCGGTGCGCGTACATCGAGTTCAAACGGAGCCGAAATCCCATCGATCGTAGCGTGCACGACGGGCAACCCGTAGGAATCGAACGCGATCGGCAGGCGCACGGCGTCGCTCGCCGGGCGAAACGCAGTTATCGGGAGAAGCGCGAGCGTAGAGTCGTGGTAGTTGATACGCACCGCGTAGCGCCGGAGAAAAGCAGGTCCTACGCTGCCCGCGATCGTGCCCGTCCGCGTGTCGTGTTGAGGGTCGAGTTGGTTCGGATCACCGCCGACGTACCCCATCGCACTGTGAACGCACGCGGTAGAGAGGCAAACCTCGTCGGGGATGCGCCCGTTTAAGCGGCTGCGGGTGTAGCTCGTGTAGACTTCGCCCGCACCGGGATCGAAGGTCATGAGCAGCGGTCCCACTCCATCTATCGTTGCCTGCACGTAGATCACGCCGTGCTGCTGAAGCAGCTCTACAGTAGCGGTAGTGCCCGACGCTGGATTACTGCTCTGCGGCATAGCCCCGACACCCAGCAAAGCAAGGCAGCCCAGGATGGCCAATCGTACGCGGCGGTATCCCATACGTCGATTGTGAGCGTTCGTCGTAGCGCACGGATAGAACGATATTAACCTGTTCCCTTCCAAAAGCTCGAGTTTCCAGGCGCCGTACGTAGAGCCGCACCTTCGTCGACGTTCTCAAAAAAGGACGGTGGTTCATCGGTTCTCACGGGCCGAAACTTTTGCAGGTGACTCCAATCGAAGAAGTCGTCGAAATTGTTGATGGCCTCTGACACGTCGACGCCGCCGAGATTGTCCAAGTCGAAGGTCTCCTCGATGAAGGCAAGCAGGGTTCCGAACTCGGTATCAGTCTTAGCGACGTAATTCGGTTTCGCGCAGGGTGAGACGACTATCAGCGGCACTCGAAATCCCGGCCCGGTCTGATAGCGCACGACGTAGGGCTTCGCGTGATCGTAAAAGCCGCCCCAATCGTCCCACGTCACGAAGGCCACCCGTGTCGTCCCAATATTTGCTTTTTCCGACGGCGTTTACGATATCGGCAACCCATGACGGACCGTAGAGCGACGGCGTTCCTGGATGATCCGAGCTCAGCGGGCCTGGTTGGATCCACGAGGCCGGCCTGCCGGCGGTACTCTTGGCCTTGCGTAGTATCGGCGATTTTGATCTGGTTAGCCGTTCGTGCCGGCGAGCTCGTTCCACTTCGATCTAATCGCGTCACAGCTCGCTAGGCTTGGGCGTTGCCTTTTCCATGAAAACAGCGTTGTACGGGCGGATTGTCTTCGGCGCCTCGGCGGTGCTATTCGGCGTCATCGCACTGATGTGGCACGACCCCGACACGTGGCAGAGTCTGAGCAGCCTCTGGAAACTGCCGGCCGGCAACATCGTAGGGGGCGCCCTCATGGCCGCCCAAATCGCCGGCGGAATCTTGCTGATGTTTCCGCGAAGCGCGCGTCCCGCGTCGATCGTTCTCATCGTCGTCTACGCGCTCTTCTCGCTGGCCTGCGTTCCCGGCATCGTCGCCGCGCCGCGGGTCTTCGGGCAATACGACGGATTTTTCGAGCAGTTCTCGCTGTTGTGCGGGGTGACTGCAGTATACGCAGCCACCGCCGCCGACGGCGCACAGGCGACGCTCGGCCGGGCCGCACGTTTCGGGTTCGGACTAAGCGTGATTTCGTTCACGCTGGCCCAAATCGTCTATCTTCGCGTGACCGCCGACCTGGTTCCGACGTGGATGCCGCCGAATCAGGCGTTCTGGGCGATCCTCACGACGGTCGCGTTCGCACTCGCGGCGCTCGCCATCCTCATAAACGTTCGGGCCCGCCTGGCGCTTCGTTTGCTTACGTTGATGCTGGCGCTCTTCGGTCTATTGGTTTGGGTGCCACGCCTGATCGCTCACCCCGAGTCGCATGGGAACTGGTCCGAGTTCGCGCTGACCTTCCTGATTACGGGCGCGGCGTGGATTGTGGCCGAGACTACGGCGACCGCCAGCGCTTGAAGAGCTCGTTGGCAATCCCGAACTGATCGAGCGCCTTGCCGACCGTGTGCGCGATGATGTCGTCCACGCTCTGCGGGTTGGCGTACATCGCCGGTATCGGCGGCAAAATCACCGCGCCGATTTCCGCTAGCTGCGCGAGCGTGCGCAGGTGCCCGAGGTGGAGCGGCGTCTCGCGGATCACGAGCACCAGCCGGCGCTTCTCCTTCAGGCAGACGTCGGCGGCGCGGACCAGCAGGTTCGAGTTCATCGAGTAGGCGATCGCACTCGCGCTCTTCATCGAGCACGGGATCACCAACATCCCGTCGGTCAGGAACGAGCCGCTCGAGATCGCCGCCGCGAGATCGTCGTCGCGGTGCGCGACGTCGGCGAGGCCCTCGAAGTCTTCGGCGGTCATCTCGGTCTCGAGCTCGATCGTCCGGCGAGCGGCCGCCGTGAGGACGAGATGCGTCTCGATGCCGCCGATCGCGCGCAGCGCCTGGAGCACCATGTAACCGTAAAGGCTACCGCTGGCACCACTAACGCCGATGATGATGCGCCGCATCGGAAGGCGGTTATACGTTGGCTGCAGGGGCGCCTGGTGGAACCGATAACTTCAGATCGTGGCGCCGCCCGAGTCCACGCTGCTCCGTTCCTTCGTCGCCGATGCCGTCGAGTGGCATCGCGGCGGCGGAGAGGAATCCCTGCTCCATCTCATTCGTTCGCCGCATTCCGGCGTCGCTCACGATGTGGCCGCCGCGTATGCGACGCTCGCGCGGCGAACCGGCGCGCTGCTCGAGGCGATCGACGCAGGGAGGCTGGCGCTGCCGCCGGCGGAGCGCGACGACGTGCTGCGGTTCGCTATCGCGCTGCGCCGCGTTCGCGCGATCCCGCGCGACGTCGACGGCGAACGCCTCCGCGCGCTGATCGCGGAAGCGTTCGAGTTGTCTCCGGTCGCGCCGGCCGCGCCGCGCGTGGAGGACGTCGGCGTTAGCGACGACGGAGAGATCGAGCTCGCGCAGGCGCCGCCGCCCGAGGCCCGCGCCGGCGTGCAGCCCTGGCAGCGCCACTTCAGCGCCTCGGCGCT
>DATDGN010000173.1:0-6145 GCA_036522095.1 Candidatus Cybelea sp. | reverse complement strand
TCTCCCGATGCCATCTCGATAGCGAGCCTCGTCTTCGCAAGCGCCGCCGGGGCCGCGCTGTGGGCGAGCGGGCAGAGCTTCGGCGTCGCTCGCGCGCTCGAGCTGCTGGCGGCGGCCGCGCTGATCCAACTGCGCCTGCTGTGCAACATGCTCGACGGCATGGTCGCCGTCGAAGGCGGCCACCGCACGCCGCACGGCGAGCTTTTCAACGACATGCCGGATCGCTTCGCGGACCTCGCCATCTTGGTCGGCGCGGGCTACTCGCTCGCGGCCTTTCCGTGGGGGCGCGAGCTGGGATGGGTCGCCGGCGCGCTCGCCGTCCTCACCGCGTACGCGCGCGTGCTCGGTGCGGCGATGGGCGCCCGGCACTACTTCATCGGCCCGATGGCCAAGCCGCAGCGCATGGCGGTGATGACGGCGGCGTGCGTGCTCTCGGTCTTCGAGCCGTTCGTGGGCTGGCGCGGCCAGATCGTTGCGCTCGCGCTGGCCGTCGTCGCGATCGGCTCGCTCGTGACGCTCGTGCGGCGGACACTGCGCATCGTCGCCGAGGTCAACGCGCGTTGAACCTGGCGCCCTTCGCCGGCGTCATCGCCGGCGGCGCACGGCTGATCAGCGGCGTACAGGTGAGCTGGCGCGACGGCCCACCGCCCGCGCGACAGAGCGTCTTTTTCGCAAACCACACCAGCCATCTCGACTTCGTCGTGTTGTGGTCGTCGCTGCCGCACAGGCTGCGGAAGCAGACGCGGCCCGTCGCCGCGCAGGACTACTGGGAACACGGGCTGCGCCGCGCGCTCGCCGTCGACGTCTTCAACGCCATCCTCATCCCGCGCGGTCCGGGCGGCGCGAGCCGTGAGGCCAGCGCCCGCGACACGATCGACCGCATCGCCGCGCAAATGGGCGATCGCTACTCGCTGATCATCTTTCCGGAGGGCACGCGCGGCACCGGCGAGGCCGTCGGTCCGTTCAAGAGCGGGCTCTACTACCTGTGCCAGCGCAAGCCGGAGCTCGCGCTGATCCCCGCCTACATCGAAAACCTCAACCGGATTCTGCCGAAGGGAGAGTTCTTGCCAGTGCCGTTCATCAGCCGAGTCACGTTCGGTTCGACGTCGTTCATCGAGGCGTCGGAAACCAAGGAGCACTTCCTTACTCGAATGCGCGACGCGCTGTGCGCGCTGCAGCCGCGATGACGTTCGCCGGACACCGGCTCGACCCGCAACTGATGTGGGCGTTCGGCGGCATCCTCGCGGTGCTGGCGCTGGCCACGCTCGTAGGCTTGGCGATCAAAGCCTTCGTCCGAGCGCCGTCCGTGGGCGCGACGATCGACAATCTCAACGCGCGCATCCGCACGTGGTGGGTGCTCTGCATCATTTTTGGCCTCACGCTGGTCGTCGGCCCGACCGGCTCGCTCGTGCTCTTCGGCCTGATCTCGTTCCTCGCGCTGCGCGAATACATCACGCTGGTCGCCACGCGGCGCGCCGACCATCACACGCTCTTCTGGACGTTCTTCATCTTCACGCCGCTGCAGTACTATCTGCTCAGCCTGCGGTGGTCCGGCTTCGTGATCGTGATCCCGGTCTATGCCTTCCTCTTTCTCCCGGCCGTCATGGCGCTGGCCGGCGACACGCAAGCGTTTCTCGAACGCGCGGCCAAGATCCAGTGGGGGCTCATGATCTGCGTGTACTGCCTCAGCTACGCGCCGGCGCTGCTCACGCTCGACATCCCCGGCTACGGCCCGGACGCGAAGCTGCTGCTCTACCTCGTGATCGTCGATCAGGCCAGTGACGTGCTGCAGTACGTGTGGGGCAAGCTGCTGGGTCGCCACAAGATCGCGCCGACCGTGAGCCCGAACAAGACGTGGGAAGGCTTCGCCGGCGGCATCTTGACCGCCACCGCGATCGGCACGGCGCTGTGGTGGATGACGCCGTTCACGCCACTCGTCGCGGCCGCGATCTCGCTGCTGATCACCCTGCTCGGATTCGCGGGCGGACTCGTCTTTTCGGCGATCAAGCGCGACCGCGGCGTGAAGGACTACGGAACGATCGTGCAGGGGCACGGCGGCATCCTCGACCGCATGGACTCACTGATCTTCGCGGCGCCAGTGTTCTTCCACGTCGTGCGCTTCTTCTTCGCGCTGAAGTAGCCGTGCTGGCTGGCTGGCGGGAGCCGAAGGTTTTACCAATTGTCCAAAGGCGCGCACCGTCGCTTGTGCAAGCGTCGTAGCAATATACTCGCGTCCTACACCACAGGAGACGACGAATGAATTCGACCGCGATGCCGACCGGCGTGGAGCTGCGAGACTTTCTGGCACTCCCCTACGCGGAGCTCGAGGAGCTGAACCTGCGCGCCAAGGCGCAGCGCCAGGAGCGCGTGCCGCTCCACGCGCTGCGGGAAGAGCGACTGCGCTACCTGGCGGAGGAGCCGCGCATCAAGGCGCTGACGGTGTTGTTCAGCGATCTCGAGGGGCGCCTCCACATGCTGGACTACGACAAGAAGTTCTTGCTGCGCTCGCACGACAACCTCACGTTCGACGGGTCCTCGATCCGCGGCTTCACGCCGCAGCGCGAGAGCGATCTGCGCCTGTCGCTGGACTGGAGCGCGTTCTACTGGGCGCCGGCCGACGTGTTCGGGCCGGGCAAGATCCTCGTCTTCGGCGACGTGTTCGACCGCGACGGTAAGCCGTTTGCCGGCGACATTCGTGGCGCGCTCAAGAAGCTCGCCAACGACTGCTACGCCAAGGAAGGCTACGCGCTCAACGCCGCCAACGAGATCGAGGGCTTCCTCTTCCAAGGCATCGACGCCGAGCGGCGCTACCACGAGACCGGCAAGTTCGAGTACGTCAACACGGGCGGGTATTATCACTCGCTGCCGGGCGATCCGCTGCGCAACTTCATCGACACCGTCGCCGAGGTGCAGCGCGCGATGGGCTTCCAGAACGAGAAGGACCACCCGGAGGTCGCGCCCTCGCAGTTCGAGATCAACTACAACTACGGCGAGGTTGTCGCGGCCGCCGACCAGATCCAGCTCTACAAGCTGATCTGCCGCCAGGTCGCGACGCGCCAGGGCATGACGGCGAGCTTCCTGCCCAAGCCGGTCGTCGGCGTGAACGGCAGCGGCATGCACACCAACGTTTCGGTGAGCAAGAACGGCAAGAACCTCTTCTGGGACCCGAAGGGCCACGAGCAGCTCAGCTCCTTCGGTTGGAAGTTCGTCGACCGCATCCTCACCCTCGGCAACGACATCTGCCTGATGCTCAACTCCAGCGTCAACTCGTACCGGCGGCTCGACCCGCACTTCGAGGCGCCCAATCAGCTCAAGGCCTCGGCGATCGATCGCGGCGCGATGGTCCGCATCCCCATCGGCAACCAGCGCAGCATGCGCACCGAGGTGCGCTCGGTGGCGCCGGACGCGAACCCCTACATGGTAATGCTGGCGGTCTTCAAGACGGGTCTCGAGGGCACGGCGAGCAGCATCAAAAACCTGCGCCAAGCCGATCGCTACCTGCCGGACAACATCTACGCCGCGCTCGCGGCGTTCCGCGCCTCGGAGTGGACCGGCGAGCTGCTCGGCGACGACGTGAAGAATCGCTATGCCGACCTCAAACAGGCCAGCGCCGATCGCTGCCCGCGGCTACTCGGAACCTTCGTGAAGGCGCAAGAGGTGCAGTACCACCACGAAGTCTACAACCAGTACCTCTGGAATCTCTTTTAGATCACGAGCCGAGGGAGCAACAGAGCCGGCGAACGTTCGCCCGCAGCCATCACGAGCGCAACGTTCTCCCGGCTCTGTTGCAACCGGCGCTACGAATCGTGTGAGTTGCGGACGTCTTCGAGCGGGATCGCGATCACCGCGCCGGAGTCGCTGCCGATCACGAGCGTCTTGCCGACGACGATCGGCGAGCCCACGTTGAAGGGCGTCTTCATCAGCTTGTCGCCGACCACGCGGCCGGTCTTCGCGTCGAGCGCCCACAGGTAGCCGCCGAAGTCGCCGAAGTACACGACGCCGTCGACGTCGACGACGCCGCCCTTGACTGCGCCCTTCGTCGGCGCTTCCCACGCGAGCATGCCGCTGGCCGGGTCGAGTGCGTGCATCCAGGGCGCGATCGCGCCCCCTAGATACAGCAGGCCGTCGGCGAGCAGCGGGATCGCGGCCTCGTTGCGGATCGGCAGCGACCCGCTCTCGAGAGCGATGTCCCAAACGGGCACGCCGCTGTTGACGTCGAGGGCGTAGACGCGCTGGACGGTGAGATTGCCGATGACCGTCGAAGTATCGGGAAAGACCGGGGAGACGTAATCGCAAAACACTCGCGTGCCGTCGGTAACGGGAGGACAATCTCCTATGCCGGAGGCGCCTTTGGAGAAGGAGCTGCGCCATATGAGCGTTCCGTCATCGGCATGCAGTCGCCACGCGGCGTTGCTGCCGACGCCCAAGGTGACGAAGTCGCCGTTTCCGACCGGCAGCATCGCCGTCATCGACGCCATCGATCCGATCGAGCGCGCGTATTTCTTCTCGCCGGTCGCCGGGTCGAGGCCGTTGATCCATCCGGCGCCGTCGTGATGCACGAGCACGCCGTCGATGATGGCGGGCGTCGGCATCGCCGAGCCGGCGAGCATCGTCTGCCAGCGCATCCCGCCGGTCGCGCGATCGAATGCGATCAGCGCGCTCGGGCCCTGCCCGACCATCACGGGCTCGGACGGCGACGAGGTGCGGCTGGTCGGATCGCCCTCGCCGACGATCACGAGGTCGCCGAAGATCAGCGGCGCGCTCATCAGCGGATTGGGGACGTGCGCCTTCCAGAGAATCTGTCCGGTCTCGGCGTCGAGCGCGTAGAGCGAGCCGTTGTTGTTGCCGATGTAGAGCGTGCCGTCGACGACCGTCGGGCTGGCCGAGATCTGGCCGCCGGTTTCGGTGCGCCACGTCGCGTGCAGCGCGCCGCCGACGACGGCGTTGTTCTGCGGACCCATGCGGAACTGCGTCCACGCCACGACGGCCATCGTCAGCGTCGCGACCAGCCGTTCCAGCAATACGCCCATACCCTAACAGTCTTCCCGGGTACTTAACGGATCATGAGCGGCACGCCCTCGAAAGCCTCGGCGTTGGCACTCGCGTGGCTGACCCTGGGAGCGACGAACGGTCGCTTCGTTAGCGACGTGCGCGCTCACATCAAACATGTCGTCATCATCGTGCAGGAAAATCGCAGTGTCGACAACCTCTTCAATGGCTTTCCGGGCGCCGATACGGTAAGGTTCGGAGAGCGCCGCATCGGTCCCGTCTCGCTGCGCCCCGTTGACCTGGGTTATCCCGCCGACGTCGATCACCAGCATCGCGCCTGGGTAACGGAGTACGACGGCGGGCGGATGGACGGCTTCGCGAGCGTCGCGACGTATCCGAGGCAGCCCCGGGATTTCCCCTACGCCTACGTGCCCGAGGACCAGGTCGTGCCGTACTGGACGATGGCCGCGCGCTTCACCTTCGCCGACCGGATGTTTCAGTCCAACACCGGCCCGAGCTTCCCCGCGCATCTCTACCTGATCGCCGGGCAGGCCGCGTACACCGCGAGCAACCCCAATCACCTCGGCACGACGCGCTTCGCTTGGGGCTGCGACTCGCCGCTCTACGCGCGCGTCGCGTTGATGGCGCCGAACGGGCAAGAGGTCGATCCCGGCATCTTTCCGTGCCTCGACTTTCCGACCATCGCGGACGTCGCCCGCGACGCCGGGGTAAGCTGGCGCTACTACGCGCCGGCGATCAACCGCTTGGGCAGCATCTGGTCGGCCTTCGACGCGATCGCCCACATCCGGTACTCGTCGCGTTGGCGTAACGTCGTCTCGCCGGAGACACGCGTGCTCGACGATGCGCGGGCGGGAAAGATCGCGTCGATCACGTGGGTGGTTCCGAAGATGCAGAACTCCGATCATGCGCTGCCGTTTCACAGCACGAAGAAGGACGTCGGTCTCCACGGCGCCGGGCAGTACGGTCCCGACTGGGTCGCGTCGGTCGTCAACGCGATCGGGCAGAGCCGCGACTGGAACAGCACGGCGATCTTCGTGGTGTGGGACGACTGGGGCGGCTGGTACGATCACGTCGCTCCGCCGCAGCTCGATCGCATGGGGCTCGGCCCACGCGTGCCCTTCGTCGTGATCTCGCC
>DATDGN010000172.1:0-19011 GCA_036522095.1 Candidatus Cybelea sp. | reverse complement strand
ATTCAGCGGGCCTAGCCACAGCCGTCGTTCGCATGCTGGTCACGACCGTATAAGCGCCATGACCACTTTTAGTGATGCTCGACGTCCACTCCTCGCCACAACAACTGCTATGCTGCGTCGCCGAAAGAAGTTCTAGGGTTTTTATGTCATACCGCGACGTCGTCGTCGTAAACGACCGATCTGCTGCGAAATTCCTCACGATAAGCGTTGACCGCTCCGCCGCGATTGAATTTCTCGCTCTTGGCCCAAAGTGCGCCGTGTAAGTTGATGTGCCAAGGGGTGGCGATGATGAGGCGCAAGTTGTCGCGAGCAGTAGCGCAGCTAGGTTGGATGATAGTCGATACACTTGGTTTCTCCGAAACCAGGTAATGGCCAGGAAGCGTTGTCTTTCGACCGTATTCGAAAGCAGTTGGACCCTTCCTGGTGGCGCGTTGGCGCATTCTAGGCGACTTGATAACCGTGAGCGCAGATTGGTTTTTGGGGTTTAGCGGACTCCTTCGGCGTTTGATCGCCGAGCGCAGAATGCGGGCGATTCTTGTCGAAGACTAGGCGCGATGCCTCGGCTTCGCGCGGGCGCGGGCGAGGCTCGCGAACACTTATTCGGATGCTGGCTCCTTCATCGCGAAGACTTTCGGGCGCGAGATCCTACATTGCCACGCTACCATTTCGCGCTTCGAAGTTAATCGTTTATAAGTCACGATAAGTATGACTATCGGGACCTATCGACGTTAGCGGGCACTTGGAGAGGCGGCAGAGTGGTTGAATGCGGCGGTCTTGAAAACGATCGCGCGACTTCCCGGTGGCCATCTGACGACGAACGAGCAGCCGCAAGCACTCGCGCGGCTGATCGCGGATTTTTGCGCTCGTACTGCGGCGCAGCTCTCACGCTCATCTTAATGCTGATAGGAGTTTTTTTCAATGACTGACCAATCTGAACCAAAACCTCAGACCTCCGCCTCAACCGCTACCGGCGTCTTTGCGCTGCTTAAAGCCAAGCCGGGCATAACGCGTGAGGAAGTCATGGCCATCATGCCCGCCGAAATACGCGCGACGGTGAAACTCTACCTCGATAGTAAAATCCGCGAATGGTACGCGCGAGAAGACGGCAGCGGAGCTGTCTTCCTTCTTAACACCGGAGATGTTGCAGAGGCGAGATCTCTCATGGAGTCTCTGCCGCTCGCTCAAGAGAACATGTTGGATCACGAGTATATTCCAGTGGGGCCGCTGATGCCGCTACGTCTACTGATTGAGAGCCGGAGGGAGCCGCCGATTCCGAAATGATGGGACACCGTCATTTCGGCGCTGACCTAAGAGCCAACTCGTGCAAGCCGAACTGAGTGTGCCGTGAACGGGGAGCACTATAACCCCCGCTAACGCTAGTTGTGAGCCCACGCGACACATTTCTTGGGCACACCACAGCAAAAAAGCCGGCTCAGAAGTTTTTTAGAGAAGCACGTTGCGCCGACCTTGAGGTAATGCGTCATCCGCAAGGGCACGCAGCTCGAAATGCCGATCGCTGTGGCCGCGGTGACTGGTCTGCGCCGCGGCGAGCTGCTGGCGCTGCGATGGCAGCACGTCGATCTCGACAAAAGCTCGCTGTATGTCGCAGCGTCGCTCGAGCACTCGCGTGCTGCGAGCGGCCGCATTCGGTTCAAAGGACCCCAAGTCGACAACGACCTTGTGTTTCCGGCTCACGACGGCTCGCCGTGGCCTCCTGATACGTTTACGGCGCAGTTCTCGCGGCTCGCAAAGTCGCTTGGCATGCGCGGTTTTCGGTTTCACGATCTGCGCCATGCCTTCGCCTCGCTCACCTTCGGCAACGGCGTTTCGATCAAGGAGGTGCAGACGTTACTCGGGCACAGCTCGCCGGTCGTGACGCTCTCCGTCTACGCCCGTTCGATCGAGGCCTCGGGCGCCAGGCGGTCAACGAGCTCGCCCGGTCGCTCTTGGCGCCGGAGAGGGCCTAAAGTTACGTTAGCAAAATGTTAGCAAATGGCTCTGCTGAACGATCTCCGTTAGCAAGCCCATTTGCGGAAACCGCAATAACAATCGACGTTAGTGGGCACTTGGAGAGGTGGCAGAGCGGTTGAATGCGGCGGTCTTGAAAACCGCAGAACCTGATGAGGGTTCCGAGGGTTCGAATCCCTCCCTCTCCCGAGTCACGGAGGCAACCACGCTGCGTGGCAAGAATCGTTGTGCCTATCGCACCATGCGGTGCCAGGCGGTCCGATCTTTAGCAACGGACTAGGACCAAACTTTCGTCCGGCGAGCGACCTCCGAGCTCTGTAATTGCACGCCTTGTGCGAGAAAGCGATGTTGCTCAGGTCCCAGAAGAGCTCAACTGATATGTCCAACCAGGGCTCTTTATGATCGATCCCCAAATCTTCGGAAGAGTCAATCGTCTCTTCGCATCGATAACACCGATTGACTCCAAGCGCGCGCGCGAGATGAAACAGGAGTAGCTTCCTTAGTCGATGGGTAGCCGTACCAATGGGAACTCCGAGTTGCAGAGTGTACTTTTGCGACACGTAAGAATCGTACTGTGGTAGAGTGCCATATGTGTGCATATCTGCGGTACTTTCGGGCGGGGAAGCACCAATGGCACAAAAGCTTATAAATGGAGTCGTAAATGAGGTCTATTAGGACGGCGAGCTTTTTGGGTTTCGTACTAATCTGCGGCCTCTGCGGATGCGCCCGAACAAGTCTACCGCCCACTCCGGGTGTTCCCGGTGGATCGACACCGGGAGGAACCGTGTTCGATCAAAGTGCGTCGTCGTGCAGCGTTTCCTACGACGGAATTATTTGGTATCAGGTACCCGTCGGTAAATTTTCTCCGATTGATGTAAGGCACGCGCACTGCTCCAACGGCCTTTCGACAATCAATGCACCCCCGCGCCCAAGCTGGGCTATTCCACTCGGACATACGCAGGCGCGATTCGTGGCGACATCCCTGCAGCAAGGGCATTATGTGCCTGGCGGAATGCAGAGCATCGAGACGGATGCCCGGCAGAATGAGCTGCCGGTGTCGTGGATGACCGTAGGGCTGACCTACGTTACCGCCGTTGGCGACTTGTACGACGTCTACCACGAGAAAAATGGTGACGACATCGAGGGTTTCAGCTACCCCCCGCTCATCGACTACCTGAAGGACCACTTTTCTTGGTACGTGCCCACGGTGAGCGTCGAAGGCGCGGGGCACGAGCGCGATATTCACGGATTGCTAGCTTTAGGCGAACACGCGTTTTGGGGAATCACTTGGAATAGCCACGGAACCGATGGAACGTATGATTACGGAGCGCCGTGGGGAAGCTACTGTGCCGACCCGACTTCATATAAACGCCCCCAGCCCGATGGCCAGTGTTCCTTACTCGCATTGGAGTGGACCGCGAGAGACCTTACCCGTGCGTATATCAGCGGTTACGAGGACTATTTTTCAACCGATCCCGATGACTTGCAGCAACGCGCAGGGTTTACGACAAGTGGTGCGGAGCAGTACATTCGCGATTTAGCCGACGCGTATGCGGCGGCCGGTGAAACCCAACCCATTGTGATGATGTCGCAACAGGAAAGCAATTTTAACAACGTGGTTCCCGGGGACGCCGAAGTTCTAGCCGCATTATACAACCAAGCCAAACTCGACGGCATGAAGACCGAGACACTGGCGGAAGTCGCAGGCGATGCCAAGACGTTCTCGGCGGCGCCCCGAGCGGTGGCGTTCCCGTTCATTCCCGGCGGCACAGCCGTTCCATCGCCGATCGTTAACGGGCAAACCGTCTACCCGGCGACGATCGATTTTCACGACACGAAGATCGGCATGAGTTTCCTAGCGGGGCACACCTTGCCGACTCGCGCGTTTCGGTATGCCGATGATCCGGTATCGAAGTATAACGTTCCGCTCGTGACTCTTCCTTATGCTGATTACCCGACGCTCGAGAAAGCCGCTATTGACAAGAAGCACTTAGTGCTCGAGATAATGTCGCCGATCCAGCTGCACTTTGGAATAGCGTTGTGGGCGTCACCGGAAACGCTAGGAATAAATCAACGAAATGCAATTCCGGCCGGCCGCGCCGGTGAGGTTGTTACGTTTGATTTGGAGCGAGGGGAAAACGAGGTCGTGATTCGCTGTCCGGGCTGCAAGGCAACAACCTTACCGTACTCGACGTAAGGCCGCATAGCGAGGAAGCAACCCCTGGGGGCACGCTCCGTGCCACTAGCGAGCGAGGGACCGCTGCAGCTTAGGGTGAAGAGACCCCAAGCTTGCAGTCGCGTTGATCCATAGCACTGTTGGTACGCTATTTACTTTGCCGGCTTGGCGCTTTGTAACCCGCTTGTAACCATATGAAAGGACGAACTTCCCGTGCGAAACCTCGTATCAGCCGTCGCTACGGCCGCTGTCACGATATCGTTTGCGCTGTTGACCGCATGCAACGGTATCGTCACTCCGTTTTCGAAGCCGAGCAGCGGCTTAGCGCCGCTCGGTGCGATTCCACTAAATCCCGCTTGTGAGAACGGCAAGAGCGGCGTAGGCACGCAGACACCGCACACCCGATTCATCGTAAGCGGACGCTACATCGAAGAGAAAATCGGCGATAAGGCACCCCAGAAGTTCTTCATTAAGGGAATGGCTTATTCACCGACACCGGTCGGAAACGGCTTGTCAGATCCGCCGTCTTGTAACGACCCGCTTCGCAACGACAACAAAGCCATCTGGTCGCGCGACCTTCCGTTGATTCGGGCGATGGGCGTCAACGCGATTCGCGTGTTCAATGTCGTGCCGTCGCCTTGGGACGAAAAGCTCGGGACGATCGACGAGTTCTTGGATGCCGCCTGGAACAAGGGCGACAAGCCCATCTATGTGCTCATGACCATCGCTTTCCCCGGTGATGCGCTAAATAACGACGGCGCGGCCATCGATATCGCAGCTCAATACGAGCGTCTCGCCGCCAAATATGCTCTCTATCCCGCCGTCATGGGAGTATCGGTCAGCAACGAACTCACCGGCGGTACGGGCTGGACGACAGCGAAGTGGTGGAATAACTACAGCCGGATCGCGGACGGAGCCAGGCGGGGCTTCGCTTCTAAGGGTGTCAAGAAGCTCGTGACGAGCGCCGATTTCGACGGCGTCACGACATTTGAATTCAAAGGCCGCAAGCAGATCGCCCAAATCTATTACGGTGAGATGTATCATGCGAAGGTCGACGCGTGGGGCGACAACCTCTATCGAGGGCGGTGGTTCACGGATCTGCTTACGCAGATCCAAGACACGACCACGAAGCCCGTTATTCTGACCGAGTACGGCGCGACGGCCGCATACCATCCCGCGTGGGCGAACACCTACGAATATCTGAAGGCCGAAAAGCACAGGAACGGAGAGTGCATTCCGCCGACGGGGCCCGATGGGCCGGTAAACCGCGATGTCGCAGAGTTACCCGGCGGCCGCCATAATCCCAACATGGCCGGCCTCGTCGACTACGCGACGAACAACGCAGAACAACTGTACCACTCGTACAAAGACAACGGACTCGTTTCCGGCGGGTTTTATTTCGAATGGACCGACGAGTGGTGGAAGGCGGACTCTGGCGACCCGGCATTTCGTGGCGAACACGTAGGAAACATAGAATTCACGGGCTACTTCCCCGGATGTGGTTATGATTCGGCTTGGTTCGGGCTCAACTCGATCAAAAAGGGCGGCGGCGCGCTCGACGTGCTGACCCCCCGCCCGACGCTTAACGCCCTGAAGGCGACCTGGGCACAACAGCAGCCGTAAACGATCGAAGCACGCGTTTGGTGTGAGGTCGACCCCGTGACATCCGCACTGCGGAAGTCACGGGGTCTACTCGCAGCCTCATCGAAGCGTCGCTTCGATTTTTTCCCGCAACGCCGAACGCGCGTTCCACTCGTCGACAAACACCTTGAGAATTCTCGCCGTCAGCCCCCAGATGTGCCGGCCTTCATAGTCCAGCGCGTACAACGTCCGATCGCGACTGCTCAGCACGGGATCCTTATAAATTTCGCCCGGAGCGACGATCGTCGCGAGCGGAACCGTAAACACTCCGGTCGTCTCGGTTCGGTCGACGTGCAGCGGGGTATTCGGCGCGAGCACGCCGACGATCGGCGTGACCGTTAAACCGCTGGAAACCTGCCGCTGCCGCGCGAGCTGCCCGACGACGCGGATCGCCGCAGGCTGCACGCCGAGCTCTTCGTACAGTTCGCGCAGCGCCGTCGTCGCCGGATCCGCGCCGTCCATCGGATCCGTCATGCCGCCCGGAAGACCGATCTGTCCGGGATTGCGCCGCAGATGGCCCGCGCGCTCGACGAAGACGACTCCGTGCGGCGCATCGGAGAAGATTGCAATAACCACGGCCGCTTCCATTTCGTTAATGTGCCGAGGGAAGATTGAATCGCGTCATGGTATGTGCACGGACATCATGAAATCGGTTGCAATCCTTGCTTGCGCTATTCTGCTGGCCAACTGTTCGCATTCCACCTTCGCGCCGCCATTTTCTCCGGTGCCTTCCAGTGGCGCCTCCGCGATATCGCCGGACCAAGGGCCATGGTTGTGCGGTCAGCCGCCGTCGGCGGATGCCGGCGTCGGCGACTCGCCGGCTCTCGGTTCCAGTTATAAGTCACTCTACAAGTTCAAGGCCGGCAAGGACGGTGGGTATCCATACGGCGCGCTCGTCGCGCTGGGCGGCAAGTTGTACGGCACGACGGATCAAGGCGGCAAGACCGGGTACGGAACGGTCTTCGAGCTGAGCACGACCGGTCAGGAGCGCGAGGTCTACAGCTTCGGCGGCAACACCGACGGCGGGTATCCGTGCTCAGGCCTCACGGTGGTGAACGGCAAGCTTTACGGAACGACGCAGACCGGCGGCGCGCACGGCTGGGGAACCGTCTTTGAGGTGACGACGTCCGGCAAAGAGCGCCTCGTCTACAGCTTCAAGGCCGGCAACGACGGCGCCGCGCCCTACGCGGGCCTTCTCTATCACAAGGGAAACTTTTACGGCACGACGGTCGAGGGCGGCACCAAGGGCTGGGGCACGATCTTCGAGACGTCGGCGACCGGTCACGAGCGCGTGCTCTACAGCTTAAAGGCCGGGACTAAGGACGGCGGCTATCCGTACGGCGACCTCATCGCGGTCAACGACACGTTCTACGGCACGACGAAAGAGGGCGGAAGCACCGGCTGGGGCACGATTTTCACCTTGAGCCCAGCCGGCAGCGAAAAAGTGTTCTACAATTTCAAGGCCGGAACCAAGGACGGCGGCTATCCCTTTGGCGGCCTCACCATTGTCAACGGCAAGCTCTTCGGCACCACGAAGGAGGGCGGCAGCACCGGCTGGGGCACCGTGTTCGCCATTGACCTCGCGCGTCACGAGCACCTGGTGTACTCGTTCAAGAGCGGTTCCGACGGAGGCTATCCGTATGCGCGCCTCACGGCGCTCAACGGCGTGCTGTACGGCACGACCGTGGAAGGCAACAAGAAGAACTGGGGAACGGTGTTCCGCGTCGGTACGACCGGCGGCGAGCGCGTGCTGTACAGCTTCAAGGCCGGTCACGACGGTGCGTCTCCCTTCGGGCAACTAACCTACTTCGACGGAAAGTTCTACGGTACGACGCAGGGCGGCGGCGTCAACGGCGGATGGGGAACCGCCTTTAGCATCGGCCCGTAGCTTCGCGGCTCTAGCGAATCGTGAGCCGAATCTCGTAGCGCGTGCGCCGGTACTCGTCGCGTTCGTTCGAGTCGAAGACGTAGAGGCGATACGTACCGGTTTTCGAGAGCGTGCCGCTCCACGCCGCTCCGCTGAGTTCCGCGAGGCTCGACACATCGTCATCGTAGTACAAGGATGCACCCGTGTGCCCGGCCTCACTCCGCAACCGGATCGATATCCACTGACCGCGACGAGCGGCAAAGACATACTCGTTTCCAAAGTTGTAGGCGACGGTGCCTGAGAGCGTGGTCGCGGAGCTGCCGGGCGCAAAGCGCACCCGCACTTCGTATGGTCTGCGCTCGCCCAGCGCGACGTCGTAGAGATGCGAACGCGCCTCGGAGAAGACGTATTTCGTTCCGTTCCAGACGTAGGTCGACTCCAGTATCACCTCGACGGAGTCGTGCGTCGGCAGCGTCGCGGTGCCGTCTTCAGTCACCTGAGCAAACGCGGGCAGCGTCGGCGCGTCGAGTACGCGCCGGTATCCCGAACTCTGTCGCTCGAAAATTATGAGCCGCGTAGATTGCCCGAGCGCCAGGCAGGGATCGCGCGCGACGGCGACCGTCACGTGTTCGCCGCCGCGCAGCGTCAGCTGTCGTAGTTGGAACGCCTGCGCGACGTAGGACTGAGGTGTCCGGCCGGACTCTCTCGCACAGGCCGCGACCGCCTTGTCCGACATGAGCGCGGCGACGAGCGCGACGCCGACGATCGTTAGAGCTTCCCGAAAAAGCTGGTGATGTCGAAATAAAAATCGCGCTCGGCGTTCGTCGCCGGGCATATGACGTGCAGGCGATCGTAGGCGTGGCCTGCCTCATGCATAAGCGATTGGGTCTTGAGCTGCCAGCGCGTGTCGCCCGAGCACGGATGAAACGCGAGGTAGCGGTACTCCCACGCGACGCCGTCGGTTTCGTCGGCCTGCTTATCGAGAATGGCCGCGAAGAGCGAATCGCCGGTCGGCGCGGCCAGCGGCGGGAGCGCGGGTTGCGCAGCGTGCGCCGTTGTGGTCCACTGGAAGCTGCGCAACCTGCCGTTATCAAACGTGTAGCCGACATTCGTCGTCGGCGAGATGCGCACGGCGAGTAGCGGACGGTCGTCCGGATCGATCGCGGAATGATAGTCGGGATGCGCCGATTTTACCGCTTCGAGCGTGTCTCCCAGGCGCACGCCCGAGGGATCGGGTGCGACGTTGTCCAGCACGGCCGTGGGCGCGACGTCGCTGAACGCCTCGAAGCTGGAGATGTAGCCGCCGTCTTCGACGACAAGCACGTACGTCGAGCCGGCGCCGGGCAGCCAATAGCGCGCGACGCGCCGGCCGTTTACCGGCACGATCCGCAGCGGATCGCCGAGCAACGGACGCAGCGTCGACGCCGGCGCTCCGAGCGTGATGCCGTGCCAGGCTAGGGCTGAGTCCGCGGCAGGCGTAAGGGCCGCCGCTAGCACGAAAATTGCAGCGATCACTTGCGACGAACTAGTCGCCGGCTTGTTCGAATTTACCTGTCAGGAGCTGATAGACCATCACGAAGTCGCCGCAAAACGACAGAGCCGGATGCTCCAGTGTTTTGGGTTGATTCTTCTCGAAGATCCAATGCGACGCGAACGCCGGCAGATAGCCGAGGGCGAGACCGCCGAGCACCAGCGCGGGGCGCCGCAGCGCGATCCCAGCCGCGCCGACCGCGAGGCCGCTCAGCAACCCGGCCGCGTGCACGAGTTTCGTGCGGCGGTCTTGATGGGCCGCCAGGTACTCAGGATAGAATTCCGCGAAGGTCATGCTGCCGTCTACCCTCCGTTCATGCCGAGAAAGAGCTCCGTGGCGAGCGCGATCAGGAAGCCTGCGCACATCGTCGCGGTTACGGACGCGGTGAGGCCCGTGCGCCGTAACATGCTCCACAACTCGCCGATCACGAAGACCAGCGCGCCGACGGCGATCGCAAGGAACAGCACGGACAGCGTCGGCGAGTAGAAGCTGTAACCGATGATCGTCCCGACGAACGTCGGGCCGCCGGCGATCAGACCGGCGAGGCCGATCTGCGCCCACGTCGGGACGACGCGGCCGACGAGCGGCGCCGCGACGCCGAAGCCCTCCGTAGCGTTGTGCAGGCCGAATCCAACGATCAGCGCCAGCGCGACCGCGGTCGCGCCGGCCACGGCGGACGCGCCGATCGCGAGGCCCTCGCCGAAGTTATGCGCGCCGATTCCGATTGCGATGATGGCGGCCAGCACGATCGGATTCTCGGCGTGCGCCGCGGCCTGCCGGGTGAAGTGCGTCGCCGCGCTGCCGAGCCCGACCAAACCGATCAACAGGCCGGCGACGAATACGGCGATGAGTCCAGCGGGGAAGGAGCCGGTCGAGGCGTGCCAGGCGTTGAGCCCCTGCGAGATCGGTGCGATCGCGTTCTGCGCGATCTCGACGACCAGGTAGAGCAGGATGCCGATGGCCAGCGCGTTGAGCAGCGCGACGGTCTCCGGCGAGAGCCGCCGCGCTCGCGCGATCGGCAGGCCGAGGAAGATCGTGAAGCCCGCGATCGCGCCGAGCAGCACCGTCATGCCGAAGCTCAGCGCGCGAGTCGTCGCTGCGGCCGCGGGCGCCATCGCGCGGTACATCGCGGTCAGCGTGTTGGGAGTGCCGGCGTAGTGGATTGCCGTGATAAGGCCCGCCGGCATGCCGCTCGCGTCCTCGATGTGGTCCATGACGTGACAGTGAATCAGCCACGTGCCGGGTCTCGCGTTCGCGTCCACGACGACGTCGACGCGCTGGCCCGGCGCCACCAGCACCGTGTCCTCGACGTCGCGGTAGTCGACGGGCGACGCGTCGCGCGCGATGATCTGCTGATAGTGGCCGTGGGTGTGCATCGTGTGGAACTCTTCGCCCGAGATGTTGATCCATCGGATGCGAAAACGCTCGCCGGCACGCACGTCGAGCCCGCGCGTCGCGGGATATTCCTTGCCGTTGAGCGTGAAGTGGTTTTCGGTGCCGCTCTGGATCTGCCACGACGAGATCATCTCGAGAAAGTCGTGCGCGAGACCGCGCTCGACCGGCCGCGGCGCCGCGGGCTCGACGATGATCGCGCCGTAGAGCCCCGAGTCCAGCCTGGCCTCGTTGTCGTGCGTGTGATAGATAAACGTCCCGGGCTCGTTGGCGACGAAGCGATAGACGAAGTGGCCGCCCGGCGGCACGAGCGGCTGCGAGATGCCGCCGACGCCGTCCATGCTCACGGGAATGTCGTGCACGCCGTGCATGTGAATCGAGTCCGGCGTCGTGCCGTCGTTCGTGAAGTCGAGCACGACCGTATCGCCCTGCCGAACGACCAGCGCTGGTCCAGGAACGACGCCGTTATACGTGTTGGCTATCACGGTCAGGCCGGGCTTGAGCGTCCACGGCGCGGCGCGTTCGACGATATGAAAGGTCTTGACGCGCCCTTGCTTCACGGGGATCGCCTGATACGCGCCGTCGAGACGCTGGAACACCGACGATTCCCCCGGCGCCGGCGTCGCCTGCGGGATCGGCCCGCTCAGCGGCTGCAGGCCGAGCGAGGTCGAGTTTGCCGAGGCAGCCGCCTGATCGGCGTCGGCTAAGGCAACTGCGGGTGCCGTCGCGCCGAGGAGCAGCGCGAATCCAAACAGGGCGCCCCAGCGCCGTCCCGGGAGATAGAGCATTTTAGGTGTGCCTAATATTGTCGCTAGGCTTACCTTCCTCCCGCTCCCGATCGTCCCGATCGCTTATTCACAACTGGACGGTCCCGACCGGCGGTGCTATGCTAGGATGCGTTCTTCACAATAGCGGAAGGCAAGCAGATGGAGGACCGCTATGGGGAAGCCGCGAGACGCTAACCGGGTAGCGCTAGACGGCGCCTGGGATCTGGCGCGCAAGGACGAACTGACCGCGCTTTTCGATGGGCTCAAAATGGACGGGGACGCGACGATCGACCTTCGTGGCGTGACGTATGCCGACTCCACGGTGTTAGCGGCCCTCGCCGGGCTAGCGCAACGGTTCAAGGGGATCACGATCACCCTGTTCCGGCCGCCGCCGCAAATACTGCGGCTCCTAAAGCTCGTCGAGTTCGAAAAGCTGTTCAAGATCGTTGACGACGATTAGTAGCGCTTCCTAAAAGGCGACGCATCCCGGACGCATAAGGGTTGCCTCCGGAAGGAGGACGGCGTGCCGGACGTACGGCTGGAGCGCACGCTGCGGGTCCCGGCGGACCCCGCGGCCGTGGCGCTCGGCGAATTGTTGAAGGCCATTGCGGATCAGGAAGGTCCGTGGCGCGGCTTCGCGCTGCACATCGGCTTCGGTGAGCTGCATCTTCCCGACGTCGGGTATGTCGCCGTGCCGATCCGGCTGCAGGTGAAGAGGCGCGAGGACAACGCGCGCGTGTTCGACATCACGTTCAGCTCGATGAATCTGCCCGGCGCGTTTCCAACGTTCAACGGCACCTTTGGCGTCGAACCCGGCGATCTCGGCGAGTCCAAGGTCTCGCTGCGCGGCGGCTACGACCTGCCGATGCAGATCTTCGGATCGTTCCTCGACAAGGCGCTCGCGCCGAATCTCGCGCAACGCTCGCTCGAGAACTTCATTGACGAGATCGCGGCGGCGACCCAGGCGCGCGTCGATGCGCGCGAGGCCGAGTTCGCCCGCTATCGTTTTTTCGCTCACAATCTTCGGTGAACCGAACCGAAGCGGACTGCTGCATCGTCGGGGGCGGGCCGGCCGGCATGATGGCCGGCCTGCTGATGGCTCGGGCCGGCGTCTCGACGGTGTTGCTCGAAAAGCACGGCGACTTTTTGCGCGACTTTCGCGGCGACACGATTCATCCGTCGACCCTCGAGGTCATGGCGGAGCTCGGGCTCCTCGAATCGTTCCTGCAACGGCCGCATCAAGAGGTCGCGACGCTGGCCGGCAATCTCGGCGACACGCTCGTCACGGTGGCCGACTTCACGCATCTGCCCACGCGCTGCAAGTTCGTCGCCTTCATGCCGCAATGGGAGTTCCTCGATTTCTTGGCGGAGCAGGCGCGGCGCTATCCGGCGTTCGACCTGCGCATGCGCACGCGCGCCGAGGAGCTCGTGTGGGAAGACGGTCGCGTCGCGGGCGTGCGCGCGCAGTCGCCCGACGGCGCCGTCGAGATTCGCGCGCGCTTGACGATCGCGGCCGACGGACGCGAATCCGTGCTGCGCCGGCGCGCGGGGCTCGATCCGGTCGAGCTCGGCGCGCCGATGGACGTGCTCTGGCTGCGCCTCACCAAACGCCCCGACGACCCGCACGAGACGTTCGGCTACATCCGCGACGGCCGCATCATGGCGCTCATCGACCGCGGAGCCTACTGGCAGTGCGCCTACGTCATTCCGAAGGGAACGCTGCAGCAGCTTCAGGGCGCGGGGCTGGAGGCGTTTCGCCGGAGCGTGAGCGCAATCGTCCCGTTTCTCGGCGATCGCGTGCACGAGATCTCAAGCTGGGACGACGTCAAGCTGCTGACGGTGCGCGTGAACCGCCTACGCGAGTGGCATCGGCCTGGCTTCCTGTGCATCGGGGACGCCGCCCACGCCATGTCGCCGATAGGCGGCGTCGGCATCAACCTCGCCATTCAAGACGCGGTCGCGGCGGCGAACATACTCGCTGCCAAACTCCTTCGCGGCGATATTACCGTGCGCGACCTTCGCGCAGTGCAGCGCCGCCGCGAGGGCGCTGCGCGGCTGACGCAGGCACTGCAGCTTTTCATCCAGAGCAAGATCATCGGCAACGTGCTCGCGAGCGGACGCGCACCGATGCTGCACCGGCTGCCCGCGCTGTTGCGCTGGTTACCGTTCTTGCCGCGAATACCGGGGAGGCTCGTCGGGATCGGCTTCCGGCCGGAACACGTCGCTACTTGAAGACGATGCCGGTCTGCTGCACCTCTTGATATGGTAGCAGCCAGACCAGCGACTCGTCGTGCAGATCCACCACCTGAACCCGGTTGCCGAACGGGTCGATGAAGTCGCAGCGAAACGGCGGTATCAGCTGGATGCCGTACTTGCCGGTGAGTTTCTCGCGCACCTCATTCAGCTGCGCCTCGTCGCGCACGATCAAGCCGAAGTGGCGACTACGATTCGGGCGGCCGTCGCCGCCCTCGAACATGGCGAGGAATTGATGCTCGCCGACCTTGAAAAACGCATCGCCTTCGCCCTCGTCGAGCTTCTCCAGGTTGAAGACGTCCTGGTAGAACGCGACCGCCTTCGCGACGTCGCTTACCTCGATGGCGATGTGATTGATGCCGTATACCTTGACGCTCATGCCGGTCTCTACCCGGCGCTGCGTGCGATTGGTTGCGGCGCCCGAGGTTAGTTCTAGGGCGGCCCGCTCATCGTCGGCGTCGGCTCGCTCGTCGGCGTCGCCGCGAAGATGTATTGCTGGTTCGAGGTTGCGGTCGGATTGGGGAACGAGTTTTGCATCGAAGGACCCGAGAGGACCGCCGCGGTCTCCGGATAGACTTGGCCGCGGAAGGAGCCGTCAGTGCCCAGCGTGCCGACGACGTGCAGCCTGCCGTCGGGGCCGGCTCCGAGGCCGAGATCGACGGTCGACGGACCGATATCGAACCAGATGTAAGTACCGTCACGCCCACCGACGACCGGGATGTAGAGCTTGTTGTAGCTCGTGTGGTAATAACCGCGCAAATTGCCGGCCGGGAAGATCTGAATATCGAGTCTACCCGTGATGGGATACTGCGAACCGTAGACCTGGGTTATCGCCGTGGTGAAATGCATATCCGTCGACGTCGTCTGGGCCGAGGCCGTGCTCGACAGCGCCGCCGCTGCCAGGCATACGAGCGCAGTACTGCTGACGAACCGCGAAACCAGAGACTTTACCATGCTGACTCCTCTCGATTGACCTTTCTAAGGGAGTAGAGCGCTCGGCCCGGCGAGAACGTGACCGACGTGGTACAACCTGCCGAAATCGATCTGCGGGGTCTTCCCGTGTGGGAGCGTCCGGATCTGATCCGCAAAGCCCTCGACCGACTTCCATCCGGCGGTTCCCTTACTCTCATTACCGAGCAAGAGCCGAGGGCGCTCTCGTCCCGCGTCACGCAGGACCGGCCGGACCGCTTCGTGGTCGAGACGCGGCGAGTCGCGAGCCGAGTCTGGCAGCTACGCCTGACACATCGTCCCGGCGAGGCCAGCGAACGTACGTCATCGGCGCAGCATCTCGGGCGTTGCCCGGCGTTTGCCGCCCTCGACGTCGGCGTGCGCGAAGAGCTCGCGGCCGCGACCGTATGGCAGACCGGACGGCGCGGCCAGACCCTCGTCGCGGAGAACGTCGATTGGCCGTTCGTCGGCATGGTGACCGAGGGCATCGTCGCGCGCGCCAACGGCGGCGGCCGCGAGCGCGAGCGGATTCTGTACGAAGTCTTTCCATACGAACTCTTCGGCGTTGCCGAGTATTTCGATCGCGGCTTCAAGATGGCGCGCATAGCGGTGTTCTCGAAGAGCGCGCGCGTCCTCAAGGTGCCGTGGGACGTGGTGTCGCGCGTCGCCGCGCGCTATCCCGAGCTGACAAATGCGCTCGGGGTCGTGCTTGCGCAGCGCGTCCGAATTCTAGCCGATGCGCTGAGCGTTCAAGGATCGCTCCCGATCTTGGGACGGATCGCGCGGGTGTTGCTTCCGTATGCGATGCCCGAACGCGGGCTCGCCGCGGCCTCGGCGTCGCTGTCGACGATCACGCAGTCGCAGATCGCCGCCGCCGGCGGCACCGTCAAGGAAGTCGCCGCGCGCGCCATCGCCGAGCTGGAATCGCGCAAGGCGCTGCGCCGCGAGCACGGGCACATTCGCTATCTCGATCGCGAAGTATTGTTGGAGCTCATCCAAGACGTGTCGTAGGCACGTACGGTTCGAGCGCCTTCGGAAGGAGGATCGATCCGTCGGCCTGCTGGTGGTTCTCGAGCAGCGCGATGAGCGTGCGTCCGATCGCGAGTCCTGAGCCGTTGAGCGTATGCACGAGCTCGGGTTTGCCCGTGGCCTCGCGCCGGAAACGGATCGCGGTTCGGCGCGCCTGGAAGTCGGTGCAGTTCGAGCAGGAGCTGATCTCGCGATAGGCGTCGCTGCTCGGAATCCAGACCTCGACGTCGTAGGTCTTGGCCGGGCTGAAGCCGGTATCGCCCGCGCAGAGCGTCACGACGCGATGCGGAAGCTCGAGCTCTTCCAGCAGCGATCGCGCGTTCTCGGTCAGCGTTTCCAGCGCCTCGAACGACGTTTCGGGCGGGCTGAGCCACACAAGCTCGACCTTGTCGAACTGGTGCTGGCGCATCAGGCCGCGCGTGTCCTTGCCGGCGGCGCCGGCCTCCTTGCGAAAGCACGGCGTCCCGGCGGCATATTTGCAAGGCAACTCGCGGGCGTCGAGGATCTCGCCGGCGCGCAACGCGGTCAGCGGTACTTCGGCCGTCGGAATGAGGATGAGCCCCGCCTGCGCGTCCGCGAACATCGCGTCCGCGAACTTGCTGAGCTGACCCGTCGACCACATCGTTTCGCGGGAAACGAGCAGCGGCGGCGCGACCTCGACGTAGCCGCGCGCGGCTGCTCGATCGAGAAAGAATGCCGTCAGCCCGCGCGTCAGGCGCGCTCCCGCGCCGGTCAGCACGGCGAAGCGGCTGCCCGAGAGCCTCGCGGCGCGCGCGAAGTCCAGGATTCCGAGCCGTTCGCCCAGCTCCCAGTGGGGCTTGGGCGCGAAGTCGAAACGGCGCGGCTCGCCCCAGCGCCGGACCTCGACGTTCGCCTCCTCGCCGGCGCCGTCGGGTACGGAGTCGTCGAGTATGTTGGGCAGGTTGTCGAGGAGCGCGCGCAACGGCGATCCTTCGTCCGGCGACAGCGCCTTAGCTCGCTCTTCGGCCGCGGCGATGTCCTTCGACAACTCGGCAATCTGGGCTTGGAGTTCACGGGCGGCCGCCGCTCTATCGGCTGCCTTCCCGATCGTGGCCGACAAGCGATTCTTCGCGGCCAACAGTCGTTCGACCGTCGTGAGCGCGGAGCGGTACTCCTCGTCGTAGCGCAGAAGCTCGTCGACCACCGAGGCATCCAGCCCGCGACGAACGAGAGAACGTCGTACGCGGTCGGGATCGCGCCGAATCAGAGCGATGTCGAGCATGGAGAGCGCGCCATTATGCAGCCCGTAAATCCAGTCCTACCGGCGCGGGCATTTACGCCCGAATCGCTCCTCCCGCCGCGTCAAGCGATCGTGGCGTTCCTCACGCGCGTCACGATCGCGCCGCCGCAGATCGAGCGGGTGGCGCTCGACGACGCATTCGGCCGCGTGCTGGCAGAGCCGATCGTTGCCGACGAGGACTATCCAAACGCGCCGCGCTCCCTGATGGATGGCTTCGCGGTGGTTGCGCGCGCCACGCCCGGCTCGCTCGACGTCGCGGGCGAGGTGCGCATGGGCGCGGCGCCGGATGGATCCGCCGCGCCGGCCGCGGCCGTGCGGATTCCGACGGGCGGAGCTCTGCCGGCCGGCGCGGACGCCGTCGTTCCGTTCGAAGACGTGCGCCTCGAGAGCGGCGTCGTTATAATTGAAGCGAAGGTCGACCCCGGCGACAACGTAGCGGAGCGTGGCGCCGACATGCGCAAAGGCGAGACGGTTCTCCCCGCGCGACGCCGCATCCGCGCGCCCGAAGCCGGCGTCCTCGCGACGCTGGGCGTCACGGCCGTCCCGGTCTATCGGCGCCCCGTCGTCGCGGTGCTGTCGAGCGGCGACGAGCTCGTCGAGCCGAGTGCGCGGCCCGCGCCCGGCGAGATTCGCGATTCGAATCGTTACGCGATCGCGGCGTCGCTGCGCGCCATGGGCGCGCAGGCCAGGCACTATCCGACGCTGCGCGACGAAGCCGACGAGTTCGAATCCGTCTTGCGTCGCGCGATCGCGGAGTGCGATGCGGTCGTCGTGAGCGGCGGCTCGTCCGTCGGCGATCGCGATCGCTTGCCGCACGCGGTTGCCGCGATCGCGCGTCCCGGCGTCGTGATTCACGGCCTGCGCGTCAAGCCCGGCAAGCCGACGCTCTTCGGCGCCGATGGCGGGAAGCCGATCCTGGGGCTACCGGGCAATCCGACGTCCGCGCTGATGATGTTGGAAGCCGTCGCCGCGCCGATCGTCGCCGCGCTCGTGGGCGCCCCGGTCGAAGCGGCGCGCGTCGCGGCCCGCCTCGCCGCGCCGGCTCGAAGCCGCCGAGGATGGACATGGTACGTTCCGGTCCGCTTGCAGGATGATGGAGGAGGGCCTTTGGCGCATCCCCTGGAGTTGCGCTCGTTTTCCGTGAGCGTTACCGCGCGGGCCGATGGTTTCATCCTCATGGAAGAGCGCGACGACGAATGGCCCGCCGGCACGTCCGTCACGGTCCACCGCTTTTTGGGAGCATAAGGAAACTCTCGTGATTCGTCCGACGCGCGCGGTCGAAGCGATTCCCGCGACGACGCCCTTCATTGGTCCGGAGCAGTTGATGCGGGAGACGGGCCGGCGCGAGCTCGTGCGTCTCGGTGCGAACGAGAGCGCGTTCGGCCCGTCGCCGCACGCCGTCGCGGCGATGAGCGGCGAGCTGCACCGGCTCGCGTGGTACGGCGACCCGGAGTCCCTCGATCTGCGCGACGCGCTCGCGGCGAAGCACCGTTGCCGTCCCGAGCAGATCGTGGTCGGATCCGGCGTCGACGACCTGATGGGCCTGGCCGTGCGCGCGTTCGTCGCGCCCGGCGGAGCGGCGCTGAGCACGCGTGGAACGTATCCCACGTTCAACTATCACGTCGTGGGATACGGCGCACGCCCGATCGTCGCCGCCTATCTCGACGACGGCACGCCCGATTGCGACGCGCTGCTGTCGATCGCGCGGAGCGAGGCGCCGCGCATCGTCTACCTCGCGAACCCCGACAATCCCAGCGGGCGCTTCATCTCGCGTGCCGACATGGAGCGCTTCTACGAGGCGCTGCCCCACGACACGCTCTTGCTGCTCGACGAGGCCTACGCCGATTTCGTCGATGAGAGCGAGCTGCTGCCGTCGGCGTTCGACGACCGCCTGATCCGTCTGCGCACCTTCTCGAAGGCCTATGGGATGGCCGGCGCGCGCATCGGCTATGCGCTGGCGCCCATCGAGGTCATCCAGACGTTCGAGAAGATTCGATTGCACTTTGGCGTGAGCCTCGTCGCGCAAGCGGGCGCGCTGGCCTCGCTGCGAGATGTCGACCATGTACGCGGGGTCGTCGCGGCGGTGGCGGCCGGGCGCGAGGAGTATGCCGCGCTGGCCCGCGAGCTGGGATTGACGCCGCTGCCCTCGGCCACCAATTTCGTCAGCATGGATTGCGG
>DATDGN010000171.1:0-3419 GCA_036522095.1 Candidatus Cybelea sp. | reverse complement strand
ACGCGCTCGACGAACTCGTCCGCGTCCTCCGGCACTTGCGGCGCAGGCTGGTCTTTCGAAAGGGGATTGGTTAGGGCGCGGAGCGCCGCCTCGAAGGCGAGCTCCGAGCGCGTCGGCGCCGGGAGCGACCTACTCCTTCGGCTGCTCTGAGCTTGTGGCTTGCTCTGAGCTCGTCGAAGACTCGAAGCCTTCGAGGTTGAGCGCGATTTCCTCGTGGCCTTGCTCCATCGCGGCGTCGTGCAGCCCGGCTTTTTGCGCGTCGAGCGGATCGAGCGCGCCTTCTTCGCCCGCGTACGGCTCCTCGACGGCGACGCCGCCGTCGTCGCGCTTGCGGCGATAGCGCTGCGGCGTGGACGGCGCGGCGCTGCGCGCGGCCTTGGCCTTCGCGCGGCGCTCCCGGCGCGCGGCCACGATGTCCTCGCGCGCCACGCCGCCGCGGCTCTGCAGCGCGGTCGATTCGGAGCGCGCCCGTGCCGTCACCGTGCGATCTTGAGCGAGCCCGGCGCGGCGGCGCCGCGCGGCCGCCTCGAGCTGGCGCTTGCGGAAGACGAGCACGAGCGGCGCCGAGTAGAAGATCGAGTGGTAGCCGCCCGAGCAGATGCCGACGAGCAGCGCGAAGGCGAAGTTCTTCAGCGACGCGCCGCCGAGCGCGAGCAGCGCCACCAGCGTGATGACGACGGTCGCGAGCGTGTTGAACGACCGCGTCATCGTCTGCTTGATCGATTCGTTGACGATCGTGTCGTAGGCCGCGCCCGCCATCAGCTTGGTGTTCTCGCGTATTCGGTCGAGGATGACGATCGTGTCCATGACGGAGTAGCCGATGACCGTCAGCACCGCGGCGAGGAACGCGTCGTCGGCGCGCTTGTCGGCCAGCGCGTAGATGCCGATCATCATCAGGGCGTCGCGACCGAGCGCGATGACCGTAACCAGGCCGAAGATGTAGTTCCAGCCGAAGCGGAACGCGATGTAGATGAACTGGATGCTGAGCGCGATCACGAGTGCCCACAGCGCCTTGGTGAGGTACTCGCGCCCGAGCGACGGGCCGACCGCCGTGATCTGCGACGCTGCGCGGTCGACCGGCGCGACGGTGCCGAGCGCGTTCCACACCGGCGTCGAATTGTTGGCGAACGAGGTCTGCGTCTGGATGACGAACTGCGTGCCGTCGGTGCCGGCGGTCGTGACCGACTCCTCGGTCATGCCGAGGCTCGTCAGCGCCGTCGTGACCTTGTCGGCCGTGGTGGGCTGCGTGAACTTGACCGCGATGTCGGTGCCGCCCGTGAACGACAGGCCGAGGCGCAGCATGTGCGACGGCTGGAAGCCGTTGCCGCCCGCGAAGCCGTGATAGATCATCGAGCCGAGACCGAGCGCGATGACGAAATACGAGATCCACGAGACGATGCGGAACCAGCCGACGATGTTCCAATTGAGCCTGCGGAATAGCATCGCTTAGGCGCCCGCCCCCGCCCTGGCGAAAATGCCGACGTCGCTGCGCTTCACGCCGTACAGCTCGGGCGTCGTGAGGATCTCGTTGTCCACGAGCACGTCGACGAAGAAGCGCGTGATGAAGACCGCGGTGAAGAGCGAGACGACGGTGCCCCAGAAGAGCGTGAAGGCGAAGCCCTTGACCGTTCCGGTGCCGAGCAAGTAGAGCACGCCGGCGCCGACGATCGTCGTGAAGTGGCTGTCGAAGACCGCCGAGAACGCGCGCTGGAAGCCGACCCGCACCGCGGCGCGCATCGTCTTGCCGTTCCAGAGCTCTTCCTTGATGCGCTCGAAGATCAGCACGTTCGCGTCCACGGCCATGCCGATCGAGAGCACGAACCCGGCGATGCCGGGCAGCGTCAGGTTCGCCTGCGATACGGCGAGGATCGCGAGCATGATCAGCACGTAGATCGCGAGCGCGACGTCGGCGAGAAAGCCGGGCAGGCGATAGACGAAGATCATGAACAGCAGCACGAGGCCGAGGCCGAGGGCCGCGGCGCGCATCGACTGGATGAGGTCGATCTTGCCGAGCGTCGGGCCGATCGTCTCCTTCTCGATGATCTCCACGCCGACCGGCAGCGCGCCGGCGTTGAGCTCGTTGGCGAGCGTGATCGTCTGCTCTTGCGTGAAGTTTCCCGTGATCTGGCCGCTGTCGTAGATCGGGCTCTGGATGATCGGCGCCGAGAGATAGCGATGGTCGAGGAAGATGCCGAGCGGCTTCTGCAGATTCGACGACGTGAGCTTGCCGAACTTGGCCGGGTTCTTCGTCTGGAAGGTGATGTCGGGGCGGCCGGCCTGGTCGTAGCTGGCTTGCGCGGCCTTGAGATCTTTGCCGGAATAGACGACGGGGAGGCTCTTCTCGTATGCCGTCGTCGAGACGTAGAGCTCCGCGTCGGCCCTCGCCTTGGCATTGAGGTTGGGCTGCTGCAGCAGCGCGACGGCGGCGTCGGCCTTCTGCATGACGTCGAACGGAACGATCATGTATTCGAGCACCGCGACCTGCTTGAGCACCTGCTCCGCCTGGTCCGGATTCTTCACGTTGGGAAGCTCGACCAGGATGCGATCGCTGCCGATGTTGCTGATCGAGGGCTCGGCGACGCCGAGGCCGTTGATGCGGCGATCGATCACCTCGCGGGTCTGCGCCTGAACCTGGCTCGTGATCTGGGGAACCTCGGCGGTCGGACGCAACTGCAGCAAGAGCCGCGCGCCGCCCTGCAGGTCGAGGCCGAGGTGAATCTTCTGCTGCACAGGCCACGCCTGCCAGATTGAAACTGCGCAAATCGCGACGATGACGAGCGCCTTAAACGGCGCCTTCAGGTTCTTCCAGTTCATTGGAGCCGGTGGAGCTTAGCCTTCCGGCGGCGCCGGGCCTGCCGTCGACAGTGGCGGGGCCCACAGACGGCGGCCGATCGCGAGCAGCCCGGCGATCGCGGCGACCGCGACCGCGCTCCACAGGGCCCCTTGGAGGGCACGTCCGTAGATGCAGGCCCCGGCCGCGAAGAGCGCGCCGTATACCGAGGCGAGGCCGAGCACCCAGCCGAGCAGCGCGAGCGAGAGCGAGTCGGGCGATGCCGGCAGCCGGCTTGCGCGGCGCACCCGCGCCCAGCCCGGCCCCGCGGGTCGAACCAGGCGGTAGAACGCCGCCAGGACGCCCGCGTCGACCGCCGGCGTGAGGAAGGTGACCGCGAGCCACACGACCGTCGTGATGCCGATCGTGATCAGCAGCGCATCGACGCTGTCGACGGCGCGGCCGAGCTTGGCCGCAACGAAGAACGCGAGCGCGACGACGAACGAAGCGGCCATCGCGCTCACCTCGCTCCACGCGTTGATGCGCCACCAGAACCAGCGCAGGATGAAGACGCTCCCCGTACCCGCCCCCAGGGCGATGAGGAGCCGCCAGGCGCCCGAGATCGAGTCCTGGTAGTACGTGACGACAC
>DATDGN010000170.1:0-3067 GCA_036522095.1 Candidatus Cybelea sp. | reverse complement strand
TCACCTCCGCGTGAGACGCGTCATTCTCGTCCTTCTTAGGTTTGCTAGTCGTGTACCCGGGGTAGTACCACAGATTCGTGATCGGATTTAGGACACTCGGATCACCAGCGTACGGGCCTTTGCGGATCCCGTAGTGCTGATGCGGAATGCTCGCGCTATCGTCAGTTGCTAGAGGTGAGACGTGCCCGATAACGTCACCAATGCTCAAATGTGACCCGACGACCAACCGCAGGCCTCCCTGTGACGGCCGAACCATGTGGAAGAAGCCTCGGTGGACAGCTGAAAACCGACAATTAATCGACAGGGCAAACCCGACAATTTCGGCCAGCGGCCGAGACTGGTGAGTTCTACTTCGCGGCCGCCTCCGTACGCAAGTCGGTCTGGAGTTTCGTCCGCCAGCTGCGCGGCCCGCACTTGAGCACGTGGGCGTGATGGAGCAGCCGATCGAGGAGCGCCGTCACGGCAGCCGTATCACCCAAGAGCTTGCCCCAATCGTCCACCGGCCGGTTCGACGTGAGGATCGTGGACGCCCGTTCGTACCGGCGCATGATCAGTTCCAGCAAATCTTCCGCGGCGGTGTGTGGCAGCTTACGCATACCGAGGTCGTCGACAATCAGCAGCGGGACGGCCGCCAGGTCCGCGAGCAGGTCTTTCCGCGTGCCGTCGAGCGAGGCGTCGGCGATCTCTTCGAGGAGCGTGTGGGCCTCACGATAGATCACCCGATAGCCCTGCTGGATCGCGGCGCGGCCGAGCGCCTGCGCCAGGTGGCTTTTGCCTGTGCCGGGCGGCCCGAGGAAGAGGACGTCTTCACGCTGCTGGACGAAGCGCGCGGTCGCGAGGTCGAAGACGAGCGCGCGGTCGAGTTTCTTGTTGAAGGTGAAATCGAAGGCATCGAGCGAGCGGTCGGCGTCGCGGAAGCGCGCCTGCGCGTGACGCCGGGCAAAGAGACGATCCTGCCGACGCTGCAGCTCGTCGGCGACGAGCGTCGCGACGAGATCGAGCGGCGGGAGCCGTTCGGCTTGGGCCTGACGCAGTCGGGCCTCGAGCACGGCCGCCATGCCCGAGAGGCGGAGTTTACGGAGGGCGGCATCGACTTCGACGAGATTCATGAGCAGTCTCCTGTTTTGCGATCGATCAGATCGCGGTAGAGCGTGAGTTGTCGGATGAGCGGATCGACTTGGCGGAGCGTGAGCGGCACCGGTGGCCGGCGGTCGAGATAGCGGCGCAGGAAGCGATACGTGAGGACGCCGATCTCGACGGCCGCTTTGGCGGCGTCCTCGACCACCGCCGGCCCATGCTGTTTCGCCAATCGCAGCACGCCTTGAATCCGGCGCACGCCAGCGGCCCCCTCGTAGTCGTGGATGTGCGTACAGACGAGCCCAATGTGCGGACCGGCGGTCCGCGCCGTGGCCAGCAGCCCCTGCACCGGCTTGGGCGTGTGCGCCGGGTGATCGGCGTCGGCGATGCGATGCCAGCCGCGTTTCGTGCGCAGATGCTCGCGCAGCAGTTGGCTCGTCGTCGGATCGATCAGTCGGACGTGCAGGTCATTCCACTGGACCTGCACGCGGTGGCCCAGCCAGCCGGGCGGCGCGCCATAGTACGCGGCCTCGACTTCGACGCAGCCATCGAGATGGACGGTCCGCGTCCCGAAGCGGTAGTAGCGAAAGGGCTCGAGCGGAAGCGGCCCGAGCGCGGGTCGCTCCTCGGCAAACATCGCGGCCACTTGCCGCTTGGTCGTGCCGTGAATGCGCGTGTCGGCCCAGCGATCGTCCCAGCGATCGAGATAGGCCTGGGCGGCCTCGAGTGTTTCGAAGCGCAGGCCCTTCAACGGCGTCTTCTGCGTGTGGCCGATGCCGGCTTCGACTTTGCCTTTGCGATCGGGATCGCCGACGCGACACGGCAGCGCCACCACGCCGTAGTGTGCGAGCACGTCGCGAAAGAGCGGATTGAGCGCCGGGTCGTAGATATCCGGCGTGAGCACGCCCTCTTTCAGATTGTCGAGGATGATCACGTGGACCGTGCCGCCGAGCCGCCGAAAGGCCTGCTCGTGGAGCTCGGCCCAGATCTGCACGCTCGACCGCCAGACCAATAGCCGTACCGCTTTACGCGAGTAGCCGAGCGTCAGCACAAACAGCCGCGTGCGTTTGTATTTGCCCGTCGCCGGGTCGCGGACCATCGGGCCTTCGCCGTAGTCGACTTGGCCTTCCTCGCCAGGTGCGGTGGTGATGACCACGCGGGCCTCCGCCGTCGGCGCATCGCGCAGGCTCCGGACGAAGCGGCGGACGCTCGCGTACCGCGCCGTGAAGCCGTGGTCATCGACCAGGTCTTGCCAGATCGCCATGGCGTTGCGGCCGCGCGCGAGCGCCTCGGTGATGACCTCGCGGTAGATCCCGCAGGCGCTCGCGCTCGGTGCGCGGGCGGGCGCAGAGTCGGTGGACACCTCGACCGGAGCAATGGCCGGTTTTGCCGGGAGGTCGGTGGACACCACCGGCGCGGTAATTGTCGGTTTTGCCGTCCCTTCGTGCGGGCGGCCGCGACGCCGGACCGGAATCCCCGCGGCCCGCAGGTACCCGCCGGCGGTCACGCGATGGACGCCCGTCGCCGCCGCGATCCGGCTCAGCGTCCAGCCCAGGCGGCCGAGTGCTCTGACGTCGTGCTGCTTCTGATCGTCCAAGACATTGCCCATCCGGCGAGGGACCATGCGGACCTCGCCTGCGTCAATGTCTCGGCCGTCAACCGTTAATTGTCGGTTTTCAGCTGTCGATTAATTGTCGGTTTTGGGCGTCCACCGAGGCAGACCGAAGGTCGAAGTCGCAATGCCCTTCGCTGACAACTCGGCCGCACGCCGGGCCAGCACGTCAGGGTTGGTTTCACCCTGGTTTGCGAGGCCGTCGGAGAGGAGCAGAACGCGGTTAATGGACTGCGGTTCGGGATTCCCGAGAGCCTGTGCGCCGCTGAGCCAGCCCCCGCACAGGTCCGTGGACCCGCGGGCCTCGACCATGCGCAGTCGCGAGAGTGCGAGTGCCTTGGCCGCCGGCGTCGCCGGCGTCGCACCAAGGAGAGTGTC
>DATDGN010000169.1:0-3762 GCA_036522095.1 Candidatus Cybelea sp. | reverse complement strand
GCTCCACGGTCTCGTCCTCGCGCAGCGATTGCGCCACGTCGAAGATGTTGGGCGCCGATTTGAACGGGCTGTCGCCGGTCGTGGGGATCGTGCTCGTGCCGGCCTCGCGCAGCAGCGCCAGCGTTTCGTGAGCGCGGCCGTGGATGAACTCCGCGCCGAGCTCGGCCGGCGTCGTGGCGCGCGGGGCCGGCCGCGACCAGACGCGGCCGCCGAAGCGTTCGCGGGCCTCGAGGAGAATCACGCGAAGCGATCGTTCGGCGAGATGGCGCGCGGCCGCCAGTCCGGCCGCGCCGCCGCCGATCACGATCGCGTCAGCGTCCATGCAGCGTAGTTATAACGCCAGCGGCGGCTTCCTACGGATGCAGCACGAGCACCGTCGACGCGCTTCGCTCGACCGCCGCGCGCGAGAACGGGAGCGACGGCAACGCGCCCTCGATCCAATCGCGCGTCAGATCCGTGTAGTGACCGGAGCCCGGCTCTCCCGACTCCCCGCTCGGTATCGCGATGCCGCCGCGGTCCCAATCGCCGACATCCCACACCGCGCGGAAACCCTGCGCGAACCCGGGCTCTTGCAGGTGGATCGTGTACTCGTCGCCGGCGCCGGGAAGCAACGCGCCGTTCAAGAACGAGAAGTTCATCGGCGCGAGCGGATGTTCGATGCGCGTCGCGCCGGCATCGCGCCAGCGGCGGCCCTCCCGGTCCGCAAAAGCCAGCGCTCCGCCGACGTCGCGGTCGTCGCGCGGCGCGCCCAACACTTGCGCGTCGCCGTAGAGCGCGGTCCGCAGCGCGTGTTCGAGCGCCGCCGCCCGCGAGTCGGGCGCGTAGCGGCCGTCCCATCGGGCGAGCAGGCGCAGAGCGCCGGCGTCGCGTCCCACGTCATGCTCGCGCGCGGCGCGAGCGATGCCGCGCGCGATCCGCAAATCGATGGGCGAGAGCGTGTCGAGCTGCATCCGCGCGAAATACGCGGCGTCGTATTTCCCGCGCGAGCGCAGCAGCGCCGCGATGCGGTAGGCGCGGTACGGCGGCTCGAACTGCGCCGACAGCCGGTATGCATATCCAGGTGCGTAGGCCTTGTTGTTGGCGGAGACGAGTATCCCGGCGCGCGCTGGGTCCCGGTGCGGAAGCCGGTCGAACGGGATCGACGCGATCGCGTTGTGCAGTTCGCGTGCGGGGTGGACGTATCGGCCCCATGCCGGATCGTCGGGAACGAGCCCTGCGACGTGATATGCGACGTCGCCGTCGCGACCCGCGAGCAGGAAGTTCTGCGGCGACCCGCGGTAGCGGGCCAGGATGCGCAGCGCGTCGCGCACGTCGCGGGCGCGATCGAGTTCGAACACCGTCGAAATCGTCGAGCGGGTCTGCGCGTAGACGGGCCAGCGCACGAGCGCGATCCGCGCGAGATCGTTGTCGTTGGGTACCGAGAAGTCGCGCGGCGTGCGATAGTACGTCGCGGTCACGTCGCGCGAGAAGCGCACGCTGAACCGCTGCGTCACCCACGATCGCCGCTCGAGGCGTCCCGAATCGAAGACGCTGGTCGTGGCCATGTCCGCGTTCGTCGAGGCCCACGCGACCCGCTCGTTGTGGCCGAGGACGACGCCCGGGATCCCGGGGATCGTCGCGCCCGCGGCGTGCACGCCGGGCGAACGTATTTCGACGATGTACCAAATCCCGGGAATCGTGAGGTCGAGATGCGGATCGTTGGCGATCAGCGCGTGCCCGTCGCGGGCGCGCAGCGCGCCGGCGGCCCAGGCATTGCTGCCGGCGGCGCGGCGCGGCGCGGCTGCGACGGTCACGGGCTCGTTGCATTCGCGCGCGGACGAAGGCGCCGAAGCGCTGCGCGCTACGCCGTCGACCGTCACGTCGTAACGCGCGTCGGACAGCGGGAAGCGGTCATCGTAACAGTGCCGGTCACGGCGCCAAACGGCGTCGCGCGCAAAGACGTCATGCCAAGAGTCCGCGAGCGCGAGGGACGCGACGACCGCAACCGCCAGCGAGTCCTTCGGCGTCCACGGCGCCGGGCGGTAGAGCAGCATGCGGAACTCGACGGGCAGCGATTGATTCGCCGCGGCCGCGTTGACGCCGGCGCTAAACGCCGCGAGCGCGGCGCGATCGGCCGGCGGCAGCGCCCGCAGCTGGCGACGCGCGATGCCGTCGATGTCCACGGCGCGCTGTGCCTCGTCGAGCGACAGCGCTTTTGCGCCGAGCACCTCGGCGAGGCGGCCGTAGGCGTAGCGCCGCGTGAAGTCGAGCTGGAACAGCCGGTCCGAACCCTGAGCGAAGCCTTCCGCAAAGTAGAGGTCGCGGTCGTTGGCGGCGCTGACGTGCGGCACGTCGCGGCGGTCGCGAACGATCGTCGCGGGCGCCGACAACCCCGGCACGACGACGCTGCCGTGCGTCGGCGCAGCCTCGTGCAGCCCGGTCGCTATGTTAACGGCGTACATAGCCGCAGCCGCCGCAACGCAAATTCCGAGCGCGATCGCGTCGCGCCGCAGTGCGGCGATGACGGCGCCGGCCGGCGTGGGATCCGCACTCTGGACCAGCCGCGGATCGGGACGCTCGAAGAAGCTCACGTCTGCCTCGATTGTAGCGCCTTGCCGCGCCATTGCGTGACCCCTTCCGGGAAGGGCAAGCGAAGCCTCGCTCGTATTAGTCCGATCAGGCCCTTCTCGCCGATAAGGAGTCGAACGAATGCGCACGTTCCAATCTCGCGGGGCGACGATCGCTCTGGTGGTCGCCGTCGCTATTGGGTTTTTCTTCCTGGGCTACAGCGCTCGCACGATTCGCGTGGCAGCGGCGCAGCCGACATCGGTGCCGATTTCGCAGCCGCCGCCCGACGGCAACCCTGTCGGGCACCAGCTCAACCCGCCCAAAAACTACGCCGCGCCGCCCGGGATCGACCAACACCTGCGCTGGCTCGCGCAGCATAGAATCGCGATCAGATATCAGCTCGCGCCGCCAAAATTGCCACCCTGGCACCCCCCTGCGCCGGCATGCAGCAATGGCCAGCCGCACTGCTTTAACTTCGTCTGGAAGAACATGACGATCGAAACCATGAACCACAACGGCACGTTGAACACGCGCTGGAACGTCGACGTCCACGGGACGCTCTCGGCGAACTAGAGAACGTTGGAGCCGCTCGATCTACGCACGAGGCCGCCGCGCAGCTGTTATGCCGAGCTCGACGGCCTCATGCTGATGCCGCGCACGATCGACAAGCTCCGCGCACAGCTGCCCGGCGGCAACTCGGGCGGATACTTCATCAACGGCCGAATCAAGGGCATCTCCGGCTACCTGCTCGAGCGGCTCGGAATCGTTGAGGCGGATCTGCTAGCGGTCGTCGCACGCGCGACGAGCGACGACGAAGTCGCGCACTGGCTGCGCGAGCGGGCGGATCCGTCGCAGTACGGCGCCGTCAACGCATCGCTGCGCCGCATTCGCCCGAAGCACGCCGAGAACGAAGCGTTCTTCCGCGACGAGTACGCGTCGACGCTCCGGCAGCATCCGGAGCTGGAGTTCATCCTGGACATCGTCGACGCGGACGACCGCCTCCGGTTCCAATAGGCTCAGCCACCGGCGCGTACGGCGTTCGCGAACCGTTCGAATTGCGCGGCGTTTCGCAGGGGAGCGAAGGTTGGGTCGACGAGGGCGAACGGCGTCCAGGCGGCGCGTTCGCGAAAGCAGCGCTCCAAGGCCGCCATCGCCTCCTCCGCTTCGCCGAGCGCTAGCCGCACGCGCGCGATGAAATAGGGTGACACGTAGGTC
>DATDGN010000168.1:0-3159 GCA_036522095.1 Candidatus Cybelea sp. | reverse complement strand
AACTGGTCAACGCACGTTTGACCGCAAGTGGGAGAATCTCACGCGATCGGCGTGATCGCGAGGCCATGCTTCGACAGGCTCAGCGTGACACTGGGAGTTCGAAGCGCGACGTTTGGATCGACGGCCAGTTTATCGAGGTGGATGTGTATCAGCGCGACGCGCTTTCCGAGAATGCGCGAATCGAGGGGCCGGCGATCGTCGAGGAGTACGACAGCACGACGTACGTCGCACCAGGCTGGTCGTGTAAAGTCGAAGGCGATCTGCTCGTCCAAGAGCGAGGGCGGCGATGATCGATCCGATCGCGGCGGAGATCGCGAAGAGCGCGCTGGTCTATGCGTCGGAAGAGATGGGTATCGCGGTGCGCAACAGCGCGTACTCGCCCAACATCAAGGAGCGTCTCGATCACTCGTGCGCGCTGTTCGATCCGCTCGGGCGGCTGATCGCGCAGGCCGAGCACATTCCCGTGCATCTCGGATCGCTGCCGTGGGGGCTGCGCCGTATGCTCGCGATCGTCGAGCGCGAGCATGGCGGCGTACGCGAGGGCGAGATGTGGGTCGCGAACGATCCCTACGTTACCGGAACGCATCTGAACGACGTAACCCTGGTGCGTCCGGTCTTCTTCCAGGGACGGCTCGCCGGCTACGCCGCCAACAAGGCCCATCACGCCGACGTCGGCGGCGCGGTTCCCGGCTCGATGCCGTCGGATGCGAAGGATCTCTTCGCTGAGGGGCTGGTCGTGCCGCCGCTGCGCCTGGTGGAGGACGATCGCGTCGTGGCCGAGACCGTCGATCTCTTTCGCGCGAACTCGCGCACGCCCGACGCGCGCAGCGGCGACTTGCGGGCGCAGGTGGCGGGGAACTACACTGGCGAGCGGCGCCTGCTGGAGCCCTACGAGCGCTACGGCTCCGCGGGCGTCGAGGCCGCCATCGCGCGCGCGCTCGACGACAGCGAGCTGCGCATGCGCGCCGCGCTGCGCGCGATCGGCGACGGCGTCTTCGCGGCGACCGACTATCTCGAAGATCTCGGCGGCGCACCGAGCATCGCGATCGCGCTGCGCCTCGAACTGCGCGACGGGAGTGTCGAATTGGATTATTCGGGCACGTCGCCGCAGGTCGGCTTCCCGCTCAACGCCGTCTTCGGCGTGACGCTGTCCGGCGTGCACTACGCGCTGCGCGCCGTCACCGATCCGACCATCCCGATGAACGACGGATGCTTTCGCGCCGTCACGGTGCGCGCGCCGCACGGGTCGCTGCTCAATCCGCGCCGCCCGGCGCCGGTGTCGGGCGGGAACGTGGAGACGAGCATGCGCAACGCCGAGGTCGTTCTGCAGGCGCTCGCAAAGGCGGCGCCGGAGCGCGTGCCCGCCTGTAGCGGCGGGACGATGAGCAACGTGATGCTGGGCGGCACGCGGCCGGACGGCGAGACCTGGGCGTTCTACGAGACGAACGGCTGCGGCATGGGCGCGCGCCCCAACTCAGGCGGCATCGACGGCATCCACTGCCACATGACGAACACGCTCAACACGCCGATCGAGGCGATCGAACGCGAGTTTCCGCTGCGCGTCGTGCGCTACGAGCTCGCCGACGGGACGGGCGGCGCGGGCCGGCACCGCGGCGGCAACGGATTGATCCGCGCGCTGCAGCTCGTCGAGGGCTCCGCGCGAGCCACACTGCTCGCCGATCGCCACACGCTGCGTCCGCCGGGCGTGCAGGGCGGCGAATCCGGCGCGTGCGGACGGCACATACATGCGCGCGACGGAAAGGAGTCGCCGCTGCGCGCGAAGACCACGCTGCCGCTCGAGCCCGGCGACGTGCTCACGATCCAAACGCCGGGCGGCGGTGGTTACGGCGCTGGCCGCTCCAACCCGTAGCGCGACGCGCACAGGAGATCGACCACGCGGATCGCGCTGCGCCGCGGCGAGAAGCGGCGGCGCGCGTCGGCCCGCGCGAGCTCGCCGTAACGCCGGCGCTCAACGGGATCGGCGAGCAGGCGCGCGACGTTCTCCGCGAGCGAATCCCGCCCGCCGATCAGCGCGACGTCGGGCGCGAAGATCGCGCGCAGCTCGTCGCGGTCCAGGACGATCGCGGGAATTCCGGCCTGCGCCAGCAGCACGTTGCCGAACGCGCCGGGATCGGTCAATCCGAGATGGACCACGCAGGCGAGCTCGAGCTCGCGTTTGCCCAGGAGCATCTTCGGTGTGATCGCTACTCCCGGATACTCACCGCCCACAACGCCGACAGTCTCGCACGCCGGATCTTCGGAGCGGTGAATCTTCAGGGCGTCGGCGCGGAGCGGCGACGCGCACGGCAGCCACGGCACCTCGAGCTCCGCCGCGCCGCGCGTACAAATCGTCGCGGCGCGCGAAGCGTCGCCGCCGACAGCGATGCCCGGCGCCTTTTCCAGGTCGTCGAACCACGCGATCGTCGCTGCCGTGCGAAAGCGCCGGTCCAGCCGGCGCCACGGACGGATCGTGCCGTGCACGATCGGGTGGCCAAAGGCGCGCAGCGCCTCCTCGAGGTCCGCGAGCGCGGCCGCGAGCAGCGGGTCGCCGCGGCGCGGACGCCGCACCGCGATCGCGCCCACCGCGCCGCGCTCGGTGCGCGGAAGCGGCGCGAAGCTCTTGGCCCAGCGCGCATAGAAGCGCAGCTCGTTCTCCGCCTCGCGCGCGAAGCGTCCCGCCGACGCGGCCTCGTAGTGCGCGAAGCGCGCGTCCGCGACGTACGCGATCGTCCTCCCCTGCTCGCGCGCGCGCAGACACAGATCGACGTCCTCGAAGCCGTTGACGAACGACTCGTCGAATCCACCCGCACGAACGAACCACTCTGTGCGCACGGCCATCGCGGCGCCCGAGACGGCCAGCGCGTCGCGCGGCGTTCGAACCGCGTCGAGCGACGCCGGCAAATTGCGGCAGTAGTAGTGCCAGTGCGCGTTGCGCAAAAGCACGAGCCCGGCGGCCTGCGTCGTGCAGTCTTCGAAGAACAGGGCACCGCCCGCGATCGCGACGTCGTCGCGCTCGAACGCGGCCAGCAGCGGCGTCAGCGCGTCGCCCAGCGGGTACGCGTCGTTGTTGAGCAGCAGCGTGACGGGCGCCTGTGCGGCGCGCGCGCCGGCATTGCACGCGCCGGCGAAGTTGCGGTTCTCCTTGTGCCGCACGTAACG
>DATDGN010000167.1:0-10637 GCA_036522095.1 Candidatus Cybelea sp. | reverse complement strand
CAGACCGCGCGCGCGTTCGCGGCGCGGCAACAGCAGCTGCGCGAAGAGGAGCTGGCGCTGGCGTACGAACTAGCGCAACGCGACGCCGGCGAGCGGCTCGTGCTGCGCGCGAAGCTGGCCGACGACCGTCTCCAGCGCGCGAAGCGCGCGCCGCTCGAGGCGCGGCTCGCGGAGCTCAGCCGGCGCGAGTCCGCGGCGGTCGCCGCACTGCACGCGCAAGACGCCGTTGTGCTGGCGAGCTATAGGGAACAGTTAGAACGGCAGGCCGCGTCCGCGAACGCGCAGATGGCCGCGCAGCTGCGTTCCAAGGCAGATGCGAATCTGGAACTGCGGCGCAACGTGCTTCGCGCGGCGGCCGCCTCGGAACAAGTCGTTCCCGGATTGCCGTCGCGCATCGCGGCGCTGCGTACGAGCTACCGGGTCGGCGGCGACGCCGCCGACATACGGGGCAGCCTCCAAGCTGCTACGACGGAGCTTCCGCAGCGCTTCGCGCAGATCGCCGAAACGGACCGCGCCTCGCGGGCCGACGCCTCGGCACAGCTCGCAAGCCTACAGCGCGTTCGCGCCGAGCTCTATCGCGCGATGGTCGCGCAAATCGTCCGCGACGCGCAACGGCTCGGCCGCGAACGCGGGCTGCGCGGCGTTGTCGTATCGGCGTCGCGTCCGCGTGGCGGCGTCGACTTGACCGGAGCGCTGGCGCGCGAGGAGTCGAGCTTTTAGGAAGCTCTGAAGAAGTCGCTACTGCGGTGGGTGCTGCCGCAGCGGCTGCTGCGCCAGGCCGGACGCCTGGCGGATCTCGTCTACGTCCTTGATGAGCGCGTCGCCGGCCGAGGTCTTGGCGGGACACTCGAGATCCGGCGAGACCCAGCCCTGCCACTTGACGTGCATTGAGCTGCCGAACGAGGCGCTCTTCATGCACGGCACGGTGACCGCGTTACTGTTCTTTGCGGTGGCGAGGTCGGCGAAGAACCGCGCGGCCGTTGCGGCTGGGACCGTGAACGACTTGGCCGGACCGGTAGCCGAGCCATCGCGATTCTGCGTCGTTAGCGACGCCGCTCCGTCTGACCAGACCGTGATCGAATACCCGATCGTATTGGTCGAGCCGGAATTGACGATCACGGCGCTATCGCGCGGCGCGGCAGCCACGAGGCTAGCAATCGCGATTGCGCTCAGCAGAGTTGCGCGGCTGAACATGTTTACGTACCTCCCATCTTCGGCGGCTTGCGGCCGTGACGCCACAGCCACGCCGGCGCGTTCGCACGCACCGCGCTCGGCTCGAGCGCAAAGAGCGCCGCGACGATAGGCGCCGATACGCCGGTTCCGCCGGCCTGTTGCCATCCGCCTCCCGCGGATTCGTAAAACGCGACGCCGGTGCTCGGATCCGCAACGGCCGACACGTCGGCGACGCTGCGCATCGCGCAACCGCGCGCGCGTTGCCATGACGGCCTGGCGACGTATTCGCTGCACGCGCTTCCGCCGGAGCGCCAGGCGCGCTCCACCCATCGACCGGATGCGGCGGTCAGCGTCGTCCCGCCGACGCAGACAACGCCGGCATAGCTGCACGGCTGATGCGCCGCGGCATCGCCGGCGCTCGCCGTGACCGCGCGGCCAGCGTGCGCGTACGCGGCGTCGGCGGCGTTGCTTTCGTCGCTGCCGTACGAGTTGCTGATCGCCGCTGCGCCTAGGGCCGCCGCGGCATTGACGCCCGCGGCGAGATCGGTGTCTCTATCGCTGTTGGCCTGCACGAGCAGGAGCCTGCAGTTGGGACACAGCGCCGAGACCATCTGCAGGTCGACGGCCTCTTCTGCGCGCCAATCGTCGCTCGGATCGGCGTTCGGCTTGGGCAAGGGGCTCGTGCGCCCGCTCTGGTTCACGATCTTCAGGCAGCCGCTACTCTGCAGGCACGCGGCGAGGCCCATGCTTCCGCGATAGGCAGCGAGATCGCTCGCCGCACTCGGATAACCGTACGCGTCGACGACCGCCACGACCACGCCGCGGCCCCGTGCGCGCGCCGCCTGCGCGACGCCGTACGCGGCCTGCAAGTCCGACGCGCAATAGGGCGCGGTCTTCGAGCAGGCGCGGCGCGCCTGGACGCGGACGAGCGAGGCGCACGCACGGCTGCCGGGCGACGCGGGCTGCGCACAGGCGTTATGGAAGACCGGTCGAGCGGGCGGATGCCGCTGCGGCGAATGCGCGCCCGGGGTCGACATGGAGGGCCGCGCCGCCGGCTGCGGTGCGCCCGGCCGAGCGGAGGTGACCGGCGGCTCGTCCGGCTGATCGCTGGAGCTGTCGCTCGTTTCGGGGGCAGCGCTGGACTCCGGAGCCTGAGCCCCGGGCGCCTGGCCCACCGGCTGCGACCCCATCCCGGGCAGCGCCGTCTGCTGCAACCCTCCGTTGCACCCGGCGCACAAGATCGCGGCGACCGCCACGACCGCGCTTAGAATGAACGCTCGCATCGTTTCCTTAGAATGCGCCAAGACCCTTAGGGGATCCCCAACCCGTGGGGCCGTCGAAGCCCACCCTGGCGTAGCAGATGTAGTGGATGGTCGAGGCGCAGGTGACGCCGAGCCTCGGATCGATGTTGTTGCCAACCGTGACGTCGTTCATGTGTCCGGTGTGGTGCGTCCAGAGGTTACGTGCGCCGGCTTGGGTCGCAGCGTTGCCGGCGAGCGCGTAGACGCCGGCGATGATCTGCGCGGACGCGCTCGTGCCCCCGAAGGCGAACCAACAGTACTGCGGGCACGCCTGACCGCTCTCTTCCGAGTTGTAGACCGCCACCGGGTTGCGCAGAGAAGCGGTCGCCGAAGCGTCGGATTCGGATCGCATGTGGCATTGCGTGTCATTCTGCCAGGACGGTTTTACGATCTTCCTGCTACAACCGCTTCCGGTCCCGCCGCACGGCGAGCTGCCGAAGCCACAGCGATCGAACGTCCAGTCGTTCCACACCGACTCGCTCCAGCCGCGCGCGTTGTGTGCGGGCACGAGGTGCGTGCCTCCGGCGCAGACGACGTACGTGTAGGAGCACGGCTGTTGCGGACCGCCGCGATAGACGCCGCCGCCGCCGTTGTCGCCGGCCGCGGCGACGATCACGACGCCGTGTTGATGGAATATCGAATTGTCGCCCCCGCTCTCAGGACCGCCCCACGACGCGCCGACGTACTTCGCGCCGAGTCTTCCCGCGGTCTTCACGCCGGCGTAGAGACTGCTCACGTAGTTGTTGTTGGTCTGGACGAGCACGATCTTGCAGTTCGGACAGATTGCCGACACCATGTCGACGTCGAGCGACTGTTCGCCCTTCCAGTCGTCGCTCGGCGGCGACTCAGGTGGCAGCGGCGAGGGATTGCCGTTTTGGTTGACGATGCGCAGGCACTTCGTTGCCGTCGTGCACGCCTTCAGCCCCATCGCCTTGCGGTAATACGCGAGATCGCCCGCCGCGTGGTGGTATCCCCACGCGTCGACGATCGCGACGAGTCGCGCGGAACCCTTGCTCAGCGACGGCAACGCATACGCCGACTGCAAGTCTATCGGGCAGTACGCATTGCTGAAGATACACGTCTTTGCGGGTTCCGCGAGATCGGCGCCCGCGATCAGCGTCGGCGCTACGTCGGTGCGGACCATTGCCAGGCACTCCATCAGCTGCGGATCCTCGGACGTCGGACAGAGCCGGCGGACGGGATCCGCGGCCACGAACGGCGCCTCTCGGCTCTCCGGTCCGGTCAGCGCGTCGGGCGGCGGAATTAGTGACGGATTGCCCGAGCCGCCGGAACATGCGGCGAGCACGAGGATGGCGGATAGCGGTAGGGCTCGAACGACTCCGCGGTTCACGGGGACCTCCAAGAATTCAATCTGGTTCAATCTGAGAACGTCGCCGCTAGCGCGGGCGTTCCGGCTTGGGCCTGAGGACTTGCATGTCGCACCTTCGAGCACCTATGGAGCATCGCGTTCCGACGCCGTTCGGACGCGATTTGTTGATCGTAAGCAACGGTTGCGCAGTCGTCGCCAGCAACTTCGTCGTGTCCACGCGCGCGGCGCCGGCCAAAGCGGGCGACGCGCTGCTCGTTGAGGCGAGCGCGCAAGTGCGCGCATACTTTCGGCGCCGCTTGCACCGCTTCGACCTGCCGCTCGCGCTCGAAGGCACCCCGTTCCGCGTCGCGGTGTGGCGCGCGGTGGCCGCGCTCGCGTTCGGTGAGTTCGTGTCGTATGCGGACGTCGCACGCGCCGTGGGGCGACCCCTCGCGCACCGCGGCGTCGCGACGGCGATGACTCTCACACCCCTCGACTTACTCGTACCGGCGCACCGCGTCATCGGGGCGGACGGCAGAATCAAGGGCGCGCGGCCACGCTCGCTGCGCGTGCGTCTGGCGGCCTTCGAGCGCGGCAGTCGCTAGGAAAGTTCGCGGTAGGGCTCGGCGAGCGCCGCGTTCGCCAGTGTCTCTTCCAAAAAGCGCGCCTGGTACGCGACGATATCTTCGACGAACGGGAACTGCGGATGTCGCCGGCGCGACGCGACGCGATAGCGATCACCGTCGCGTTCCAGGATCTTCCACTCGACCATGCGCGGCAGCGCCGCGCGCACCAGCCGCTCCGGATCGCGCCGGAGCTCCGGATCGACGAACAGGGCTTGCGGCAGCTCCGTCAGCCGCTTCGCGACGGCGACGCACGCCTCGCTCGCGCTGAACTCCGGCGCCGACTCGAGCCATGCGCCGAGCAGTTGGCTCGCGACGACCGGGCGTAGCGCCGCGAGCGTCCCCACCAGCAGCGGCATGCCGCCGTCACGCAGCCGCCCAAAGCACACGACGCGATACAGCATCGAGAGCCGCGCCGACACGAACGGATCGTAGCTCACGCCGACGAGATAGACCGTCGCGATCGGCGCGAGTCGCTCGATCGCGCCGCGCATCGGGCCGATGCGACCGCCGGTGGAGTACTTCCCCTCCGGCGTCAAATAGAACGTGCCGCCTCGACGTACGACGTCTTCCATCAGCGCGAGGTCGCGCTCCACGTTCGCCCGCGTCTCGTCTAGGATCTCGCGCCGGTACGGCTCGCGCAGCGTCGCGAGCTTCACGACCGTGCGCGATTGCACGAAGCAGCGGGAGCTCCGAAGGTCGGACGTCTTCGTGTCGGGCGGGAAGAGCCCCGCGACGCGCTCGTCAAAAACGTCGCTCACGGGTAGTGGACCGTGGCGCCGCTGCACCGACCAGCCGAACGCGCTGACGGCGCGCGAACCCAACTCGTTCTCGATCGGCAGCATGCCAAGCGTGACGAAGAGCGGGCCGGCGTTGACGCGGCGCAGTAGCCCGCGCAGCCACGGAAGGCGCTCCGCCAGGAAGCCGGGCTCGTACATGCGGCGGGAGCTGGCCGTGAATACGGGATGCCGCCACGGACCACTCTCTACCGTCGTCGCGGTCACGAGCACCATCGACTCGAGGTCATGCTGATGATTCGCGACGATCAGCGTCGGGCCACGCCGGCGCGGGATCCTTCCCCATCTGCGCACGCGGTACGCGACGTGATCCCACGCGAAGTTCGTCGCGACCGCGACGAAGCGCAGCGGCCAGCCCCACAGTGAAGAGATCGGCCGGCGGCCGACGCGCAGCACCGCCAGCGACGCGAGCGCGAAGCTGAATCCCGAGAGTCCGAAGACCGCCTGATAGCCCGCGCGCGTCCCGTGAAAGAGCCCGATGAGCCAACCGCCGACCAGCGGCGCGACGACGTTGGGCAGCAGCGTCGCGATGCCCCAGAGGCCGAGATCGCGCGCGACGTCGCGGAGCTTCGGGATCGAATCCATCGCGAGCGCCCAACCGCTGGAGATGACGCCGCCGAATCCGATGCCGAACAGCACCGCGAACGGCAGGATCCAGCTCAACGTTGGGGCGAGCGCGAAGCCGATGGTCGCGATCGCCATCGCAGCGCCCGCGAGCGCCGTCACGACCTTGCGCGGAACGCGATCGGAGAGCAATCCGAGGTAGAGGCTCGATGCCACCGCGCCCGCGATCGTCGCGAACGCGTACAGCGCGGTTCCCGCCGAGGGATCGCCGACCTTCTGCACGTCGCGGAAGAAATAGAGCACGAACGTCTGGAGCATGATCAGTCCGAAGAACACGAGCGTCCGTGCCGCGAACACGACGAAGAAGTCATGCCAGTCGCGCACGTGCGCGTGTTCCTCGCTATCGTAGACGCCCTCGCCGACGCCGAGCAGTGACAGCCCGCCGACCGCCATGATCGCGGCCGCCGCCAGAAACGTCAGGCTCGGATCGGGCATGGCGCCCGCGATCGCGAATCCGAGCACCGTCCCCGCGAGCGTCGCCGCGCCGCGAACGCCCGACACCACGCCCCAGTGCCGCCGCGGAATCGACTCCGGTAAGAGCGCCTGATACGCACAGAGCGCGACGTTGGCCCCGGCGGTAGCGAGCACGAGGAAGATTCCGAACGTCACGAGCGAGTGCGCGTACGCGAGGGCGATAAGCGCGCCGACGTCGATGACGATGCCGGCGGCGACGAACGTGCGGCGCGAGCCGCCGCGCCTCCGCAGCGCGTCCGAGAGCCAGCCCCCCAGCGGCGGGACGACCATCGCCGCCAGCGCCGCCACGCTGGCCAGCAGCGAGAGGACGAAAACGTGATTGCCGGGCGCCAGGTGCACCGTCGCCGCGGGTACCGCGATCGTCATGAGCGCCGTGTCCTGAAACGTGAGCGGCAGCCACAGCGCGTTGAGCATGACCCAACCGCCGATCTCGCGCGCGCGGCTCGAGGCTATGTTCAATTAGTGTTTGACGGCGTCGATCAGCACGATGCCGCGGCCGCCGAAGTCGCGGAGTTGGCCGAGTGCCGCGACGGCCGCGCCGAGGGGCGTGTCCGGGTTCGTCGCCTCGGTGATCGAAAATCCCATCTGCCGTTTCGCCTGCGCGTCGATCGGATCGCGCAGCGTGCGCGGCATGAGCTTGAACTTGCCGATCAGCCCGAGCATCGGGCCGGCCTTCTCATCCAGCGTCTGCGGATCGACGGCCATGACGACGACGCCGTGGCGCGGTCCGCTGCCGGTTTGTTCGAAGGCGACGAAGTCCACGCCGAGATCGCGCGTGTGCGCGCGCACCGCGTCGACGCCGTTTCCGCTGATCGCCACGGAGTAACCGGCGGGGGGATGCGCGAGCAGGTCCCCGAGCCACGCCTCGAGCGCGGGCATCATCGCCTGCGTTCCGGCGACGACGTCGTGACCGTCATAGGTGCCGGCGCCCTGCGAAAAGACCGCGCTGTCAGCGAGGCCCGGCCGAGCCGTGACGCGGGTGTGCCACGCGTGTGCCGACAGCACGCTCGCCCCCGCGAAGAGTGGAAATTCGATCGGATCGGTCGCCGACGGCGAGGGTCCCCGTGTGCCGCCGTGGCTTGCGTTCGCGCAGCCCGCGAGCAAGCAAACCGCGGCGAGCACAACGAGGCGAGACTGCTTCACAACGGCGTCGCATTCGAGGAGAACGTGCGCGCCCCCCGTAAGCCCGAGCGGTGCCCTTGTCATACGGATCCTATCTCAAGCTGGACGAGCTACTGCGGCTGCAGCGGCCGCTCTCGCAGCCGCCGCACCACGACGAGATGCTCTTCATCGTCATCCATCAGGTCTACGAACTGTGGTTCAAGCAGCTCTTGCACGAGCTCGACGCCGCGGCGGCGGCGCTCGACCGCGACGACCTGCTGCGCGCGCACAAGCAATTTCGGCGCATTCACGCGATCCAACGGCTGCTCGAGCAGCAAGTCGACATCCTGGAGACGATGACCCCGCAAGAGTTCAATCAATTTCGCGACCACCTCAACCCCGCGAGCGGCTTTCAGTCCGTGCAGTTCCGACAACTCGAGTTCGCCTGCGGCCTGCGGCGCACGGACGTGCTGCAGTGGATCGAGCTGGACGACGAGCAGCGCGCGCGATTGGAGCGGCGCCGCGCCGAGCCCTCACTATACGACCGTGTCAAGGGCCTGCTGCGGCGGCGCGGTTTCGCCGTCGACTCGAGCGAGGCCCTCGTCGAGACGTACCGCCAAATTTATTCCAACGAGGCGGAGCACTACGACCTGTATCTGTTGCTCGAAGACCTGATCGAGTTCGACGAGCGGTTCCTGCTGTGGCGGGGCCGGCACGTTCGCATGGTCGAGCGGATGATCGGTCAGAAGCAGGGCACGGGCGGCTCCCCCGGCGCGAAATACCTCGAGGGCACGCTGGCCCACCGCTTCTTCCCAGAGCTGTGGACGGTACGCACCTACCTGGGAGAAGGAACGTACGCATGAGCGACGCGGCAACGCAGTCACGAATGGCGCAGGAGTACCGCTCGCGGTTTCCGATTCTCGCGGACTCCACGTACCTCGTTAGCCACTCGATGGGCGCGGCGCCCGTAGGCGCGCGCGACGCGCTCGAAGCCTATTGGGACGAGTGGGCGTCGCAGGGTCCGGAGGCGTGGGAACGCTGGCTGCCGCGGATCGCCGAGATCGCCGACGGCATCGGCGCGCTCATTGGCGCGGCTCCCGGCTCGGTCTTCTTGGGACCGAACGTCTCGGTGCTGCAGGCCGCCATCGCGACGTGCATCGACTTTCGCGGCACGCGCAACGAGGTCGTCTACGAGTCGCTGCAGTTTCCCTCGCTGACGTACGTCTGGCGCGAGTGGCAGCGGTACGGCGCGGTCGTTCGCATCGTGGAGTCGCCCGACGGCCGGACGGTTCCCACCGAGCGAATCGTCGCGGCGATCACGGAAAAGACCGCGATCGCGGTGATCTCGCACGCCTACTACGTCTCCGGCGCGCTGGCGGATGTCGGCGCGATCGCCGCGCACTGCCGCGCCGTCGGCGCGTTGCTCTGCGTCGACGCGTATCAGACGACCGGGATTTATCCGTACGACGTCAGTGCGCTCGACGTCGACCTCGCGACCGGAGGTTCCCACAAGTGGCTGTGCGGCGGTCCCGGCTGCGGTTGGATCTACGTTAAGCCGTCGCTGCGCGAGACGTTTCGGCCGGCGGTCACCGGATGGATGGCGCACCAGCGCCCGTTCGCCTTCGAGCCGGCCCCGATCGTGCACGCGGCCTCGATGTACCGCTTCGGCCACGGCACCCCAACGATCCCGGGATACGTCGTCGCGGCGCCCGGGCACGCGATGATCCGCGAGATCGGCGTCGCGCGAGTTCGCGAGCACAACGTCCGCCTGACCGACAAAATCGTCGCGATGGCGCTCGAGCGCGGGCTGAGCGTGAACTCGCCCGTACAGGCCGAGAAACGAACGGGTTGGATCGGCATCGACTTCGAGGATTCAGAGCGCGCGTGCCGCCGATTGATCGAGGTGCGCGTCTTCGTCGACTACCGGCCGGGCTGCGGCATTCGCATCGGCCCGCACTTCTACACCGACGAAGACGAAATCGACGCCTTCTTCCGCACACTGGAGCGCGTCCGGTAACGCCGATGGACTCCTCGTCGATGATCGTCGACCACACCCGAATTGGCGCCGCGTTCCGGCGCCTTTCGATTCCGGTCGCGGTGCAGATGCTCGGCGATCAGCTGCTCGGCACGGCCGATACGATCGCGATCGGAAGCATCGGGACGGTAGCGCTCGCGGGTGCGACGGCGGCGAACACGCTCTTCCTCGCGATCGTCTTCGCGATCTCGGGGTTCCTGAGCGGCACGTCGATCGTCGCGGCGCAGCGCATCGGCGCTCGCGACGTCGACGGCTTCGCGCGGACGGTTCGCGCCGGCGTGGTCGTGCCCATGATCACCGCCGTCGCCTGCTTCGCGCTGAGCCTCGCCGGCTCGGGCCAAGCGGTCCACTGGATGATCGGCGACCTCGCGAGCGCGCACGCGAGCGCGGTCTATCTCGTGCTGCGCTGCGCGTCGATCGTGCCGATCGTGATCTCCGGCACGCTGATCGTCGGACTGGCAGCCGCCGGAAACCGGCAGCTCGGCGTGCTCGTTCTGCTCGTCGTCAACGCGGTCCACATCCCGTTGCTGCTGATGCTGGGCCTCGGCTGGTGGACGCATCATCCGTTCGGAATCGTGGGAGCCGGCGTCTCGTCGCTGATCTCCGAGACGATCGCGGCGACGTACGCGATCGCCTACGTCGCGCGCCGCCCGCAGTACCGCGTGTTCGCGGATCGCTCGGTGCCGTGGGCCCTGGCTCGGCGCTGCGCGCTGCTCGGCCTGCCGGAGGCCATCTTCTTGCTCGGCGTGCTCGCGCCCGACATCTTCATCGTCGCGATGCTGGCCCCGCTCGGGGCGATCGCCGTCGCCGCCTTCCGCGCGCTCAACGTCGTCTCCGACTTGACGTTCGTCGTCCCCGGCCCGCTGCAGTACGCCACGCAGATCGTGATCGGCCAGCGCCTGGGCGCGCAAGATCCCGCGGGGGCGCGCTGGTTTTTCGAACGAGCGCGCCGCTTCTCGTTCACGGCTACCACGCTCACCGGCGTCGTCACCGCGCTGCTGGCGTGGCCGCTGGCATACGTGTTCACGCTGGACGCGAGCGTCGCGACCATCGCGGCGCTGCCGCTGGCGCTGCACATGGTCACGCTGCCGCTCAAGGGCTGGGCGATGATCTCGCTCGCGCCGATCCGCGCGTCGGGCGACACGAAATTTTCGATGACCGTCGGCATCGCGTGCAGCGCGCTGGTCATTCCGCTGGCCT
>DATDGN010000166.1:0-12251 GCA_036522095.1 Candidatus Cybelea sp. | reverse complement strand
GGCATCGACTCGATCGAGCACGGCACGATGCTCGACGACGAGTGCATCGCGCTGTTCAAGGAGCGCGGCGTCTATCTCGTTCCCACGCTGAGCGCGCCGACGTGCATTATGGCCCACGTCGAGGACGGGCATCAGCCGCGTTACATCGTCGAGAAGGCGCGGGGGCTGAACGAGGTGATGCTCACCAACATCCGGCACGCCTACTCCAGCGGCGTGCGCATCGCGGGCGGGTCCGACGCCGGAACGCCGTACAACTATCACGAGAACTACGCGCAGGAGGTCGAGCTGATGTGGGCGCTGCTCGGAATGACGCCGCAGCAGGCGCTGCACGCGGCGACCAACGTCGCCGCCGAGCTCGTCGGCCTGCACCACGGGCTGCTCGCGATCGGCGAGCCGGCCGACGCGCTGCTGCTGCGCGCCGACGCCGGCGAGGACGTGCGCGCGCTGCGCGAGCCGCAGCTCGTCCTCAAAGCCGGCCTGATTCAGTAACGATGTTGCCGGCGACGCCGATCGCGCACGTCATCGTGCTGGTTCAGGAGAATCGCACGTTCGACAATCTCTTCGCCTCGTCGATCATCGCGAACGGCGCCCCTTATCCAGGCGCGAACACGTCGCAGGTCGCGACGGTCGACGGCCAGCGCATTCGGTTGAGATCGGTGCCGTTCGAGTATCCCGCCGACCCGCTGCACAATCACGCGTCGCTGCTCGGCGAGTGGGATCGCGGCAAGATGGACGGCTTCGCCGGCGACTTCGTGACCGCGGTCGTCGGGTTTCCGAAGGCCCCGCCCGACTTTCCGTTTGCGTACCTGCCGGACTCCGAGACGACGCTGTATCACATGCTCGCCGCACGCTACGCGCTCGCGGACGAAAACTTCGCGACGCGCCTGATCCCGACGTTCCCGAGCCACTTCGCGCTCGCGACGGCGCAGCCGCGCGTCGCGGGCAATCCCAACGACTCCATCTGGGGCTGCGACGCGAAACCCGGCACGACGGTTCCGCTCTTCGGGCTGGGCGAAACGATGATTCGGCCCGGCGTGTTTCCGTGCTTCGATCAGCCCACGATCGGCGATCTGCTCGACGCCGCGCACGTCAGCTGGCGGTACTATACGGGCGCGTACGACGACGCCACCGATCCCACGGTCAACATCTACGACGCATTTCGCAAGATCCGCTACGGCCCGGATTGGGAGCGCAACGTGATCACGCCGTCCGGCACGATCCTGAGCGATATCCAGAACTGCCGTTTGCCGCAGGTGTCATTCGTGATGCCGAACTGGCTCGACTCCGATCACGCGGGCAACCTGAGCGGGGGCGGCCCGGGGTGGGTCGGCTCCATCTATCTCGCGATCGTGCAGAGCCAACACACGGCGTGCAACTACTACAAGGACAGCGCGCTGATCCTGACGTGGGACGACTCGGGCGGGTGGTACGATCACGTCGCGCCGCCGCCCGGCCCCGACGGCACGAGCTGGGGCTTCAGAATACCGATCGTCGCGATCTCGGCCTGGGCGCGCTCGAACTACGATCCGAGTCGCCCGCGCGCGCTGCCCTACGTCTCGCACACGCGCCGTGAGTCGACCTCGATCGTGAAGTTCATCGAGGCGAACTTCAACCTCGGGACGCTCGGGCAGCGCGACGCAACCGACGACGATCTCCACGACATGTTCGACTTCGCGCGCACGTCGCCGGTGCCGTCGTATTCCGAGCTGTCGATGCGGCGGTTGATTCGCGGCACGCGCTTCGACCTCGCGGCAGCCGAGAGCGACAATCACCCGGTCGACGACGACCGATAGGCGTGGAGCTGCAGGGAAAGCGCCTCGCCGTGCTGGCCGCGATTTCGTGGCCCGCGCCGCCGCCCGGCTACGGCCCCTGGGAGCAGATTGCCTTCAACGTCGCGGACGGCATGCGCAAGCGCGGCCTCGACGTCACGCTGTTCGCGACCGGCAACTCGCACTTCGACGGCCGGATCGTCTCGGTCGTCCCCGTCGGCCTCAACGAGGATCCGGCGCTCAACGGCGACGTCTTCACGGCGCTGCACGTCGCCGAGCTGTTTCGGCGCGCCGGCGAGTTCGAACTCATTCACAATCACCTCGACTGGAAGCCGCTGACCTACGCGCTCAGCTCGAAGGCTCCGCCGCTGGTCACGACGATACACGGCTTCTCCTCGCCGCAGATATTGGCGGCGTACTACGCGGGGGCGCAGCGAAGCTTCTACTGCTCGATTTCGAACGCCGACCGCGACCCCGGGCTCGAGTATCTGGCGACGACCTACAACGGCATCGATCCCGCGCAGTTCACTTATCGCGACCGGCCCGGAGAGTATCTCGCGTTTCTCGGGCGCTTCCACCCCGAGAAGGGGACGCATCTCGCGATCGAGATCGCCAGGCGCGCCGGAGTGCGGCTGAAGATCGCGGCCATCCAGCACGACGAGGCGTACTTTCGGGAGCAGGTGGCGCCGCACATCGACGGCGATCGAGTCCAATTTCTCGGCGCGGTCGAGCGCGAAGGCCGCAACGAGCTGCTGAGCAACGCGCTCGCCCTGGTGCACATGACCACGCGCCCGGAGCGATTCGGGCTCACGACGATCGAGGCGATGGCCTGCGGAACGCCCGTGCTCGCGGCGCGCATGGGATCGATGCCCGAGATCGTCGTGGACGGCGTCACCGGATTCTTGTGTGACGGCGTCGCGGACGCGGTGGAGAAGGTCCCGCGCCTCTCCTCGCTCGATCGTCGCGCCTGCCGCACGCACGTGGAGCGCGAGTTCAGCCTCGATCGCATGATCGACCGCTATCTCGAGGCGTACGCGAAGGCGCTCGAGCTGCGCCTGCCGCCGCCGCCCGGCGAGGCGCTGCTCGAGGCGCGCCGGCACGACTGGTGGGATCGCCCGATGGCGTACACGGAGATCCCGCCTAGACCTGAGAACCTCGGCTTCGCATGAACGTTCGGGCGGAACGCGATTATTCAGAGCGATCGCTCTTCGAGAAGCTGGGCGTCGTCGCTGAGGCTCACGTCGCGCTCGTCGGGCGCCACGAGCCGGCGTTTACGAGCAGCCTGAACGCGCGCTTGGCCAAGGCCGCAGCACAGTCGCTGCGCACGCGCTACGACCTGATCTTCTTGCGCATCGACGCCCCGCGCGACCTCGCGCGCATTCCGCGCGCGGTCGTGCATCTCAAAGCCGACGGCGCGCTCTGGGTCTTCCATCCGAAGGGACGCGGCGCGACACCGACGGACGCCGAGGTGCGCTCGACCGGCATCGCCGCGGGCCTCGTCGACAACAAGATCAGCGCGTACAATGATTCCCACACGGCGACGCGCTTCGTCATCCCGCTCGCTCTGCGCTAGACGGTTACTTCAAGAGCAGAATCTGACCGCTGGTCGCGGTGAGCGTGATGGACCGGCGATAGCGGCGTCCATTTTCGTCGACGTACGTGCGCTTCAACGGTATCGTCACGCGGCGATACGATGGATTTACAAGCGCGAGGCCTCCGGTGTATTCGCGCTGCCACGCGCCGCCGGTTTCGCGGGCGGCGCCGGACGGCGCGCCGACGGTCAAGCCGTATTCGGGATAGATCAGGATGCGGCCGTAGTCTTGTCCGCCCGAAGCCGTGAAGCCGCTGATCCAGACGTAGGTGCAATCGTCGCGAATCAGCAGATAGTTGGCGACGACCCAGAGGCGTTCTTCCTGGGATATGTCTTTGGAGAGCGCGGGCTCCTCGCCGTTCTCCATGTAGCATCCGCCGCTGGCCTGGATCGTGCGGATCATGCCGACGATCTGCCGCCACTGGCGCGGCGTCGTGACGTTGTGATGCTTCGTTCCGTAGTTCGTAAAACCGCCCTCATCGAGCACTTCGTCGGTGCTGGTCGCGAGCGCGCGGTTCGCCGATTCGCCGAAATTCGCGTCGTATGAGAAGTTGATCGCCATCGTCGCCGTGCGCGAATAATTGTGGATGAAGGCAAAGGTGCTCTTCGCCCAGGCCAACACGTCTGCGGTGTATGCGGGATCCTGATACTGCCCGGTATATTGGGACGCCCACCGATGGGGAGCCGAAAAATGGCCGCAGCGATGCCAGTAATTCCCAAGCTCCAGGTTATCGAAGTCGATCGCGCGGTATCCGGCGTTCAGCGCCGGATCGACTGCGGCGGAACGCTGGTAGGCCAATGCCGCCGGATCGGCGATATCGATGGGCACGGCAAGACGCTCGCCGAACTCGAAGGCGACCGTTTTGCGGTCGCAGCGATATTCGATCCAATCGGGGTGGTGCGCTTTCCACCACTTCAAATTGTGTGGCGCGCCGTACGGCCCGTCGCGCTCGAACGGCGTGTAGAACTGATTGTCGATCCCGCGTGGAAGCGGCGACTGCGATCCCCAGACGACGTCGACGAGCCCAATCTCACGCCGGAGATACTTTACGAGATAGTTGAAGACCAGGTTGAGATGGATGCCGGAGGGCGTCGGCGGAAACTGGTTACGGCGCGGTGCGGTAGCGGGACCCTGAGAGAGCCGCGTGCCGGCGTCGCGCGGAGCCGGCGGCGGGCCGGCGATCGTTCTGCCGCACCCGGCGAGCGCCAGGGCGAGCGCGGCGAAAACGACTTTCGGCGCAGCGTTCATGCACGCTTCATTCGCAGCACGTACCATCGCCATAGGCTCGCTCCTCTGAAAGGCAGGTTCCATTGTACGCCACGCGATTCATTGTGCTGGCTCTCGCGCTGCTGCTGTCGACCGCGGCCGCGCCCGCGCAGAGCGCCCCGGCTACGCGGCCGTCGTCCGATCTCCGGATGGTCGTCGTCGTCAGCCGCCACGGCGTGCGATCGCCGACGCATCCCAGCGAGCTCAATCCGTATTCGAGCCAGCCGTGGCCCGCGTGGAGCGGTCACCCCGGCGACCTGACCGCGCGCGGTGCGCTGTTGATGCGTCAGTTCGGCGCGTACTATCGCCGCGCGTACGGCGGCATGCTGGGACTCGGTGCGCAGGGGTGCCCGCGCAGCGGCGCAGTGTTCGTGTGGGCCGACGTCGATCAGCGCACCAAGGCGACGGGTGACGCCATCCTACAAGGGCTCGCGCCGCGCTGCGGAATCACGGTCGGGCACGCGCGGAGCGACCCCGATCCGCTGTTCGATCCGCTGCCCGGCACCGGCGTCGTGAACAAAGTTGAGTCGAAGGACTCGGTTCTCGGCGCGGTCGGCGGAAACTTCGGCGGGTTGCTCACCGCATACGGCTCCGCCTTTGCGACGATGGAAGACGTGCTGGGCTGCGCCGCGCCGGCGACGTGCAAGCGCATCTCCGACGTACCGACGACCGTCGCCAACGACGGCGACGGCGGACTGGCGGGGCTTTCGGGCGGGCTCGACATGGCGGCCGACGTCGGCGAGAATCTCCTGCTCGAATACACCGACGGCCACGCGGACGTAGGTTGGGGGCGCGTGGATCACGCCAAGCTCCTCGAGCTGCTCCAGCTGCACGTCTTGAGCAAGCGCCTCGAGCACAACCGTTACGCCGCGCGCGCACACTCGTCGAACATCATGGCGCACATCCTCCAGGCGCTCGATGAGGGAGCGACGGGTCATGCCGTGGCCGGCACGCGGGTGCCGTCCGGCGCGCGGTTCGTCCTTTTCTCCGGACACGACACGCAGCTCGCCGAGTTCTCCGCCCTCTTGCGGCTGTCGTGGCTCGTCGACGGCGATCAGCTCGGCGACACGCCGCCCGGAAGCGCGCTGATCTTCGAGCTGCACCGGCCGTCGAGCGGCGCGGCATACGTGCGGACGTACTTCGTCGCGCAGACGCTCGACGCGATGCGCGCCGGCCAGGGTCAAAATCCCGTGCGTGTGCCGGTCTACGTGCCGGGCTGCCCGAGCCTCGACTGCCCGTTCGATAAATTCACGAGCGTGGTAAAATCCTCCATCGACCCCCGCTTCGTAGCTACGTGGTAGCGGTCGTTGGGACGGCCTCCATGGCTTGGTAGGCTTTGCTCGTCAGCGCGTGGTCGATGACGCCGGCGATGAAGCGGGATGCGTCGCGCACTGATCCGATGTCGACGCCGGTCTCGATGCCCATCTGATGGAGGAGGTAGAGCACGTCTTCGGTGCCGACGTTGCCGGTCGCGCCGGGGGCGTAGGGGCAGCCGCCCAGCCCGCCTGACGAGGAATCGAATTTCGCGACGCCTCGCTGCAGCCCGGCGTAGACGTTGGCGAGCGCGGTGCCGCGCGTGTCGTGGAAGTGCAACGCGATGCGATCGAGCGGGATGCGGGTCGCCAGCAGCGGGACGAGCGCCTCCACCTGGCTCGGCACGCCCACCCCGATCGTGTCGCCGATGGAGAGCTCGTCGCAGCCGAGCTCCATCAGCTTCACGCTCACGTCGAGCACCATCTGCGGCGTGACCGCGTCGCCGAACGGCGAGCCGAACGCCGTCGAAACGTACCCGCGCACCCACACGCCGTCGGTTTTGGCTGCGCGAACCACCTCGCGAAACGCCTCCAGCGACTCGTCGATCGTCATGTTAATGTTGCGCTTCGTGAAGTGCTCCGACGCGGCCGTGAAGACCGCGATCGCGTCTGCGCCCGCCGCGCGCGCGCGTTCGTAACCCTTGATGTTCGGAACCAGCACCGGATAGCGCACGCCCGGCGCCTTGCGAATTCGCGAGAACACCTCCGCCGCGTCCGCCAGCTGCGGGATCGCCTTCGGGCTGACGAACGACGTGGCCTCGATCCAGCGCAACCCGGTCTGAGAGAGCAGATCGATATAGCGCACCTTGGCGTCGGTCGAGATGCGCGCGTTCTCGTTTTGGAGCCCGTCGCGCGCGCCCATCTCGAAGATGGTCACGCGTCGTGGGAGGTTCATGAAAGTTGCACGAGCGGCGTGCCGGCGGAGACGATTTGGCCTTCCTTCACCATTACGGACTTCACAACCGCGGCGGCCGGCGCTTCGATGCGGTGCTCCATCTTCATAGCCTCGAGCACGACGAGCAGGGCGTGCTCGTCGACGCTGTCGCCCTCGCGCACGGCGACCTTGACGATCTTGCCTGGCATCGGCGCGGCGACGTGCGCGCCGGCGACCGCGGCGTGACTGCCGCCCGCGCCGTCGGACGCGGGCGGGGGTGCAAACGTAAACGGCCAGGCGCGTCCGTCGAGATGCACGGTGAAACCGTCGCCGGCATACGTCACGGCGCCGGCGATCGCGTCGCCGTTGAAGAGCGCCCGAACGGCGGCTCCGTGACGCGCGACCTCCAGCTCTCCGTTGCGATCGCCCGAGATGCGCCACGCGCCGGGACGACCCGTCGCGTCGGCGCCCAGCTCGACGGCGCCGCCGGTGTGCTGCAGGCGCAGCGGTATTCCGGCCTCCGCCACGCGCCACGGCGCCCGGCCGTCGATCAGCAGCGCTCCCGCGCAGAGGAGCACGGCCGCATCGGGCGGGGCGCCGCGCGAGAAGATCGACTCGTCCAGCCGCTCGTCAAGGAAGCGCGTCGTGGTTTCGCCGGCGCGAAACGCGGCGTCGCGCGCGATCCACAGCAACAGCGGCACATTCGTCGCAACGCCGTCGACGGAGCATTCCTCGAGCGCGCGTTCCAATCGCGCGATCGCCGCGGTGCGATCGTCGCCGAACGCGATCAGCTTGGCGAGCATCGGATCGTAGTAGTGCGTCACCTCGCTGCCGGCGGTGACGCCCGCGTCCACGCGCACTCCCGGCCCTTCGGGCGGCGACCAGCGCTCGATCGTGCCGGTGGAGGGCAGCAGATCGTTCGCCGGATCCTCGGCGTACAGGCGTCCCTCGATCGCCCAGCCGCGCGGGCGGACGTCGCTCTGGGTGAGCGTCAGCCGCTCTCCGCTCGCGATGCGCAGCTGCCAGTGCACGAGATCGATTCCGTAGACGATCTCCGTCACCGGATGCTCCACTTGCAGACGCGCGTTCATCTCGAGGAAGTAGTACGCGCCGTCGGCGTCGAGCATGAACTCGCAGGTGCCCGCGTTTACGTAGCCGACCGATTCGGCGGCGCGAACCGCCGCCGCGCCCATCTCTGCGCGCAGCGCGGGCGTCAGCGCGACCGACGGCGCCTCCTCGACGACCTTTTGGTGGCGCCGCTGAATCGAGCACTCGCGCTCGCCGAGATGGATCGTCCTGCCGTGCGCGTCGGCGAGAATCTGGAACTCGATGTGCCGCGGGCAGCGCAGGTAGCGCTCGAGCAGCACCGTGTCGTCGCCGAACGCCGCGAGCGCCTCGCGCTTCGCGGCCTCGAGCGCTTCGGCGAAGCGCGCGGCGGATTCGACGATCCGCATGCCTCGCCCGCCGCCTCCCGCGCTGGCCTTGATCAGCAGCGGGAAGTCGATTCGCTGGGCCTGCTCGCGCAGCCCCGCAGCGGATTGGTCGTCGCCGTCGTAGCCGGGAACGGTCGGCACGCCGAACTCGCGCACGCGGCGCTTGGCTTCGATTTTGCTGCCCATCGCGGCCATCGCCTCCGGCGTCGGACCGACGAAGACGATGCCCGCGTCGCGGACCGCGCGCGCAAAAGCCGCGCGCTCGGAGAGGAATCCGTATCCTGGATGCAACGCGTCGGCCTTCATCGCGAGCGCCGCGGCGATAATCGCGTCGGCGTTGAGGTACGACTCAGCGGCGGTCGCCGGCCCCACGCACTGCGCCTCGTCCATGAACTGCAAATGGAACGCGCCGATGTCGGCCTGCGAGTAGATTCCGAGCGGAACGACGTCCATCTCGCGCGCCGCTCTCGCGACGCGCACGGCGATCTCGCCGCGGTTGGCGACGAGCAGCCGCTTAATCACCGGCGAACAAGGCGCGACGCCGCTCGAGGAAGGCGCGCAAACCCTCCTGGCCCTCGGGGCTGACGCGCTGCTGCGCGATCGCGCTCGTGGTGATCGCACGCGAGTCGTCGTAACCGTTGTCGAGCACGCGATGCACGAGGAGCTTCGCCGCGGCGACGGCGCAGGGTCCCGCGGTCCGCAGCTCGCCCAGACACCGGTCCACCGCCGCGTCCAGCCCGTCCGCCGGCACGACGTCGTGCACGAGCGCGACCGCCTGCGCGCGGCGCGCGTCGAAGCGCTCTCCCGTGAGGAACAGCGCGCGCGCGTGCGACGCGCCGATCTTGGCGAGCACGAACGGCGAGATCACCGCCGGGATGATGCCGAGCTTCACCTCGGTGAATCCGAAGATCGCGTCGTCGGCCGCGATCGCGATGTCGCAGACCGCCGCCAGACCCGCTCCCCCGCCGAACGCGGCGCCGTGGATGCGGGCCACCACGGGCTTGGGGCAGTTGTCGATCGCGCGAAACATGTCGCTCATCCGCTCGGCGTCCCCAACGTTCGCCTCGTATTCCAAATCGAGCGACGCGGCCATCCAGTTTATGTCGGCCCCGCCGCAAAAGACCGGCCCCTCGCCGGCCAGCACGACGGCGCGGATGTCGTCGGCTGCGGTGATCTCCGCGAAGGTTTCGTAGAGCTGCGCGATCAGCTCGGCGTTGAACGCGTTGCGCACTTCCGGCCGGGCGAGCGTAACGCGGGCGATTCCGTCGGAAAGATCGAGCTTGATCTCAGCCATGACGGCCAACAGGGTTCGCGGCCTCATCCGGACGGGCCTCGCCCGCGTTATACTGTGACCATGAAGGACGGACGGCGCCCCGCGATCTATCGCTACGCGTTCCTGACGCGCGCGAGCCACTGGGTGTGGGTGCTCGCGCTTTTCGTGCTCGTTGGGAGCGGGCTGCAGATCTTCAACGCCTCGCCGAACTTGGACGCCTCGGACAAGAGCGATCCGCAACGCCGCGTGCTCGCCATCGGGTCGCCGGCGGACGGCGTGGGCACGACGACGCTCTTCGGGCACACGTTCGTCACCACCGGGTGGCTCGGCTGGACGAACGACGGCATGGGTTCGCGCGGCGCGCACGCGTTTTCCGCGACGCTCACGATTCCCGGCTATCAAGACCTCGCGGGCGGGCGCCGCTGGCACCTCTTTTTCGCCTGGGTCGCGACGCTGTGCTGGCTCGCGTGGCTGATCTCGGCGGCGATCAAGGGCAGCCTGCGCGAGATGATCTTGCGCCCGAGCGACCTGCCGAAGCTGTGGCCGATGCAGGCGTACTATCTGAAGCTGCGCAAGACGCCGCCGCCGCATGGCGTCTACAATCCGCTGCAGAAGGCGGCGTACACCGCGGTGCTGTTCGTCATCGCGCCGCTGGTCGTCGTCACCGGCCTCGCGCTCTCGCCCGGCATCGACGCCATCGCGAATCCGCTGACGGTGGCATTCGGAGGGCGGCAGTTCGCGCGGCTCTGGCACTTCGCGGGCATGCTGCTGTTGCTGGGATTCTTCGCGGTCCACACGTTCCAGGTGGCCACGCAGGGCGTCGTCAACCAGATGCGCTCGATGATCACCGGCTGGTATCAACCGGAATGAAGCGCCGGCTCTTCATCGCGTCCGGCGTGTCGGCGCTCGCGGGATGCGGCCCGCTCACCTCCGGCCTCAGCATGAACGAAACGTTCATGCGGGGCCTCGCCTCGGTCGAGAGCCTGAATCATCGGTTGATCGGGACGCGCGGCCTCGCGCGCGAATACTCGGACCGCGACATCGATCGCGTCTTCCGCGTGAACGGATTCGCGACGCCCGCGGACGCGCGCTACGCGCGCCTTGTGGCCGATGCGTTCGCGTCGTATCGCCTCGTCGTCGACGGCGCCGTGGCCCGCCCGCAGGCGTTCACGCTCGCGCAACTCGGGCGCATGCCGCAGCAGACGCAGACCACGCGCCACGACTGCGTCGAAGGATGGAGCGCGATTGGGAAGTGGAGCGGCGTTAGCCTCGGCGACGTGCTTGACGGCGTGGGGCCGCTGCCCGGCGCGCGGTTCGCCGTCTTTCGCTGCATGGACAACGATGGCGCGGGCAACCTCTACTACGAGAGCCTCGACATGCACCAAGCGCGCCATCCGCAGGCGCTGCTGGCCCTGCGCCTCAACGACGCTCCGCTCGATCCGGATCATGGAGCTCCGGTGCGGCTGCGCGTGCCGACTCAGCTCGGCTACAAGAGCGCGAAATGGATCGCTCGCATCGAAGTGGTCGGCAGCTTCGCGCGGATCGCCGGCGGACGGGGCGGCTACTGGGAGGACCAAGGCTACGAACGGTACGCGGGCATCTGACCCGCCCGCGTCACGGCCCCGCGGCCTGGCGCGTTACGCTACTGTCATGACCAGGGGCGCGCTGGTCACCGCTGCTCTAGCTCTCCTAATGGGGAGTTCCGCGGTCGACCTGCGCGTCTCTTTGCGTGCTACGGCGGCCGCATATCGAGCGAACATCTCCAAGATCGGACCGGTCGCCGGCCGCGACACGACGTACGACTACTACGAGCGTCTCATCGAGGACGCCGATCTGATCGACGATCCCAGCGTTCCGCAAGGCTATTCCGCCGCGGAGTGGTCGCAGACGGTCGCGCGCGTAGCCGGACTCGATCTCAGCCTCGCGACGCAGCTGCTCCACGCGACCTACGATTCCATGAGCGCGATCCGCGGGCTTGGCGAGACGTTGGTCCGATCGTCGCAAGACGGAACGCTGCAGCCGGTCGCGGTCTACGTTCCGTCGAGCTACTCGCCGGCACATCCCGCCCCGCTGGTCGTGCTGCTGCACGGGCGGCCGCAGTCGGAGGCGCAGCTGCTTGCGCCGCGCTACGTCGCGCAGCTTGCCGAGCAGAGCGGCGCGATCGTCGTCGCGCCGTGGGGCCGTGGTTACTACGACTTCCGCGGATCCGCTGCCGACGTGTACGACGCCCTGAATGCCGCGACCAAAGCCTTCACGACCGATCCGCGCAAACGCTATCTCGCCGGGTACTCGATGGGCGGCTTCTCGGTCTTCGAGGTCGCTCCGGTTCATCCGCAAGATTGGGCGGCCGTCATGAGCATCGCGGGCGCTCTGTTGGGATCCGATGCGCAGCGCGTCGTCGCGCTGATGCGCCGGACGCCGTTCTACGTGCTCACGGGCAGCGCCGACGACAGTATTCCCACGCAGTATCCCACCGTGACCGCCGCGTTTCTGCAATCCGCCGGCATGGACGTTTCGTTCTATTCGCAGCCCGGTGGAATCCATCGGCTCGTGACCCTGCTGCCGATCCTGACGCTGGCGTGGAACGACATGCTGCACGCAATCGTGCGCGCTCCCCCCGCTCAGGCTCTGGGCAACGTCACGCTGCCGACGATGATACCGACAAGCAATTTCAAGCCCTAGCTCGAACGAGCTGTCGCATGATCGAACCACGTCGCGCAACCGTCGCAAC
>DATDGN010000165.1:0-4239 GCA_036522095.1 Candidatus Cybelea sp. | reverse complement strand
GTCTGACGTTTGAGCGCCAGCACGCGATACAGGGTCGTTCCGGCCGGCCCGATCACGGCGCGTCCGGGTTCGATGTCGAGGCGCGGCGCCGCGATCCGGTAGCGGCGAGCGTCCTTGGTGACGCATTGCGTTGCGGCGCGCAGCGTCGCGCCCACGTCGAGCGACTCGGCTTGTTCGCCCGGCCGCGTCTGCACGCCGAATCCGCCGCCGATGACGATGCGACGCGCCGGGAGACCGGCGCCGGCGAAGCGCCTTGCCGCGGAGACGAGCTCGTGGGCGGCCGCGACGTACGGCGAAGATTCGTAGATCTGAGACCCTATGTGTGCGTGCAGCCCTGCGAAGCGCAACCAAGGTGCGTCGCGTAGCAGGTCCGCGGCGAGCGGCTCGTCCCGCCGGTGGATCCCGAACTTCGTGTCGTCGCCGCCCGTGCGCACGAAGTCGTGCGTGTGCGCCTCGATGCCGACGTTGAGCCGCAGCAGGACGTCCGCCGGTCCGGCGTCGCGCGATAACTGCGCGAGGCGTGCGAGCTCCTCGATTCCGTCCACCGCGACGCAGCCGGCTCGACCGCGGCAGACGGCGACGAGCTCATCGTCGCTCTTGCCGGCGCCGTGCAGCGTCACGCGCTCCGGCGGGAAGCCGGCGCGCTCGGCCGTGACGAGCTCGCCGAGCGAGCAGACGTCGAGGCCGATGGCGCGCCGCGCCAGATACCGGACGAACTCGATCGTCGCAAACGCTTTCGCGGCGTAGGAGATTCCGATACCGAGGGGACGCGTGCGATTTTCCAGCGCGTCGAGCGACGCATCGACGATGTCGAGATTCACGACGAGCAGCGGCGTTCCATATCTCTCTGCGAGCCGCTCCGCGGGAATGTTTCCGAGGATCAGGTTACCGTTTGGATCGCGCGCATGACCTGGAGCCAGCGCGCCCTCCCAGGGCACGAGCGCCGTCAGAACTGCTCCATGAAGCGATCGATCTGCTCTTGGGCGACGCCGGCGGCGATGAGCCGCGCGGCGAGGAGCTCGCGGTTCGCGGGCGGCGTCACGAACATGAACGGCGCGGTGTCGCGTGCCGCGCGGACCGTGCACCACTGCGAGCCGGCGGCGATCAACACGGTCTGATAGCTGCCCAGCGTCACGGCGGCCCCGGCGCTCGTTACTTCCATCGGGGAGTCGAGTGACATCAGGATCAGCGGCCGCCCGTTCGTCGTCATCGTCGCCGGTTCCGCGCGAGCGACGACGCGCTCGACGACGAAGTGAGCGTCCGCGATGAGCGCCGCGCGCTCGAGGCCCTCGAAGTCATATGGAATCTGCAGGAGCGTCCCGCCGGTTTCCGCCGCGTAGTTCAGGACGTCGGCGGCCTTGCGCACGTTCAGCTCGCGCGGCTTGCCGTCGAGTCCGAGGCGGTTGTAGTCGAACATGCGATAGGTCAGGTCCGACGCCTGCTGCGTTTCGAAGACCGTGACGCCGGGCCCGATCGCGTGCACGACGCCGTGCGGGATGTAGACGGTATCGCCGGTCTTCACGCCGATCTTTCGAAGCAGCTCCCCGAGCGTGCCGTCGGCGACGCGGCGTTCGTATTCATCGCGCGACGTCGCGCGCGTCCAGCCGTAAACGATCTCCGCGCCCGGCCGCGCGTCCATGACGTACCAGCACTCGGTCTTGCCGAAGGGCTGGTGCTCGACGCGCCGCGCGTAGGCGTCGTCGGGGTGCACCTGCACCGAGAGCCAGTCGTGAGCGGTGATGATCTTCGTGAGCACGGGGAAGATCTGCTTCGGATCGAGATCGCCCAGCAACGTGGGGCCGAGCTGGGCGCGCAGGTCCGCGACGGTGGAACCGGCGAGTGCGCCGTTGGTAACGGGATCCGCGTCCCAGCACTCCCACGACTCGCCCAGCCGCGCGTTCGGATCGCCGTGCTTTCCGTAGATGCGCACGAGCTCGTCGCCGCCCCACACCTGCGTCGTCAATTTCGGGTCGAGAAGGTAGGGATAGACGGAGTCGCGTTGCACCCCGCAAACATACGCTGGGATCAACGTGAATTCCCATCGAAGGTGGCAGCGTGCACGAGCTCTACATCGGGATCGGATCGAATCTCGGCGACCGGCAGGGAAACATCCTCGCGGCGCTGCAGCGGTTGCGCGCTCGCGCGCAGATCGTCGCCGTCTCGTCGTTCTTCGAGTCGGCGGCGGCGCACGGAGCGGAGGGGCCGGCGTACCTCAACATCGCCGCCGCGCTGCGCTCGGATCTCGATGCCGAGGCGTTCAAGCGCTTCTCGCGCGACGTCGAGCTGGCAGTCGGTCGCGCTCGCGGCACGCGCAGGTTGGCGGCCCGCCCGATCGACGTCGATCTGCTAGTCTTCGACGGTGCCGTCGTGCAGCCGCACCTCGACGCGCGTCCGTACAACGTCGCGCCGCTGGCCGAGATCGCGCCGCACATCATCGCGCCGCCCCCGGACGGCGGCGTGCGCCGCCGCGAGCGCGGCCTGCGGTTCGACACCGATCGCCAGTCGGAAGAGCCGGAGATCCGCCTCGCGCTCGACCGCGCCGGCGTCTCGGGCGTGCGCCGCGTCGTGCACCTCGAGGTCGATGGCCACGCGCGCGTCTATAACGGCGAGCTGTCGATGGTTGCCGACCTCGCGCCCGACAAGGCCGGCGTCCACATGTCGCGCTTCGCCGAGATCCTCGAAGAGGCGACCCTCGAAGTGCTGGCGCGCGACACCGAGCCGGCGCGCATCGAGCGCCTCGCCGAAGCGATCGCCCGGGAGATCATTGGCAGTCAGCGCGCGATACGCGCCGACGTGCGGCTCCGGGCAGATTTCGGCCTAGAGCGCTGGACGCCGGTCAGCGGCAAGCGCGGCGAGGAGACCTACACGCTCGTCGGCATCGCCCACGCGGACGAATCGGGAACGCGCCGCGTGGTCGGCGTCGAGGCGGAGGGCATGACGGCCTGTCCCTGCGCGCAGGCGATGGTGCGCGAGCACTCGCTGCACGAGCTCGTGGACGTCGGCTTCAGCGAAGCGGAGGCGCAGCGGGCGCTCGACGCACTCCCCGTCGCCACCCACAACCAGCGCGGCCGCGGATCGATCCTGCTCGGCGCCGACGAGCGGCACGCCGACGCCATCCGAGCCGAAGACTTGGTGGAGATCGTCGAGAACGCGATGTCGAGCGAGACCTACGACCTCTTGAAGCGGCCGGACGAATTCTTCATCGTCAACAAGGCACATCACAATCCGAAGTTCGTCGAGGACGTCGTGCGCGGCATCCTCGCGCGCGCCCTCGACGTGTACGCGGATTTCGGCGACGAGACGTTCGTCTTCGCGAGCCAAGTCAACGAGGAATCGATCCACAAGCACGACGCGTTCGCCGAGGGCTACGGTCTATTCGGGGAGCTGCGCGAGGAGCTGAGGACCGGGAAGTACGTCACCGCCAAGACCGACGTGGCGGCCTGGCTGCGCACGCGCCCATCGTCTATCTTGGTTTAGCCTGCTCTAGGATTTCTCCAGCGCCGCGATGCGCGCGCGCAGGGACGGGTGCGACGAGAAGAAGAGCTCGTACCAGCGCGGCGGATCCTCGTCGGCGAGATTTTGTTCGCGCAGGCGGCGGAAAGCGGAGGCGCCGGCCTGCGGATCGTTGGTCGCGGCCAGCGCGAAGCGGTCGGCGGCCCATTCCCGCGATCGCGAGAACGCGAAGAGAAGCGGACGCAGCATTTGCGACGCGACGAGAATCGCCGCGTAGATTCGCGCGAGCCGCAGCGGGCGGTAGCGCAGCTCCGTGCGGGAGGCATGCGACGTCGCGCCGTCGGCGACCAAGAAGAGCACGGTTGCCAGAGCCTGCCCGAGGCCGATGAGCCGCCACGTATCGCGATTGACGTAGTGCCCGAGCTCGTGCGCGACCACGAACTCCGTTTCGTTCTCGGGGAACGCCGCGATCAGCGTATCGCCGAGCACGATGCGATGCGTCCGGCCGATCCCCGTGACGAACGCGTTGGCCTTGCGCGTCTGCCGGCTCATGTCCATCCGGAGTATCGCCGCGTCGCCGACACCGAAGCGCGCGGCGAGCCTTCGTAGGCGCTCCTCGAGGGAACCGACCACCGGTTCGAACGCGTTGAATAGCGGCATGATGTAGATCGGCACGATCAGGTTGCCGATGACGAACAGTGGAAACGCGCCCGCGCTCGCGATCCAGGGCCAGGCTCGAGGAGCGTGCCGCACCGCCACCCCGAGCAGGGACGCGACCAGACTCAC
>DATDGN010000164.1:0-15705 GCA_036522095.1 Candidatus Cybelea sp. | reverse complement strand
GGACATGCACTAGAGCTTCAACGCACCTATCGCTAGCGTCGTCACTGCTTCGCCTAAGCTTACCGATGAGCATGGTTCCCTGTATCGTCGCGATGCAGAAGTCCGCTAAGGATTGTTCATTTTACATCGTACGCAAGTCGGTCTTGAGACCTCTCTCGCATAGAAACGCAGCCAGTCGGTTCTTGATCGCTTCGAAGATTGAAATTGGTTCTTCGCGGCTTCCTTACGCCGACCAAATCGGCGACTCATGCCGTAGCGGGAGAGTGAGTTGAGTGCAACATTCATGCTTTTCTCATGTCCTTCGGGTATTTTCGGCGCAGCAGGAGGTGCCTGGAGATGTCTAATCGTGCGAACACCTATGCGCTGAATCCGCTGCTGGTCTTACTCGTCTGCCTCGCCGGCTGCGCGGGAAACGCCAACCCGTCGCCGGTGGTGCCCACCGGGATGAGCTCCCTTCGCGAGAGGGGAGCGACCTCGACCGCAACCTATACGCTGACCGATCTCGGCACGCTACCAGGATGCAACGGGAGCGAGGTTGGGTTCGCGAGGTTCAGCGGCAGAGGCGAGATCAGCAGCACCGGCCTGGCTGTCGGCTCGTCGGACTGCGGCGCCACCGTAGCCACGCGGTTCAACAAAGGACAGACCAAGAATCTCAACACGATCGGCGCCAACGTCTCTTTTGCCGCCTCCATCAACGATTCGGGACAGATCACCGGAACGGAAACCATGACAAGCAACGGAACCCCTCATGCCTTCCTGTACAACAACGGAAAGATGCGGCCGCTCGACGACTCGCTCTTCCAAGGCGGCACAGAAGCGATTCAAATCAACAAGTCCGGTAAAATCGTCGGAGCAGGTTTTATTACCGACACGAGCCTGCACGCGTTCCTGTATCGTCGTGGGAAGATGGTCGATCTCCATCCGTTCAACGCATTTCAAAGCACCGCGGCGTCGATCAACGACTCGGGCGAGATCATCGGTTCGGCCGCTACCAGCAGCCGTATGATCGACACGTGGCTCTATGCAAAGGGGAAGTTCACCGTAATTTCCCAGACCAACAGCGGCGTCTTCATCGCCAACAATGGCGAGATCGTGGGAGTCAATAGCGCGAACCACGCGGCGCTCTACAGCAACGGCACGTGGACCGACCTCGGTACCCTGCCGGGAGGCAGCACGAGCATCGCGGAAGGGATCAACGCTAACGGGCAGGTCGTCGGGATCGCGTGCTGTGTGGGGCATAGCCGGACACACGAGAGCGTGGGGGTGATTTTTGCAAACGGCGGCGCCGTCGATCTGAATACGCTGGTTTCACCCAATAACGGGTTCACGATCAGAAACGCGATAGCCATCAACAACGCCGGCCAAATCGTGGGGAACGCCATCACCACCGACAGCTTCAAAATAGGGCACGCAGTACTATTGACGCCGCAGTAGAGTGGCTGAAATCCGAGCGTCGTCGTCATCACGCAGGAGCCGTTCTTTCGACAGCTAGCGCAATCAAGGATCAAGCCGAATCGTGCAGATTTTCGTCGCCCGATTCGGGTCGAGTCTTCTTCCGCCTAACAGGTCCAACGCTTCCGTGAGAGATCTAAGTTTTCTCACGGATTTTCTCACGGAATAAGGCCGCGTTAAGTCTGCTAAATGTCGGTCGGACGACAAATCGCGCCTAAACGAGACTTGCGAGAACTTAGCGAGATTAGCTGCAAACATTTCAAGACCGCCGCATTCAACCACTCTGCCGCCTCTCCGTGGTAGATTTCTTGCGGCTTTTCGGCGCTTAGACCTTTCGACGTTACCCGCTGCCGTGCGAGTTTGGTGCAGTCGGTGCGAGAAGCTCGGTAGGAGGCAAGCCTGCACGGCGACGATATCGCCGCGGCTGGCGATCGACCGCGAGGCAAATGAGTGGCGTTGCTTCCGCGATCTCTCGAAACGCTGTCGCGGGCGCGTTTAGCTTGAGCGGACGACCATGCGTGTGCGGGAGCTTGGCCCCATCAATCCCAGACGCCTGGAATCTTCACCGTCAACTCCCAGCGCATGAGCGTTTCTCCCGATCGGACATTTTGGAGATTCGCGGTTGCCCGACCGTTAACGAGGGGGACCGTTAGCTCGGACCTTCCACCCGCAAACTGCGACGCACCAGACACCGTGAATGTGCATTCCGCAGGATGCTCCGGTGGTACGCCAGTGACCTGAAGCGTTGCCACCTTGGTTCCGCCGGTGCTGTTCGATCCGGTCAAGGTCACTGCAGCGTCCACAAAATCGCAGGGAACGCCATTCGTGGCTTTGCCGCCGCTTACAAAGGTTACGGTGTGCGTTCCCGGGGTCGTTTGCGCGTGCGCGATCACGCTACTGTTGGATGCAGCGAGTATCTGTTGTTCATTCCCACTCCCGTCGATCTGCATGCGCACGATGCGCGGATCGATGCCACGCGTTTGAAATTCGATCGGCTTTGAACGGTCCCAAGATGAGTTACCGCCGATGATCGCCGGCTGACCCGAAGGCGGCTTCGACAGGCTTCTGAGACCGGAGATCGGCAAGTTGTGGCCGACCATACACTGGGCCGGCTTGTACGGGTTCCCGTGTGCGTCGAGCCGCCTTGCGACCTCAATCAGCGCGATCCCCACCGGGACGAAGATCGCGAAACGTTTGGCTTTATCAGTAGTCCCCTTGTGGGACGTCGTCTTTCCCTGCTCGTCCACCGTGGAGTAAACGAAGCCCGTCGGCCCCGTGCTGTTCGGATCGACAACGGTGCCGACGATGTATCCACCGGGATCGCTGGTGCGTGGGACAAACGTCTGTTCTTCGGGGGTGATTATGGAACTCGTCTGCTCGCTGCCGGTGCACGGCTCAAGCGCAAGGGGCTGACCGCAATCGAGCTTCCAAAACTTTGGCCACGAGAAGCCGCAATGAGAACCTACGATGTACCGCCAACCGATCGGACTGGGAGCGTTGACGTTCGCAGGACGCAGACTCGTCGGCCACGGGGCGCATCCAGGCGATTTACAGACCGTAAGGTCAAAACAATCTTGCGAGAGAATCTGGTTGACCTTTGCACTGCCGGCTTTGAGGGCAGGGCCCAAGTTGGTCGGGATCGCGCTGCCGGAAGAGCCGTAGTAGCGATCCGCGAGATAGAACACCGCGATCGTCAGGTTGTTCTGGCGGAAGGTGAGCATCGGGGTAAGAACGTCGCCCAGATTCGAGCCGATCGACGCCGCAAACTGCGGCCCTCGACCCGCTCTGATTTCGCGCGCGATGTGCAACAGACTGAGCACTTGCATCGCGAATTTGTTCTGACCATCCCTATTCGGCTTCTGCGGGGGTACCGCGACCGCGGAGGTCTCTGAAAGCGTGAGCGCGGCGTTGACAGTCTCGTTTTCATCGCCGGTGCACGGCTTGAGCGCGATCGGCGGACCGCAATCGAGCTTCCAAAATTTTGGCCACGAGAACCCACAATGGGATCCCACTATATAATGCCAACCCATCGGATTGGGAGCGTTTACGTTCGCCGGACGCAGACTTGTCGGCCACGGAACGCAACCGGCTGCCTTGCATGCGGTCAAATCGAAGCAACCCGCCGAAAGCACTTGGTTCACTTTTTCGCGCCCGAGCTTTAACGCGGCGGCAACATTGCTCGGAACCGGCTGGTTTGCCGACTGCAGGACTACACCCGCCAGATAGTGCGTTGCAATCGTGAGATTCGATTCATCGAAGTTGAGCATCGACGCGATGTGGTCTGATGTGTTCTGCTCAATCCATGAAGCCAGCTGTGATCCGCGACCTGCTTGGATTTCGCGCGCGGCATGCAAGAGGCTTAGGAGCTCCATCGTGTACTCAACCTGATCGCCGGTACTTAGCGTGCTAGCGCCGGCGAAGGCTGAGCTTAAGATGCTGCGTTTTGACGCTGCGAGCGCAGCCGATGCTGCCAAAAGCCGGGTAATGAAATCACGGCGCCAGAGTTTCATGCTACCTCCCGAGCTAGCCGGTAAAGACACCGCCGGGCAAACGCTCAACTTCTTGCTTGGCTGTCAGGCTCAAGCAAACCTTTATCATCATGGGTGACAGCACCAAGCAGCAACGCTCGCACAAACCCTTCATCGTCAGCCTAAGTGAGCGCGGACGGCGTTGAAGTCGTCGGCATGTCCGGCCCCAGCGACGTCGCAAGCTGGGCAAACAATATCAATAGCGCCAACCAAGCATAGGAGGTTTGCCCGCTATCGCCTGTCGTTTCGGCACGAATCTATGCCCATGGTTGCACTTTGGTTGCAGCTAGTCGGCGCAATCTGGCGCAACCGCCGAAGTAAGGATGCAAAGCGCTAGGGACAGCGTCGCGACCGACCGTGAGATTCTGAAGACTTTCCGGATCGCCCGGACGCTCAGACGACGCGCCTGCAAAACGAAAGCGCCAAACTCACCGACGCCGCTAGGCCGTTCGTCTGCGGCATACACTAGAGGCTGATTGCGGCTCCATAGGGCTGCAGCTCTTGCGGGGAGCTTCCCTTTTGCGGCTTGCCGCCGGCGGGAAAACGCCAAATGTAGGTCGCGTTTGAGTTGGTGTCACACGTTTGAAGGCTCGAGCCGTAGAAGTGTCCCGTCCAGATAACGCCCTGCATCATGTTGCAAAGCGGGAACCCGCCGCTATCGTGAAGGTCGACCTCTTCGGTGATCTTCGCACTCGATCCGTTAAGGGAGAGACGATGCAGGCATGACAGTTGCCGGTGCTTGCAGTCTATGTCGCCGACGTAGAGGGTCGCGGAATCAGTCGACTGCACCATACCAGGAAAGACAATTTTTCCGCCGCTGACATCGATATCGTGCGCCGACTGACCACCCTTGGGGAGCTCGGACAGAGTGAATTGGTAGTTCAGGTCCTCGCCGTCGAAGAACAAATCGCCTTGACTATCATAACCGAGGAAATAGCTGAATTTGATACCCTCGCCGCCCAGCTGGCGTGGAGTCCCGGATGCGCCGGGATAAATAAGGACATTACTGCTGCAGCAAGAGAAATTGATGTTTGTCACCGCGAGATCTCCGGTCGTAGGATCCCAGGCGCAGCCTTGTCCTGGGAAGCCGAACGGATCGCTCAGCGTGTTAATTAGCACTCCGTCGTGGTTAAATTCGTTGGTCAACCGAGGAGCGTTCTGAGGAACATCGTTGGTCACCCAAACGTCGCCGTGATTGTCGGAGCACTCCCCTTTGGGCAGCTGATTGACGAGGGAAATCGTCTTGATGAGACTGAGGCTTGGAAGCGAGTAGACCAGGATCGCTCCCGCCTCGTAGTCGGAGACGAAGAGGCGCACGTCGCGAGCACGCGGTGCGGCAAAGTTCGACGCCAGCGGAATCCCGCCCGGTGCCGGGCGGCCCGCATTCGGCGCGGCACAACCCACAAATGCGGCGGCGATCAGCGTGCAGACGGTGTTGAAACGTACGTTCATGGCCTCGCTCCCCGGCAAACGCGTCTGAGATTTCCAGCGTAGCCGGCATCCCTGAAGAAAGTATGAAGCGCGCGCTTATCTGCCGCCACTCGGGGCAGTTAGTTACGCTACCAAAAGCGCTACCAATTTGAGCAACCGGAACAGCCGGCCCGGAGGGTTCGGCAGCTACCACGGCCAGTAGGACGATGGACCCCACGTCCGAGAGACCGTTAGGGAACGTAGTTGCTTCCATCGACTGCGCTGTAAGGCGCGCCGCCCTTAATCTGCGCCACTTTCTTGCCGCTGGGACAGTACAGATCGAAGACCATAGAGCCTGTGGGATCGCCTACCCATACCCGGTTGTTGGCTGAGTTGATGGTCACATCGTAGGGATCGTGGTAGCCAGAGCCCAGATGGGCGAAACCTTTGTATATGGTGGCTTGATGATGTCAACCGTCTTGGCACCCTGATCGCAAATAGTGATGTTGTCGCTTTTGTCTAGGTCCATTCCGCCAGGAAGGACGAGCGTCACGCCAAGCCCCTGGTACTGGCACTTGCCGAAGTTCGTAAACTCGACTAGGTAGCCGGGGCCATTACTACCGAAAAGCCAAGCGCCAAATACATTTCCGTGAGCGTCCACGGCGACACCGCGAGGGTGTCCTGGGACGAGTCTGCAAGGGCGGCTGAAACGATCAGAACGTTGCGGAAAAGAAGCAAATTCGTCATTGAAAAGCCCGAAGGTTCGAATACTAGGTGGCTGGACTTCCGAACATGATGCGATGTCCGTCGATCGTGCGGAGGCCGAATTCGCGCATTCCCCACGGCTCGGCACGTAACGGCTTGACGATATCAGCGCCGCGGCTCAGTAAGGACGTATACAGCTTCTCGGCATCATCGACCTCAAGGTAGGCAAAGTACGAATGATCGCCAAGTGTCTCGGGCGAGAGTGCATCGCGACATTCGCCCGCCATGATCACGCAGTCGTCGCGTCGTAAGAATCGCCAGCCTGGATCCGATGCCTCTATCACTTCGAAGTCCAACACATCACGGTAGTAGTCCGCCGACCGGCGCAGGTTTGGAACCGCAATGACGTATCGGCAGCATCGGATCATCAATAGGCCCTCAGATGCATCTCAGTGGGAGCAATAAATCTCTAGCTCAGGGGACCCATACGACCGCGTGCCACGTACCCGTAGTCGTTAACGCGGAGCCGAGGATGTGGCCCGCCGTGTCGATCGCGTACGCCTCGGAACTCGAGAACGTGTTCGGCAAGTACTGCTGAAGGTCGACCGCGGTCTTTGCGCTGCCGTTCCACAGCAACGCATGCAGCACTTTCGAGCCGGTGTGTCCGTATCCCACTTGCACGTTCCCCTGGGCACCGCGGGCGCATGAGTCGGTAAAGCCCGAGGGTTGGAGATCGATCATACCCTTGGATTTGCCGTGCCACAGAAGCGCGTGGGTCACGCTCATCCCACTGGGCGTGCCGCAGCCGACCTCGGTCTTGGGCGCCAATCCAGTGGCATAGGCAGACGACAACGTGGGCGGTGTTAGGTCGACCGCACTCGCAGCGGTGCCGTGCCAAAGAACGGCGTGGTACGAATTCGTCGTGCTCGAGTAGGCGTAGCCCGTCTGCGTGGTACCGCGTACCGCGTAGGCTTCTGAAAACGCAAAGCCGGCGGGATTCAGGTCGACCGGCGTCTTCAGCTGCCCGATCTTCCATAGGAGCGCGTGTTCCGGCGATCCGCCGGAACCGGCGATGTACGTTCCGTCGGTGGAGTACGCATCCGATCCCGGCTGACAGCTGCCGCAACTGCCGGATGGATTGAGGTCGGTGAAGGTGTGCGTCGAACCCTGCCACAACGCGGCGTGCGGATATCCGAAGTAGCCGCCGTCATTCGTGATGAGCGTCCCGACGATCAGCGAGCCTCCGGCGCCATACGCCCACCCCTCGACATAGTAATTGGGCAAGAGCACGACCGGTGGGCCGGAGCCCGGCCACGCAAGTGGATAATAGACCTTGGAGGAACAATCCTTGCCGCACGAGATAGTGTGATCGAAGTACGTTCCAGAGTCCGCACTGGTGCTTTCACCGTAGCCGTATGCATCTTTGCCGTTTGGTCCAGGGCCGAGATCGACGTACGTGTAGGCCGCCCGCGCTGAGGCCGCGCCGCTCGGGCGGGTACTCGGAGTCAGATTCGATTGAGGCGCGCCGGAGCACCCTGCAACAATGATAGTGAAGGTGACAGCCGCTAGGCCTGTGCGCGAGTTCATGTTTTCTCCTTAAGCGACTCTCCCAGGGATGAGTCTCCTATTCGGGCCGGCGCTGGTCGATTCCGCGTTAGGTGACTAGTATCCCGATCGCCGAATGAAATGGGGTGCGTCGAGACGCACCCCATTTGGCGTTATTCGCGGCTGCTTCTAAAGAGCGTTGGCCAAGGCCCAACCCTTCGGAGCACCGATGCCCGCCGCCTGATTGTACTGCGAGGCGTTACACGAGTACGCGCCGTTGTTGCCTGACGTGCACGGCGTGTAGTACGTGCTGTAGCCGGTCTGCGAGAACAGGCTGTATATCGTCGGATCGACCCAGCCTAGCTTCGTGGAGTGAAGCTCGTTGGCTTCGACGATCAGCGCGACCGACGCGGGTGACGACCACGACGTGCCGAGGTACTCGCCCCAAGCACCGCCCGTGTACACCGCGACGGGGAAGAACGGCAGGGAGTAGTCGGGCTGATTGCGCCCCGACGTGATCATGCCGGTGATCCCGCTCTGGTAGGTGGGCTCCGCGAAGACGGTCGACACGCCGCCGCCGCCGGAGTATCCGCTGACGCTACCCATCGTAACGCTGGTCAGTACTCCGCCGCTGGTGTCGGTGAAGTCGATGCCGCCGATGGACGAGAAGTACGGACCTCCGGCCGGCGTGCTCACGCCTAGGCCTCCGCACTCGTTGCTTCCCGAGTCACCGCTCGACGCCGAGAATTCAACGCCTATCGCGGCTCCTTGCTGGGCGATCGCGTTCGTGGAATCGGCGAACGGAACGTCGCTCGATTCGCATCCGCCGAACGAGGAATTCACGGCCGTGGCCTTGCCGTCGGTCAGCACCTGGTTATAAGCGTCCTCGATTTGCTGATCTCCGAGCGAGCCCATGTCGTAGACGATGATGTTCGCGCCGGGGGCCAACCCGGAGATGGTTTGAACGTCGAGATCCGTTTCGGCATCGTCGCCGCTGCCGCCGCCGTCGACGGCTTCATTGGTGATAGTGCCGGTTTGAGTAACGCCCGCTGCCGAGAGGTACGTCGCGACGTAGCTCGTGTTCACCGGGTCGTCGATTATCACGGCGGCCGTATACCCGGCGCCGTTGCATCCGTGTTGCACGGGGAAGTCAAACGGCTTGGCGACGCCCGTCGCGAGCGTTCCGGATGAGTTCGTCAGTGGCCCGTTGTCCGGCGGAGCGCTGTTGCACCCCCCGCTCGGCGTCGACGTCGGACTTGCCGTCGGCGTTGGCGTCGGGTTTGCGGTCGGCGTCGGAGTCGGCGTCGGAGTCGGGGTGGGTTTCGGCGTCGGCGTCGGGCTTGCCGTCGGCGTCGGGCTTGCCGTCGGCGTCGGGCTTGCCGTCGGCGTCGGCGTCGGGGTGGGCGTCGGCTTCGTCGTCGGCGTGGGCGACGGCGATGGTGTCGGCGTCGGACCAACCCACGCGACGTCGTCGAGGTACTGATACACGTACGTCCCGCTGTAGCCGTCGCCGTAACAGCCGAAGTAGATGTAGTCGAGCTGACCGGCCCAGCTGCGCAGATTCACTTGGTAGTTCACCCAGCCGTTCGTGTTGTTGACGGTCTTGTAGAACGTCTTGAGGATACGGCCGCTCTGATTGAGCAGGTAACCCGCTTGCCACGCATACCGCGTTCCGTAGCCCATCTGTCCTTCGTTGGATCCCTGATAGACCCAGAAGCTCAGAACGCCGTTGGTCGGAACCTTCACGAGCTGCGCGAGCGCCTCCCAGCCGTTGATCTCGGGCGGCTGCAGCGTGCCCATGAACGCGGAATAAGTGCTCTGGTAGGCTTGCCGCGTCGTTACCTGGACGGAGTTACCGTTGTTGCTCTCGTCGATCCAGCCCGGACTAAGCGAACCGGAGGCAAAGTTGCCGTTGACCAGGTTGCCGCTCGAATCGCCCGGCTTGATTCCCGATCCCAGCGGGATGACGACGTGGCCCTGGCCGTCGCGCCGGACCTGCGGCGCGGTACGCGCGCCGCCGGTCTGGTCGGCGACGGTGCGAACGACGATCAAGTTGTTGAGCGAGACGTCGCGAACGAGCGACGCGATCTCGCGCGGCACGGTCGCCGGCGCTAGGTTCGCGTAACGTTCGCCGTACTTGCGCTGATGGACGTTATGAATCTCGGTCGAAAAGTAGCGCTCGACGACCGCGGTGCGCCCCGTCGCATCGATGATCGTACGATTGGGAAAGCGTTGCACGATCGTGAAGCCGGCCCGCCGCAGAGCCCGCACGACGCGCTGTTCTTGCGCCGGCGTCGGCGCATAGCGGTCGTCGAACTCCTTGCGCGTAAGAAAACGCCGCGAATGCGCCCCGGGAGCGCTGAGCATCGCGACGAAGCGGTCGAGCTCCGGCTGATGATTGTAGCGGAGCGTCAGCGAAACCCGCACCGGCGAGCTAGCCGGGCGACGGCCGACGTCGGTATATGCCAGTTCGCCGCTCGGTTTGGGAATCGAGATCACGGGTTTGTCCCCGGACGCGGTGCGTACCGAGGACTCGGGCGCTACCTTGCTACCGGCGCCGGCGCTCCAAGGTAGAGATGCGTTCTGACCGCCGCAGGCGGTGAGCGCGAGTGAGAATCCGAGAGTGGCTGCAATTGCGCGGGTTGAGCTTCGCATAGGACTCCGATCCGGATAGCAAAACGGTTGTGCTCCCTGTCGGGCTAATGCTCAGCCGCCCCCCGCTTGCCCTGCTTGGAGCCCCGACTTCTCTCTGAGGCTGCTAGTAGCCGACGGTGCATCCAAGTACCGTCGTGCCGCGTCGAAGAATGTCAGGCGATGCGCAAGACCCTCTCGCGTGCACTCCTGATCGTCGTGACGCTCATGGTCGTGACCGTCTATTACCTGCCGATCGGCCACGTAGATTTCGTCGAGAACTGGGGCGAGGGCACGTTCGGTCTTACCCTTCCTCCTCGAACGCCCGCTGTCGTGGCCGTCGATCGGGGGTCTCCAGCGGAGCGGGCCGGCATACGCGTCGGCGATCGCCTCGTATACCACGGGGATTACGAGATCGCGTCGCGCCTGCGCTCGCCGTATCCCGGGGAGCGCGAGCGCCTCGAGTTCGCGCGCGGCACCGTCGTGTACAAGGTAACCTTGAGTGCGGCGCCCAGTGCCGGCTTCGGTATCTGGCAGCGCGTCGGCGGAATCTTGGCTTACATTCCACCGACGGTCTTCTTGATCGTGGCCTTCCTGCTCGTCTTCCTGCGGCCATCGATAATGTCGTGGGCGTTTTACGTTTTTGCGGTAGGCTATTTCGGCACGGGCCCCGTCTTCATGTACTGGTCGCACGTGCTCCCGCCATCCGCGTACTTCGTACTCTCGTTTGTACTCAGCACCGTCTTTGGGCCCTGGAGCGTCCTCCCGCTGCTGCCGTTCATCCTGCGTTTCCCCAACGGTGATGCGCTCGGATGGCGGCGGAAGGTCGATCCGTGGGTGTGGGCGTTCCTTGCGGGCTCATATGCCGTGTACACAGTCGAGTGGCGGGACTATTATTCGGCGGGATTGATTCCCGCGTGGGATACGATCGTCAGCGCCGTGATACCGCTGGTCACGTTCGCCTTCGCCGGATTGATCCTCGCGAAGAATCTCGTGGAGGCGACGCCTAGCGATCGCCAGCGATGGGGCTTCCTGGCGATCGGGACGCTTGCATCGTTCGTCGCCTATGCGGTCTACTTCGTCCCCGGCGTACCCTTCGCGGTCGGGCAAGTCGTCGGATTCGCCGTCGTGCTGATGCCGATTTGCATCGCGTACGCCGTCTTCCGGCTGCGCGTGCTCGACGTGAATTTCGTCCTCAACCGTGCGCTCGTCTATGGACTCCTGTCGCTGGGCGTCGTCGCGCTCGTCTCGCTCTTGGACTGGTTCTTCTCGCGCGTCGTCGCAATCGGCCGGCTCGCGATCGGGCTCGAGCTCGCGGCGACGATAGCGGTAGGTTTTTTGCTCGATCGCATCAATCGTGCTACCGAAACCTTCGTCGAGACGATCTTCTTTCGCAGGCGCCGGCTCGCCGAGAGGCACCTGCGCCGCGCGACCGCGGCCCTTCCGTACGCGACTGACGAAGCCGCGATCGTCGACGGACTGGTGCAGGTGCCCGTCGACGCGCTCGAGCTGGCAGCCGCGGCTCTCTACCGGCGCTCCGACGCGGGCGCGCGGTTCGAAGGCGTAGGCACGTCGAGCCAAACCCAGGTCGCTCCCCCCGGCTTCGGCGCCAACGATCTGCTGGTACGCATGTTGCTGGCAGATGAGGGCATCGTTTGGCTCGACGACGTCCGCTCGCACCTCGATGCGGCAAACGCCGCCATCTACACGCTCGCGGTGCCCGTAACGGTGCGTCACGAGCTCGTTAGCTTCACACTCTACGGTGCGCACGCCAACGGGGCGCAGCTCGATCCCGACGAGGTCGAGATGCTGCAAGAGCTCGCCCGTGAAGCCGCCCGAGCATACGACCACGTCGAGGCCCAGCGCACCCGCGAACGATATGCACAACTCATGACGAGGGAATCCGCGCAACCCGCCGTTTAAACGCAGACTGCGCAACTGGACGTCTCGTAACGGTGTCCCTTTCAATATGGATCGCGCGCTCTTTCGTTCGACGCTCGAGACGCCCGTAGGCAACGTCCAACTGGTGGTGAACGACGACGGTGTTCTGGTTGAGATCCTGTTGCCGAACCGCAGGCCGAAAGCGTCGTCCTCGCATTCGCTTCTCGCGGCTGCGGCACGCGGCATGAAGGCCGCCCGCCGACAGTTGAGCGAGTACTTCCGGGGCGAGCGCCGCGTCTTTGACTTGGCGCTGGAGCCTCATGGCTCGCCGTTCGAGCAGCAGGTGTGGATGAAGCTCCTGGACGTGCCGTACGGAGCCACTACCTCGTACGGCGCGATCGCGGCGGTGCTCGGGCTTACCAACGGCGCGCGTGCCGTCGGTAACGCGAACGGATCGAATCCGATCCCGATCGTGATACCCTGTCACCGCGTCATCGGATCCGACGGCAGCCTGACCGGTTACGGCGGAGGATTGCCGTTGAAGCGCGCCTTGCTCGAGTTGGAGGGCGCCATCCGGCCACCCGAACCGCGGTTGTTTTAGCATCTCAGCGGACTTGTCTGCGTAGGACCTCTTCCGCCGCGGCCAACGCTGCCGACCCGCTGCCGCCGGATTCGTAGGCGACGTAACCGTCTGGACGGATCAGCAGCAGATCGCGCTCGTCATGCGAACGCAACTCCATCACGTCGGAGAATCTCTCCGCGGCGCTCTTCGCCGCCGTAAGGGTCGGCGTGTCCGCCGCAGGGACCATGAGAATGAAGCGGCGCCCGGTGCCGTCGCCGCCGCGCAGCGAGTCATCGAAATATCTGCGCCCCGCGCCGTCGACGATCGGGCTGCCTTTGTAGGAGTTGCCCAGCCCCGAGAGCCGTTGGACGAACGCGTGCTGCAGTTGCGGAATGTGCGTGACGACGGGGATGACGGTGTCCCTGATTCCCTGAGCGAGCGGGTTGCTCGAGCCGAGCGCCGTCGTGAGGAAGTGGGTCGTCTCGATCACGCCCTTGACGATCGGATAGCGTTCCGGCGTATAGCTCGACAGCAGCGCGTCGTTCGCGTTCCCGCGCACGGCAAGGTTGAGTTTCCAGGCGAGGTTCCACGCATCCTGAAGTCCGGTGTTCATGCCCTGCCCGCCGAACGGGCTGTGAATGTGGGCGGCGTCTCCGGCGACAAACATGCGGCCCGCTCGCATCTCCGAGACGCAACGATGGTGGATCCGAAAATATGTGGACCAGACGAGCGATTCGGCCGTGAGTCCTTTGGGGGCGCGCTGGTTCAGCAGGTCGTTGACCAGGTCGAGCGACGGTGCGTCTCCGTCCAGCTCCTGGACCGTCGCGACGAGGCGCCGGCGCGTCGCGCTCATCGGAAAGATCGCAAGCGGTCCGTCCTGGCTCGGGCACAGCTGCATCTCGTCGCCGGGAAGGGCGTCGTTGGTGATTGAGTCGGCGAGCATGAACTGCTCCGCATAATCGCCGCCTTCGAATGGTAAGCCCAGGATGTGGCGCACGGTGCTATGCGCGCCGTCGCAGCCGACCAGATACTTCACCTCGACGATCTCGGAACGGCCGCCGCGCTCGACCGTCGCTTCGACTCCGGAGCCGGTCTCGCGCGCGGCAACGAGCGTGGTCACGTACTCGACATCACCGCCGGTACTGCGCAGATGCTCCAGCAGCAGCTTCTCCGTGACGTCTTGCGGCACCATCGCGACGTACGGATACGGTGTCTGCTTGGGCGCGAAATCGATGCTACCTAGCCTCCGATCGTGCGAAGCGAACGCCACGTGCGTCACGCGATTGGCGGCTGCGGCGAATGGCTCGGCCAGGCCCGCCATGTCGAAGATCTCGAACGTCCTCGGAAAAATCGCCAGCGCCTTCGAGTGCGTCGACTGCGTCGCGTTGGTTTCCACGATGCGATAGCTCATGCCCAATCGCGCGCATTCGTTGGCCAGGAATAGACCAACGGGCCCTGCGCCCGCGATCAGAACATCGACTTCCGTGGATCCTCGCATAGCCGGATCGCGCATAGCGCGCCGCTGTTCGGAGAGGGGCGAGCTTCTCCTGTCCGAATGAGGCGTTCCGTGGCTCGCTTTCTTGTTCTCGCGTTCGTCTTTTTAACGCCCGGCGTCGCGTCCGCGACGGATCTTCCGTCAATCGCGAATCCATCAGTGCAGGCCGCGATCACGGCTGCCGTCCAACGCGATCGCGCGCGATACGGCGGACGCGCGCCGGTGCCCGCCACGCTCATCGGCGTCTGGGACGGGCAGGGCCACAGCTTCGTGCGCGCGTTCGGCTATGCGGACCTCGAATCGAAGACGCCGTTGACGACTGCGGACCATTTCCGGATCGGCAGCAACACCAAGACGTTTGTCGTGAGCGTTGTGCTTCAGCTGGTTGCCGAGAAACGGCTCGCGCTCGACGATCCGCTGAGCCGCTTCCAGCTCGGCGTCGCCGTTCCTAACGCCGGCAACATCACCGTCCGCGAGCTCTGCGACATGCGCAGCGGGCTGTACGAGGCCTACGACACGCCGCAGTTCGATCAGCTGAACTGGAAGGTGCCCAAGGACTTCAGCCCACGAATGCTCGTCGCGTGGGCGGTGCAGCACAAACCGTACTTTGCACCGAACCGGGGCTATCGCTACAGCAATACCAACTATCTACTCCTCGGCCTGATCATCGAGGCCGCCACGAAGGACAGCGTGGGCGATCAGATCCGCAAACGGCTCATCGAGCCGTTCGGCCTGACGCAGACGTCGTTTCCGCAGACCGAAGCCATGCCGCCGCCCTGGGTGCGCGGCTATGGCCTGGGTGCGAACGGAGACTGGCAAGACGTCAGCAACACCGTGCCAGTCGCGTTCATGTGGTCGGCCGGCGCGATGATCTCGACGTTCGACGACATCCACCGCTGGGTCAAGCTCTACGCGACCGGCGCGGCGAGCGGGCACAACACGTACGCCGACCTCATCAACTGCATACCGTTCTTGGGAAACACATCGTTCGGGCTCGGAATCACGTGCAGCGCGGGGTGGTACGGCTACACAGGCGCGCTTCCCGGCTATAACACCGGCGACTATTACTCACCGTCGACGGGCATCACGATTCTCGCCTGGATCAACTACCAGGCGAAGCAGCCCGTGGAAGGCGTCGCGAGCGTGATGGTGCGAGACATCGCGCGCATCGTCACGCCCGGGCATGTCCCGTTCGTTTACACGCAGAGCGAGTTGAAGAAAATGGCCGGCCAGTGAAGTCTTCGTCCGACGTCGACGACTACATAGCGGGTTTTCCGCCAAACGTGCGGACGCTGCTGCGAAAAATGCGCTCGACGATAAAGAAAGCCGCTCCGAAGGCGAGCCAAAGGATCAGCTACGGCGTGCCGGCTTTCGTCATAAACGGAAAGATCCTCGTCTGGTATGCCGCCTTCAAATCTCACATCGGCTTGTATCCCAAAGCCGCTGCGGTCGCTGCGTTCGAGAAAGAACTCTCGCGCTACAAATTCGCGAAGGGT
>DATDGN010000163.1:0-7755 GCA_036522095.1 Candidatus Cybelea sp. | reverse complement strand
GAAACGCGTCCTTCACGCGCTCGAAGAACGTGCGCTCATCGACTGCGTCGCCGCCCGCGCGCGCGTACTCTTCTAGAATCTCGCGCTGCCGTTTGTTGAGCTTCGTGGGGACGGTGACGTGAATCGTCACGTGATGGTCGCCGCGCTGCGTGCCGCGCACGCTCGGCATGCCGTAGCCGCGCAGCCGCAGCCGCGTGCCGGACTGTGTCCCCGGCGCCAGCGAGACTTCGACGTCGCCGCCGAGCGACGGCACCTCGATGATCGTGCCGAGCGCGGCTTGCGGAAAGCTCACCGGCACGTCCACGAACGTGTCGTGTCCGTCGCGCCGGAAGAGCGGATGCGCGCCGATGCTCAAGTAGGCGTAGAGATCGCCGGGCGGTCCGCCGCGGCTCCCCGCCTCGCCGTTACCGGCGATGCGAATGCGCGATCCGTCGTCGACCCCGGCCGGGATCGTGACGGTCAGGCGCGTCTCGGTCGCGCGCCGGCCGCGCCCCCCGCACGCGTCGCAGGGATGCGGGATCAGGTGTCCCTCGCCGTTGCACCGCGAGCATGCGGACTGCGTGACGATCTGCCCCAGCGGCGTGTGCCGCACCGTCTGCGCCATCCCGGTTCCGCCGCAGCGCTCGCACGCCACGACCACCGTCCCCCGGCGCGCGCCGCTGCCGTTACAGGCGTCGCACTGCGCGAGCCGATCGAAGACGATCTCGCGGCTCGTTCCCGCGTACGCCTCTTCCAGCGAAATCTCGACGTCGTAGCGCAGATCCGCGCCGCGCTCGGGTCCCGCGCGACGCGCCGCCGCGCCGCGCATGTTGCCGAAGAACATGTCGAAGATGTCGCCGAACGCGCCCGCGCCGAATCCAAAGCCGCCCGGACCGCTCGCGCCGTTGCCGACGACCCCGAAGCGATCGTACTGCGCGCGCTTGTTGGGATCGGACAGGATCTCGTAGGCCTCGTTGATCTCCTTGAAACGATGCTCGGCTTTCGACTTGTCGTGCGCGACGTCGGGATGATGCTCGCGCGCCAACTTGCGATAAGCTCGCTTGATCTCTTCCCCCGATGCGTCAGCGGCGACGCCGAGGATCTCGTAGTAATTCGTGGTGGGCACGTTAACTCTCGGGTAAGTGCTCCACGTCGGAGAGCCGCTGGCTCAAACTTTCCGCGGTACCATTGGCCAGCGCCAACAAACGCCCGTACGGCATGCGCCGCGGTCCCAGGATCGACAGCATTCCCAGCGCATGCGCGCCGAAGCGGTACGGCACGGTCACGACCGAGAGATCCGCCAACTCTTCGCTTCCGAGCTCGTGCCCGATCTTGACGCTCGCGGCGTCGGAGTTCATCGCATCCGCCACGATCTGGTACAGCGTCTTCTGCTCCTCGACGATCCGCAAGATCGAACGAAGCTTGCGCAGGTCCTGAAATTCGGGCTGGTCTAGGAGGTTCTGCGCGCCGGCCGCCGCGATGGTCGGCTGTTCGCTCGAGCGCGCCGTGACGAAGGCCGCGACGACCGCGCCGCGCAGATCGTCGGAGACGCCCGACTCGCGCGCCGCCTGCGCGATCTCCATTTCCGTGGCGTCGCGCAGCGGATGGTTGGCGAGACGCGCGTTGAGCGCGTTCGAGAAACGCGTGAGATCGTCGGGCTGTACCTCGGCCCCCAACTCGAACAGGCTCTGGGCGGCGACGCCGAGCGACGTTACGACGACCGCCACGCCGGTGTGCGGCGACAGCCAGATCAGCTGGATGTGTTTGAAGCGTTGCGCCTGTTGCTGCGGCTTCGTGACGAAGGCCAGGTTTTTCGAGAGGCGCCCGAGGAGTCGCGTCGTGCTATCGATGATCTCGTCCAGCTCGCGGGTCGCGTCGCAGAGCTCGTCGTGAATCCGCCGGCGCTCGGTCTCGCTCAACTCCTCCGGCTGCATGAGCTGGTCGACATAGGTCCGGTATCCGGCGTCCGAGGGGATCCGTCCGGCGGAGGTGTGGGGCTGCACGAGGTAGCCTCCGGCTTCCAATTCGGCCATCTCGTTGCGCACCGTCGCGGAGCTCACGCCCAGGTTGTATTTTTGCGTGAGCGCATGCGAGCCGACCGGCTCGGCAGTCGCAATGTACTCGTAGACGACGGTGGCGAGGATGTAGGCTCTGCGCTTGCCTAGCCCGGTGCTGTCTATCACCGCCCTACTGTAGCACTCCCGCCTCGGGAGTGCTAGCCGGGGCAGGAGCTTCCGCTCGCTCGATTGCATCCGAGAGCTCCTGCCAGCTGAGCCCCCCGACCGAGACGTAGCTGACGTCTCCGGCGGGATCGACGACGAGCGTAATCGGCCACTTCGCGACCGAGTAGACGCGAGAGATCGCGCCGCCGCTGTCCTCGACGATGGGCAGCGCGATGTTGCGCTCGTGGAGGTAGCTGGCCGCGACGTTCGGCATCTCCTCCGAGATCGTTACGATCGTGACGCGGTCGCCGAACGTCTGCTGCGCGCGCACGAAGTAGTCGAGCTCCTCGGTGCACGCGTGGCACCACGTCGCCCAAAAATTGATGACGACGACTTTCCCGCGCAGGTCGGAGAGATACTTCGTGCCGTGCCCGCCGGGAATCGCGAAGTTTGGCGGCGGTGCGTCGTAGCGGATCGTCGCGAGTCCCGTCGCAGGCGTGGTCGACGCAGCGAGCAGCAGTGCGGCTAACATCTGTTCCAGTCGTCCGAAACCTTCGGCAGGCCTGACTGCGCGGCCTAGGTAACTCGGTCGAATGAGCACGCCCGCGATCGAAGCGCTCTTTGAAGAGAGCCGGCGCTTCCCGCCGCCCCCCGGGTTTGCCGCCCAGGCAAACGCGACGCCGGAGATCTACGCCGAAGCCGAGCGCGACCCCGAGGCCTTCTGGGCAGCGTGGGCGCGGCGCCTCGAGTGGATCAAACCGTTTACGACTACGCTCGAGTGGAACGAGCCGTTCGCGCGCTGGTTCGGTGACGGCGAGCTCAACGTTTCGGTCAACTGCCTGGACCGGCACGTGCGCGACGGGCGCGGCGACAAGGTCGCCTATTACTACGAGGGCGAGCCGGGCGATCGCCGGACGATCACGTACCGCGAGCTGCTCGACGACGTCAACAAGTTCGCCAACGGGCTGCGCGCCCTCGGCATTCGCAAGGGCGACCGCGTCGCGATCTACATGCCGATGATTCCCGAGCTCCCCGTCGCGATGCTCGCCTGCGCGCGCATCGGCGCGGCGCACTCAGTGATCTTCGGCGGCTTCTCGCCGGAATCGATCGTCGATCGGGTAAACGACGCCGAGTGCGTGGCGCTGATCACGGCCGACTTCGGCTGGCGCCGCGGCGGGAAGGTTCCGCTGAAGCGCAACTGCGACATCGCGATGGAGAGGACGCCGTCGATCAAGCACTGCGTCGTCGCGCGGCGCGTCGGCGACGACGTCTTCATGCACGAGGGAAGGGACTATTGGTGGAGCGAGGTCGTCGCGGGACAGCCCACCAAGTGCGAGCCGGCAGCGATGAACGCCGAAGACCTACTCTTTCTCCTGTACACGAGCGGCACCACCGCGAAGCCCAAGGGCATCAAGCACACGACCGGCGGTTATCTCACGCACGTCACGATGACGCACAAACTCGTCTTCGACCTCAAGGCAGAGCGCGACATCTACTGGTGCACGGCCGACATCGGCTGGGTCACGGGTCACTCGTATATCGTGTACGGCCCGCTCGCCAACTGTGCGACGAGCGTGCTGTACGAGGGTACGGCCGATTTCCCCGACAAGGATCGGTTCTGGGAGATCGTCGAGCGCTATCGCGTGACGATTCTCTACACCGCGCCGACCGCGATCCGCACCTTCATGAAGTGGGGGACCGAGTATCCGGCCCGCCGCGATCTCTCGTCGCTAAGGCTGCTGGGGACCGTCGGCGAGCCGATCAACCCCGAGGCGTGGATCTGGTATCGCGAGTGGATCGGCGGCAATCGCGTTCCCGTCGTCGACACGTGGTGGCAGACGGAGACTGGCGGCATCATGATCTCGCCTCTGCCCGGCATCACGACGCTGCTCCCTGGGAGCGCGACGCGGCCGTTGCCCGGGATCGGCGCGGACGTCGTCAACGATCACGGAGAATCCGTTCCGCCGGGGGGCGGCGGATACGCCGTGCTGACGCGCCCGTGGCCGGGCATGCTGCGCGGGATCTGGGGCGACGACGAGCGCTACGTGCAGACCTACTGGTCGAAGTTCCCGCACCTGTATTTCGCCGGCGACGGCGTGCGCCGCGACGCGTCCGGGAACTATTGGTTCATGGGCCGCATCGACGACGTGATGAACGTCAGCGGACACCGCATCTCGACGACGGAGGTCGAGAGCGCGCTGGTCGATCATCCCGCCGTCGCCGAGGCGGCCGTCTGCGGCAAGCTCGACGAGGTGACCGGACAGGCGATCTACGCGTTCGTGTCGCTCAAGGGCGATGTCACGGACTCGCCCGACCTCGCAGACGAGTTGCGCGACCACGTCGCGGCGCGCCTGGGCAAGTTCACGCGCCCGAAGTACATCACGTTCACGCAGGAGCTGCCCAAGACGCGCAGCGGCAAGATCATGCGCCGCCTGCTGCGCGACATCGCCGAGGGACGCGCGCTCGGCGACACGACGACGCTCGCCGACTCCTCGATCGTCAAGGAACTGCAGGCGCGCGCGAAGGTCGAGGTTACGCAGGAAGATTAGCGGCCTCTTTTAGCGGCCGAAGAACGGCTCCAAGTCGTCGAGGTGGTCGATCCGCGTGGCCGGCGGCAGCGTCGCGAGGATCGTAGCGCCGTAGCGCGTCGACGCGGCGCGACCGTCCAGGAGCGCGACGAGCCCGCGATCGCTGCGGCTGCGGATCAGCCGCCCGAAGCCCTGCTTGAGACGCACCGTCGCCGCGGGGATCATGTAGTGTTCGAAGCCGTCTAGCCCGCGCGCCTCGAGCGCGCGCACTCGCGCCATGACGAGCGGATCGCTCGGCGAGGGAAACGGCAGCCGGTCGATGATGACGCACGACAGCGCGTCGCCGACGACGTCGATGCCCTCCCAGAACGTCGCCGTGGCGAATAGCACGGCGCCGGGCGTGCGGCGGAACCACTCGAGCAGATACAGCCGCGGCATCTCGCCCTGCAACCGCACGGGATAGGCGAGGCGCTCGCGGACGAGCGCATACACCTCGCGCAGTCGCGCGTGCGACGTAAACAGCACGAAGGCGCGCCCGCCGCTGCGGTCGAGACACTCCTCGACGAGCGGCGCCGCCCGGCGCGCGAACTCCGACGACTTCGGATTCAGCTCGACAGGCGCGATGAAGAGCCGCGCCTGGCTCGCGTAGTCGAACGGCGACGGCGCGATCAGCTCCTGCGCATCGTCGATCCCGAGCGTGCGCCGCGTAAAATCGAACGACTCGTCCGTCGACAGCGTCGCGCTGGTGAGGACGACGCTGTGCGTGCGCGCGAAGAGGGCCGCGCGCAAGAAGTCGGCGACCTCGTGCGGCGCGCACTTCACGCAGTAGCCGCCCTCGGAGTCGGTGCGCTCGACCCACGCGATCGTCTCCGGCGTCCCGGCCTCGACGCGGTCGATCACCGCCTCGTGCGCGAGCACGGTCCGCAACGCCAGGTCGCGCCGGCGCTCGCCTTCCGCCTCGTTCTCGACGCGCCGCTTGAGCGCGCCGTGCCAGTTGGCGTAGAGCCAGTTCTCTAAGCGGTACAGGGTTCCGCGCAGCGACTCCAGCGCCGGCCAGGCCGCCTCGTTGACCGCGATCGGATAGCGGTCGCCGGGCACGCGCGCCAGCACCGATACGAGCCCGCGCACGCCCGCGTCGAGCTCCGCGTCGAAGCTGGACGGCAGGTCGTAGAAGCGATGCAGCTTGCGCAGCATCCGGCCCACCGTCGCGGCGGAGAGCACGGCGGTGAGCGCGTCGGTCGCCCAGCGTTCGCACTGGTGCGCCTCGTCCAGCACCGCGACGTCGTACGCCGGCAGCAGCCCGCCGCCGCCCGCGAGATCCAAGAAAAAGAGCGCGTGGTTGACGACGATGATGTCGGCGTACTTCGCCTCGTCGCGCTTCGCAAAGAAGAAGCAGTCGCGAAAATGCCTGCAGAATTCGCCGACGCATTCGTCCGCGTCCGCATCGAGCTGTTCCCACTCGTGCGCGGGCGGCTGGAATTGCAGCTCGGCGCGGTCCCCGCTCTCCGTGCGCGCCCCCCACTCCCACATCCGCTGCATCGACCGCGACGGAGCGATCAATCGGTCCGCGCGCATCACCTCGAGCTTCTGGCGGCACAGGTAGTGGCTGCGGCCCTTGAGCAGCGTGACGCGCACCGGCGTGCCCAGCGCCGCCTCCACGAGCGGGATGTCCTTGTGGACTAGCTGCTCCTGCAGCGCGATCGTGCCGGTCGAGAGCACGATCTTCTTTCCGCTGCGAATCGCCGGGACGAGATAGGCGAGCGATTTCCCGACGCCGGTGCCGGCCTCGACGATCGTGTGCATTCCTTCGAGGATGCCGCGCTCGACGAGCTGCGCCATCTGCAGCTGTCCGGAGCGCGGCTCGTAACCGGACAGCGTCTGCGCGAACGGTCCGTCCGCGCCGAAGACGTGCTCGAGCGATGCGCTCATCACAGCGGGCCGTGCGGTCCGCCGGGCGTCTCGTATTCCGACTCGAGCTCGTGTCCCGTCCTCGCGTCGACGACGACCGGCGCCACGCGGCGCGGCGGGAAATAGATCGCATAGGTGAGTGCGAAGCCGGCCAAAAGGCCGGCGACGTGCGCCTGCCACGCGATGACCGGGACAGTGAACGTGATGATGAGGTTGAGGACGAGGATGCCGACGTTGGCGCGCACGAGGTCCATCCCCGGCTTCCCAAGCTTGAACCCGATCGCGAAGAGCGCGCCGAAGAGGCCGAAGATGGCGCCGCTCGCGCCGACGACCGGAACGTTCGGCACGCCTAGGTAGACGACACCGAGTCCCGACGCGATCAACGAGACCATGTACACGACGAGCATGCGCCACGATCCCAGCGCGAACTCGATGAAGCGGCCGAGAAAGTAGAGCGATAGCATGTTGACGCCGATATGGATCAAGCCCCCGTGCAGAAACGCGCCGGTCACGATTCGCCACCACTGGCCGTCTTGCAAGACGAACGATGGGATCAAGGCGCCGTCCAAAAGCACGCGTTGGATTCCGGCATCGTTTCCGGATCCCGAGAGCATGGCGGGTCCGCCCACCGAGATCTCCCAGAGGTAGCCGATGACGTTGCAGACGATCAAGAAGCGAGTGATCACGCGATCATGACCGTGCGCGCGAGCTCGAGCGAGATGGCGTGGCGCTCGCCGCCGACGTCGATCGTGACCGGCCCTCCCAGCGGCGCCTTCTCGACGACCTCGAGGCGCGCTCCCGGACGCAATCCCACCTGGCCCAGGTAGCGCAAGATTTCCGGCATCTGCTCGGTGACCCCCGAGACGGTCACGCGCGTACCGGGCTCGACCTGCGCCAGCGGAATCCCCTCGCGCACCGGTTCCGTCAGATCCTTGGGCGGTATCGGATGGCCGTGCGGGCACGTCTGCGGGTCGCCGAGCGCCGCGACGAGCCGTTCCTCGACGCGATCGGTGATCGCGTGCTCGAGGATGCAGGCCTCGGCGTAGACCTCGTCCCATGGCATGCCCAACACATCGGTGAGCAGCCGCTCCGCCAGGCGGTTGCGCCGCACGACGCCGACGGCGACCTCGAGCCCCTTGCGCGTCAGCCGGATGTCGCCGCGCACCTCGTGCTCGACG
>DATDGN010000162.1:0-13248 GCA_036522095.1 Candidatus Cybelea sp. | reverse complement strand
CTCCGCGTAGCGCGCGGGATCGATGTTGCCGCCGCTGGCGATCGCGCCGACGCGCTTGCCCGCCAGACCGGGGATGCGCCGATAGAGCAGCGCGGCGAGCGGCGCGGCGCCGCTCGGTTCGATCACGAGCTTCATTCGCTCGAAGGCGAACCGCATCGCGTCGCGCAACTCGTCGTCGCTCACCGTGAAGACGGCGCAATCGTGCTCGCGCGCGATCGCAAACGTCAACTCGCCCGGGGCCGTGGTCTGCAACCCGTCGGCGATCGTCTTCGGCACCGGGATCGTGACGCGCTCGCCGCGCGCGAGCGACTGAGCGAAGTCGTCGCCCGCCCGCGGCTCGACGCCATAGATCGCGATCGACGGGTTGCGCCCGTGCGCCGCGATCGCGCTACCGCCCATCAGGCCGCCGCCGCCGAGCGGCACCATGATCGCGTCCAGATCGGGGACGTCCTCTAAGAACTCGAGCGCCGCTGTGCCGGCGCCCGCGACGATGCGCGCGTCGTCGAACGGCGGCACGAGCGTCGCGTCGCGCTCCGCGGCCACGGCCCGCGCGATCTCCTCGCGGTGCGAGCGTTCGCGCTCGTAATGCACGACCTCCGCGCCGTATCCGCGCGTCGCCGCGAGCTTGACCTCGGGCGCGTCAATGGGCATCACGATCGTCGCCGGCACCCCGAGCAGCCGCGCGGCCAGCGCGACGCCTTGCGCGTGATTTCCGCTCGAGAACGCGACGACGCCGCGGCCGCGCTCCTGCGGCGAAAGCGCAGCGAGGAAGTTGTACGCGCCGCGAAATTTGAAGGCGCCCATGCGCTGAAGGTTCTCGCACTTCACGAACACGCGGGCGCCGGATCGCTCGTCCAGCGTGCGCGAGGCTACGACCGGCGTGCGGTGCGCGACGCCGGCCAACAGCGCCGCCGCGGCGCGGACGTCGTCGAGCGTGACGGACTTCGCGGGCAACGCTGCTTAAGTCGGCGCCGGCGCCATGTGGAAGTCCCAGTCCACGACCTTGCCGTTTTCGTCGAAGCGCATCCGCTCGACGTAGTCGTGCTTTTGGAACTTCACGTTGAAGCAGTGCCAGCCGGGGTCGCAGCCCGCGGTAGTCTCCTTGACCGAGAGCAGTTTGCCCGCAGTGCCAAGCTCGTCCGACCATTGCGCGACCTTAACGCGCGTGATCGTGATGCCCTTGGCGATGTCGTTCTGCACCGGCCGCAGGTCGTTGTCGATCACCGCCCGAGTGATGCGGTCGGCCTCGCGCTCGTTGCGGTTTTGGAACGAGCAGCCCGCGAGCGCCGCGAGAGCGGCTGCGGCGATCATCCCACGCGCGAGCGTCACGATGCGAGCGCCTCCGCGTCGATCTGCGCCGGGAAGGCGGCGAACTCGAGGCTCGGATTCCACTCCTGCGCGAGCCGTAGGCTCCACTCGCTCTCGAAGAGCGCCGCCGGGCGCCCGTCCCAGTCCTCGACGAGCTTGGCGTTCGAGGGCCAGTGCGCGCGATCGATGGCGTCGCGTTCCCCGTGCACGTGGCGCGCGAGCGCGTAGGGCAGCGTCGTGAGGACGGTCTTCACGTTGTACTCCGATTCGAGGCGATACTTGGCTACCTCGAATTGCAGCTCGCCGACCGCCCCGAGGATCGGTTCCGTCCTCGGCAGTGCCCACGGATAGAACACCTGCACCGCGCCCTCCTCGCGCAACTGCGCGATTCCTTTCCCGAAAGATTTGTAGCTCGCTACGTCCGTACTCCGGAGCGTCGCGAAATGTTCCGGCGCGAAGGCGGGGATCGGCGGGAACTCGACGGACTTCCCTTCGTAGAGCGTGTCGCCGATCGCGAAGGCGCCCGGATTGGCGAGTCCGACGACGTCGCCGGCATAGGCGACGTCCAGAGAAACGCGCTCGTCGGCGAAGAGCTTCATCGCCCGCGAGAGCCGCACGGGCGCGCCCGTGCGGGCGTTGCGCACCATCATGTCGCGCGCGAACTCACCCGAGCAGATGCGCACGAAGGCGACGCGGTCGCGATGGCGGGGATCCATGTTGGCCTGAATCTTGAACACGAAGCCGGTGAAGGCGGACGAAGCGGGCTCGACGCCGGCCCGCGGCGTCGGCGCCGGAGCCATCTCCACGAAATCGTCGAGGAAAAGCTGCACGCCGAAGTTCGTCACCGCGCTGCCGAAGAAGACCGGCGTGATCTCGCCGCGCAGCATCGCCGCGCTGTCGAAGCGCTCGCCGGCGCCGTCGAGCAACTCGATCGCCTCCCGAAACTGCCCGTAGACGTACCCGCTCACCAGCTCGCGCAGGGCGGGGTCGCCGACGTCGGTTACGGAGAACGCCGCGCGCGTCGTGCCGTGGCTGGAGCGCTCGAACTTGTGCACCGCCTTCGTGCGGCGGTCGTAGACACCGCGGAACTCGTCGCCGCTGCCGAGCGGCCAATTCATCGGAAACGCGCCGATGCCGAGCACGTTCTCGAGCTCGTCGAGCAGCTCGAGCGGATCGCGGCTCGGCCGGTCGAGCTTGTTCATGAAAGTGAACAGCGGAATGCGGCGCTCGCGGCAGATCGCGAACAGCTTTTTGGTCTGCGGCTCGACGCCCTTGGCGGCGTCGATCAGCATCACCGCGCTGTCGGCCGCCAGCAGCGTGCGGTACGTGTCCTCGCCGAAGTCCTGGTGACCCGGCGTATCGAGCAGGTTGATCGTATGCTCGCGGTACGGAAACTGCAGCACCGTGGACGTGATCGAGATGCCGCGCTCGCGCTCGAGCGCCATCCAATCGCTAGTCGCCTGCCGCTGGCGTTTGCGCGCCGAGACCTGCCCGGCGACGTGAATCGCCCCGCCGTAAAGCAGCAGCTTTTCGGTGAGCGTCGTCTTCCCAGCATCCGGATGCGAGATGATCGCGAAGGTGCGGCGCTTGCGCACCTCGTCTCGTATGGCCACGTTACCTCGTCAACGTTGCGCCGGCTCGTACACCCGCAGCTGCGCTCCATGCGAATCCTCGCGCATGAGCGCGAGCAGCCCGGAAGCCCGATAAAACTGCACGCTGGGCGGGATGTGCAGCCGATCGGCTCCCCGCCGCACGTCGGCTTGGTCACCGGCGATGGTGATGGTGCAATCACCATACACCAACGTGGCCGGCGGCACAATCGGCGCCGTGCCGCGCGGCAGCCGCGCCCGCACGTAGCCCGCCGGGCCCGATGACTCGGAGACCTGCGTCAGACACTCGGGAAGCGCCGAGAGCGCCCACGGCGCGTCGCCGCGCAGCGCCGCGCTCGGCGCCTGCGCCGGAGCGCCCGCGCCTCCCGCCTTCGCCCGCACGTGCGCGTATGCGCTGCCGATCTTGATGCGTATGAGGTCGCGATTCGCCCACGCCGTCGCCAGCACGGCGGCGCTCAAGATGATGACGGTCGAAAGGATCAGATATTTAACCACACGCGCGCGGCGCCCACCGAGTAGTCGCCCATGCCGTAGTAGACGTCGAACGCCCGCTCGCCGAGATCCGGCCGGGGATCTATACCGGTCGGGAAGACGACGTTGTCGACGACGCCGTGGCGCTCGCGCCGCGATTCGGGCACCATGATCGGTTCCGGCGATCGGTACAGCACGCGGTCCGGGCGCTCGAGATCGTGAATCACGATGCCCGCGCTGTAGCGCAGGAACGGCTTGCGCGCCCCGTCGTTGATGACGTCGACGCCGTGGAAGATGGCCATCCATGCGTCGCGGCCGTTCAACGAGACTCGCACGGGCGGCGTGCCGGCGCCGATCTTGATCGATCCCCAGTGCGCGTCGGGCGAGAGCACCTGGACGCTCTCGCTGACGCTGCACAGCTTGCTGTGGTCCTTGCTCGCGGGGCCGAGCGGAACGTACGCAATGCGGATGGACTCACGGTCTTCGAACGGCATGCGCTCGATCATCGGCACGGCCGCGCGGCCGTCCACGCTCGACAGATGCAACATCGGACGATGGTAGAAGGCTAGACAGCGACGGCCCTTCGGCGACAGAACCGGTTCGGGAAAGAACGCCGCGTCCTTATCGTCGCCCGAATGCGTCGCGGTTCCGGCGAAGTTCACCGGGCCGAGGCGTTCCCAGGAATATCCGTCGCGAGAGATCGCGATCGCGACGCGCGGGCCATCCGGGCCGACCGCGGTGTACGCCATCACGTACGATTCGAGTGCCGCGACGTACGTGACGCGCGGATCCTCGCAGCCGTATCCGGAGCGCGGCCGCAGCTCGTACGGCGCCTCGGGCTGCAGCGCGAACGCGAGGTGCTCGACCGCAAAGCTGCGATTCTCGATCTGCGTGCGAACGATTCCGATGCGCGAGATGTTGCCTTCGGCCACGCAACGCGGGTAGAGCAGCAGCTCGCCCCCCCGCGCGCGCGCCGCGCCCGGATTGAGGATGCCGCCGGCCTCGGTCGGATCGCCGTCGGGCTCGAGCACGACGCCCAGCCGTTGCGCGCGGACGTCGATGTCGACGGGCTCGATCGACGCGGCCGTCTTGCGAGGAGAGATCATGGCAGATACGTGGAGGTGATCGGCTCGTTGCTGGGGGTAACTACCTCGACGCGCACGCCGCGCCGATAGACGCTGTTGGGAACGATCCAGAGCGTAAACGAGCGATAGGCCGGCGTAGGCTCGCCGGCGTCGGCCGGCGCCTGTTCGAATGCAACGACCCGCACGCGATCCGGCGTCGCGCGGATCGATTCGACGATCTGTTTGTAGCCGGTGCGGTCGTGCGGGCCCATCAGCAATACAACGCCGAACTCGCTCTTAAAGTGCACGGGAGCGTGAATTCCCAGCTTGCCCAGGGAGTCGGCATCGCGTACTATAAGGATTTGGTTCCCTCCAAGAACGGTGGTCGTGCCAACTGCCAACGTCTTCACGCGAACTTCGCGACATCCGACCAGCAAGATGAGCCCTACGGCTAGACCTGCCAGGGCCGACCAGCGCTTCACGGCCGTCCGCTTCGCCCGTACCCCCCTGCGGCCTCCCGCGCACTCGAAAATTTTATCCTCAAATGTCGTTGCTAGCCGGCCGCGGCGACGGTACGCTAAAGGGTGATGAAACAGCTCCTGCGTTTGGCATTGGCCGCCGACCTCGCGGCGCTGCTGACCGTCATGCTGGGGAGCTGGACGCGCATCAACGGCGCCGGGCTCACGTGTCCGGACTGGCCGCTGTGCCGCGGACGCCTCGTGCCTTCGATGACCGGCGGCACGCTGTGGGAATGGACGCATCGCCTGCTTGCGTTTACAGTAGCGCCGCTCGTCGTGGCGCTCGTCGTCGCGGCGTGGCGCAAGCGGGATCGCCCGTTCATCGGTCCCACGCTGGCCGTCATCGTCGCGGTGTTCTTCGTGCAGGTGTTCCTCGGTGCGGAAACCGTGCGCCTAGCGAACACGCCGATCTCGGTCGTGCTGCACTGGGCGACCGCGATGGCCTTGATCGCCGCGCTCTCGGCGATGGCGGTCTTCGCCGCCGCCTGCGACGTTTCGCAGCGGGGAGCGGCGCGCGGACTTTCCGCGGACGTCGCCGTCGTCGGCGCGACGGCGATCGTCGCCTTCGCGACGATGTGTGTCGGCGCGTACGTGAGCTCCAGCGGCGCGGGGTTGGCCTGCCTTTCGATTCCGGGCTGCGCCGGCAACGTGGTGGTCCACACGCCGGGGCAGTTCGTGCAGATGCTGCATCGCGTCGCCGCGGCCGCCACGCTGATCTGCGCGACGGGCGCGCTCGCGCTCGTGTGGGCGCACTCCGCTTCGCTGCGGCTACGCGCGACGGTCGCGCTCGGCGTCGCGCTGGTCGCGGTTCAAGTCTTGCTGGGACTGCTGAATGTAGCGCTGCGTCTGCCCACCGATCTCCGTGAGGCGCACGCCGTCAACGCCGCGCTCGTCTTCCTCGCGTTCTTCGTCGCGACGATCTTCGCTGCGCTCGACTCCCTGCCGGCCGGCGCCGCGCGGCGCCTGCCCGAGAGCATCTCGTAGCGATGCCGGCGCTCGCGCTGCTCCGGGATTACTACGAGCTCTCCAAGCCGCGCATCATCGCGCTGCTGCTCGTCACGACCGCCGCGGCGATGGTGATGGCCGCGCGCGGCGTGCCCAGCCTCGCGCTGCTCTTCTGGACGCTGCTTGCGGGCGCGCTGGCCGCCGCATCGGCCGGCGCGTTGAACTGCGTGTGGGACGCCGACATCGATCGCGTCATGAAGCGGACGCAGGCGCGCCCGATACCGGCCGGGCGAATTTCGCGCCGCGACGCGACGATCTACGCGCTGCTCGCGGGCGGAGCGTCGTTCGCGATCTTCTATCTGCTGGTCGGTCCGCTCGCGGCGTGGCTCTCGCTGGCCGGCAACGTCTACTATGTGGGCGTCTATACGATGTGGCTCAAGCGCATCACGCCGCTCAACATCGTCGTCGGAGGCGCCGCCGGCGCGGTGCCGCCGCTCGTCGGCTGGGCCGCGGTGACGCACACGATCGGCGGTCCCGCGCTCGGCCTGTTCGCGCTGATCTTTCTGTGGACTCCGCCGCATTTCTGGTCGCTCGCGCTCATGACCGAGACCGAGTACGCCAAGGCCAAGATCCCGATGTTTCCCAACGTCTACGGCGCCGAACGCACGAAGCGCGAAATCGTCTATTATAGCCTCGTGCTCGTCGCGGCGTCGCTCGCGCTCTACCCGCTGCGCATCATGGGCGCGTTCTATTTCGCCGCTGCGGCCGTGCTGGGCGGTCTTTTCGTCCTCGACGCGTTGCGCACGTGGCGCGAACAGAGCGGGACGTTGCAGGCGCGCAGGCTGTTCCGCTACTCGCTCCTCTACCTCGCGCTGATGTGCGCCGTGATGGTGATCGACCGCATCGTATCGTGAACCGGCTGCTCTGGACGCTCGGGCTCGGCGTCTTCGCCGGAGCCCTCGACCTCAGCGTGCTCTCGCCGGCGCTGCCCGCGCTCGGCCGCGACTTCTCGGTGCAAACCAGCGACCTCGCGTGGGTCTTCACGCTCTACCTGCTCGTAACGGTCGTTTCGATCGCGCTCGCGAGCGCGCTCGCCGACCGCTATGGGCGCCGTCCCGTGTACGTCACGTGCGTCGCCGTCTTCGCCGCCGGCAGCATCCTCGCGATCGCCGCTCCGAGCTACGGAGTGTTCCTCGCCGCCCGCGCGATCCAGGCGCTGGGCGCCGGCGGAATCTTCCCCGTCGCGACGGCCACGATCGGCGACGTCGTTCCCGCTGGGCGGCGCGGCACGGCGCTCGGAATGGTCGCGGCCACGTGGGGTCTGGCCGCGGTCGTCGGCCCGAGTCTCGGCGGCCTGATCACCCACTACATCTCGTGGCGCTGGATCTTTGCGGCCAACGTACCGCTCGCGGGCGCCGTGATCGCGCTCGCGCTGCGCGACGTCCCGCGCGACGCACCGCGACAACGCGGGCGCCTCGATGCCGTCGGCCTCGCGCTGCTCTGCATCGGATTGCTGGCGGTAATGGACGGATTGATCGGGGCGCATCTCGTGATCGGTCTGCTCGGCGGCGCGATCCTCTCCGGGTTCGTCGTGTGGGAGACGCTGACGCCGTCGCCGATCGTCCCGTTGGAGTTGCTGAGCCGTCCGCAGCTGGTGAAGACCTACGCGCTCGAGCTGATCATCGGCGTGCTGGAAGGGTCGCTGTTCTTCATCCCCACGGTTCTGGTCGGCACGCAGGGTCTCTCCTACGCGGCGGCCGGCTTCGTGGCGACGCTCGGCGCGCTGACGTTCGTCGTCGTGATCCCGGCGTCGGGCCGCGCGCTGGATCGCGTCGGCAGCCGCGACGTCTTGCTCTTCGGCACGGTGCTCACCGAGCTGGGATTGGCGATCTTCGCCCTCGGGTTTTCGTCGCTCGCGCTTTCGCTGCTCGCGATGGTGGTCGCGGGCGCGGGATTCGGCGCGCTGCTCGGCGCGCCGACGCGCTACATAGTGACCAACGAGACGCCCGAGCGAGCGCGCGCCACCGCGGTGGGACTCTTGAGCCAGGCGCTGATCGTCGGCCAGATCCTGGGAAGCGCGATGGCCGGCAGCTTCTTCGCCATGGCGCACAGCGAGGTCGCCGGCTATCGCCACGCGTACCTGGCGTTTTGCGGCATCGCGTTCGTGGCGCTGATTCTCGCGACGATGCTCAAACCCCAGCGCGAGGAACGCAGCCGCCCGATCGAAGAGGCAGCCGCCGGGGCGCTCTAGCGCGCCCCGCCGTTGGCAAGGCGCTGGAGTGCCCGGGTGGAAACGGATACGTCGAGGGGAAGGATCGGGTAACATCAACGCATTGGACGTCCTGCGCAGCCTTCGCAAGCAACATTCTCTGGCGCGGCGCGCGTGGACGAAAAAAGAGCGCGCCGTCGTGTGGCGCGGGCTCACCGGGCGCTTCTCGCTCGCCATCGAGCCGCTGCTCGGGATGCTGTTCATGGGCCTGCTCACGTGGGGCATCGTCTACCGCGCGCAGCACGTGCCGTCCGACGCCACGTTGATCAAGATCGCTTGGATCTTCGCGGTCGGCGCGATCGCGTTCGGAGGTTACTTCATCGCCGTGCTCGCCGCGCCGATGGTCGCGTACCTGCAGACGTTTCGCCCGATCTACATACTCGACGGCTACGTGCGCTATCGCGAGCCCGACGATCGTTCGCAACCGGACGCGTGCGGCTACGCGGCCGTGCTCTTCCCCGACCGCAGTATCGCGGGTGAATGGGAATGGCTCGGCAAGAAACGTTTACCGAATGTCACGATCCCGGCGCTCGCCGAGTTCTCGGAGTATGCCGGCATCCACAAGATCGACGGCAGACCGACCGGACTGCTGCCGGACGAGGAAATTCCGCTGCTGGCGATCGGCATCGCGACACGCCACGGTCGCCGCGCCGACTTGTAACCTTCTCGGAGGTAGAGACATGCAGCACTTGTCGTTGGTCTTGCTCGCCGCGTGGCTTAGCGCGTGCGGCGGAGGCTACGGGACGGCATCGGTGCAGCCGGCTGAACCCGCACTGCGTGTCGGCGCGCCGTATACGTCGCTCGTGTACGTATCGGACCACACCAACAACCTGATCGACGTTTTCGACCTTCAGGGAAAGCTGCAACATACGATAACGACCGGCCTGAACGCGCCAGTCGGCGTCTTCGTCGACGCGCGCCACAACCTGTGGGTTGCGAATCCCGGCGCCAACGACGTGCTCGTCTTTCCCCGCGGCTCCACGACGCCGAGCGAGACGTTGAACGATTCCGATCAGCCGAACGACGTCGCCGTATGCCACGACGGCACGGCTTTCGTCGCCGACTCGCTGAACCGGGGCGGCATCGCGGTCTATCCACCCGGTCACACGAACCCGGTACGCCGCCTAGAAGCCCAGCAGAGCGGTGCGGGCGGCCTCGAGTTTTACGTGACCTGCGACGCAGCCGGGAACATCTTCGCAACCGGGGTGATCGGGTTTTCGCCGTTTGCGGCGACCGTCGGATGGCGCCACGCGCGCGAATCGGGATACTATCTCCTGCAGCCGACCGCGACGTCGGAGAGCGGCATCAAGGCGACCGCATCCCGAAGGCTGCTAATTCCTACGTACGACGTCCCCTCGCAGCCGGCTCTCGTGGAATTCACCGAAGCCGGTCAGCCGACGGGGAGAGGAATCCACACGGGCGGTTCGGATCTCTGGGGCGACATTGCGCTAAATGCAAGCCAGAACGTCGTTTTCGGCGTGGACACGCCAAACGATATGATTGTCGCGCGAAAGTTCCCCGGCGGTGAGCTCGTCCGCACGTATACGAACGGAAATCTCACGCAGCCCGAAGGCGTCGCCATCGACCCTGGGGACTAGGGACGTTACTTTAGGGGGACGCGGAGGGTCGTGTTCGACGGCCAGTGATGGCCGTAGCCGGACATCAGGCAGACCGACGCGCCGATCGCGAAGATGATCAGCAGTCCGACCACGACGACGCGGTACAGCGCCGTCGGCACGCCGCGGCTCTCGGGGACCTTGCTAAAGTCGAGATACTCGTCGTCGCGAACGATCATGTGAGTGCTATGCCCCCTTCGGCACGAAGCCGATGACGTTGAGCCCGGCCAGCAGGGCGAGAATCGCGCCGATGCCGAGCAGGAGCAGCATCAGCTTGAAGACCTGGTTCTCGACGCCGGTGACGCGCCAGTCTTTATAGAGCGCGTAAAACGCGACCACCGCGACGACGATCCCCGCGATCACCGCGCCCAGACGTTCGATCAGCGCTGCGTTCACGTTCGCTCCTTATAACAAGTAAAAGATCGAGAAGAGCACGACCCAGATCACGTCGACGAAGTGCCAGTAGAGCGTGCCGGCCGTGATCCCGAAGAACTTGCCGCGCGTGTAGACCCCCGCGGCGGACTGCAGCACCAGCACCGTGAGGTAGCAGACGCCGATGAACACGTGCATCCCGTGCATGCCGGTCAGCGTGAAGAACGACGCGCCGAAGATGCCGCTGCCCCACCACGTCACGTGCTCGCCGTAGATCAGGTGCGTGTACTCATAGGCCTGCCCGCCGAGGAAGCCCGCGCCGAGCACGATCGTCGCGAGCAGGAACCATATGTAGCGCATGAAGTTCCCGTGCTTGAAGTTTTCGAGCGCGTAATGCATCGTCGCGCCCGAGCCGAACAGCACGACGGAGTTCCAGGCCGCGAAGGCCACGTCCAGGCGCTGGATCCCCGGCGGCGGCCAGCCCTGCCCGCTGTTGCGCAGATACAGGTAGGCGAAGATGAACGAGGCGAACAGCACGCAGTCGCTGACGAGGAAGAGCAGGAAGCCCTGCAGCCGCAGCTCGCGGGTTTCGATGTAGAGCTGATCGACGTTGCCGTGCGCGTCGAGCGGCAGCGATGCGGCCGTCATCAATGCGCTCCGACGGCCACGGGCGGCGGCGAGTCGGTCAGCTCCTCGTCGAGCCCCTTATACGGCAGCGGCTGGCTGAAGTCGTACGGCAGGCCGTAGACCGTCGGGATGTGCTTGAAGTTGTAGTAGTGCGGCGGCGACGGAACCTGCCATTCCAGCGTGCGCGCGCCCCAAGGATTGGCGCCGGCGCGCTTGCCGTTGCGGATGCTCCAGATCACGTTCACGAAGAAGATCAGGATCGCGAAGGTCATCAGATACGAGGAGAATGACGCGAAGCGATTCCAGAATGCGAACTGCGGATCGTAGGTCGAGACCTCGCGCGGCATTCCCTCCATGCCGAGCCAGTGCATCGGCAAGAACGTCAGGTTGAATCCGATGAAGAACAACCAGAAGTGCCACTTGCCGAGCGTCTCGTTCAGCAGGCGTCCCGACATCTTCGGAAACCAGTAATACATCCCGGCGAACACGCCCATCAGGCTGCCGCCGACGAGTACGTAGTGGAGGTGCGCGACGATGAAGTACGTCCCATGGACGTGCAGATCGAACGGGATCGCGGCCAGGAAGATGCCGGTGATGCCGCCGATCGTGAACAGGCCGATGAAGCCGATCGCGAAGAGCATCGCCGTCGCGAAGTGGATCTTCCCGCGGAAGAGCGTCGCGGTCCACGAGAAGATCTTGATGCCCGTCGGCACGCCGATGACGTAGGTGAGGATCATGAACGGCAGTTGCAAGAACGGCGCCAGGCCCGACGTGAACATGTGGTGCGCCCAGACCATGAATCCCAGCAGGGCGATGGCCGCCGACGAGAAGGCGATGAGCTTGTAGCCGAAGATCGGCTTGCGGGCGAACGTCGGCAGCACCTCGGAGATGATGCCGAACGCCGGGATGACCATGATGTAGACGGCCGGATGCGAGTAGAACCAGAACATGTGCTGCCACATCACCGGGCTGCCGCCCTTGGCCGGGTCGAAGAACGGCACGCCGAACACGCGGTTGATGAAGAGCGCGGCGAGGGCGGCCGCGAGCGCGGTCGTCGCGATCATCAGCAGCGGCGCCGTCGCGAACTGTCCCCACACGAAGAGCGGCATGCGCGTGAACGTCATGCCGGGCGCGCGCATCTTGAGGATCGTGACGAGGAAGTTCAGGCCGGTCATCGTCGAGCTGACGCCGACGAGGAAGATCGCCGCGGCCCACATCGACGTTCCCGCCGCGCCCTGCAACGAGACGGGCGGGTACTCCATCCAGCCGGCGGTCGGCGCGCCCATCAGGAACGACGAGAACAGCATCAGCCCGGAGACCGGAAAGATCCAGAAACTCAGCATGTTGAGCCACGGGAACGCGACGTCGCGCGCGCCGATCTGTACCGGGAAAATGAGGTTGCCGAAACCGCCGGTTAGCATCGGGATGATAACGAGCCAGACCATCGTGCTGCCGTGGACGCTGTAGATCTCGTTGTACGTGTCGGCGGCGACGAACCCGCCATTGGGATTGAGCAGTTGCGTGCGGATGGCTTCGGCCAGCAAGCCGGCCAGCATGAAGAAGACGAACGCCGTGATGAGGTACTGGATGCCGATGATCTTGTGATCGAGCGAGAAGACGTATCGCCTGACGAATCCTTGAGGTTCCGGGTGAATGTGATCGGCGATCCCGCCGGGGTGTACCGCTGCTACTGCCATATTTCGTTCGATTCTATCATTTTAACGAGTCGAGGAATGCGACCAAGTTGGCGATGTCCTGCGACGACAGGCCGTTCGCCGAGGCGTTGGGCATCGTGCCCATGCTCCCCGTGTAGCCGCTCTGCAGGATCGCGGCGACGTTCCCCGGCGTCGCGGGCTGTCCGTTGACGAGGTTGGGATGCGTGGGGTCGTGCAGCACGCCCTTGAGGCCCGGGCCGACGATCTTCTGATCGAACGGCGCCAGCTTGTGGCAGGCGGAGCATTTCTGCGCGAACATCTGCTGACCGGCCGACGCGTTGCCGCCCTGCAGCGAGATCGCCTGGCCGGCCGCGGCCGGCAGCGCGTTGCTGGCATGCGCGTTCTTTTGCTGCCAGTGCTTATACCATTTGTCGAACGCGGGCTTCTCCTCGATCACCAGAACCTGCTTGTCCATCTCGCTGTGCAGCACGCCGCAGAACTGCGTGCAGATGATCGGATACCGGCCGTCGAGCCGCGGAGTGAACCGGATCGTCGTGACGAGGCCGGGCACCGTGTCGTTCTTGAGACGCATCGCCGGCACCCAAAATCCATGAATCACGTCGGCCGACGTCAGGTTCAGCGTCACCGGCACGCCGCGCGGCAGGTGCATCGCGTCGGTCACCTCGCCGTTGATCTCCGGATAGCGGAACGAGAAGTAGAACTGGTGGCCGATCGCCTCGACCACCACCCCGTTTTCCGGCTCCAGCATGATCTCGTACCAGATGCGCACGCT
>DATDGN010000161.1:0-2905 GCA_036522095.1 Candidatus Cybelea sp. | reverse complement strand
GGGACTTGCATCTCGGCGGGGCGTGGACGGCGCTCGCCTCCTGGGTCACTGCGCGACGCGCGCGGGGCGAATACCTACTGCGCATCGAGGACTTGGATCCACCGCGGGTGGTGAAAGGGTAAGCGTCCGGCCGACCGCGTCCTGCCGGCGAATGAGGAGGCGGCGTAGCTTGCGTGCGCGGAGGTCCGCGGATGCGAGTACGTCGGGACGAGCGGTTCTGGAAGGAGCGGGTCCAGCAGTGGACCGCGAGCGGCTTGTCGGCTCGGGAGTTCGCTGATCGCGAGGGCCTGCGTCGGGAGCGCCTGTTTTTCTGGAAGCGGCGGCTGCGCGGGAACTCCGTAATGGCATCTGGCGTCTCATTCGCGAAAGTCGAGATTCAGCCCTCGCAGACCAGGCCCGAGCCAACGTGCAGCGCGCTGGAAGTGGTGACGCGCTTGGGGCATACGGTGCGAGTGGGCGCCGACTTCGACGAAGGCGTTTTGCGTCGGCTCCTGATCGTCTTGGGAGGTGCGTGATGCTCTCGGCGAGGATGCCGATCTACTGCGCGACCTCGCCGGTCGACCTGCGGCGCTCCTTCGATGGGTTGGCCGCGGCGGCGCAAGACGCACTTGGCAAAGACCCGCGCAGCGGCGCGCTCTTTCTCTTCATCAACAAGTCGGGCAATCGCCTCAAGGCCCTCTGGTGGGATCGGACGGGCTACTGCGTCCTCTACAAGCGCCTGGAACGCGGCGTCTTCCGCTTCCCGAGCGCGATCCGACCTGGCGACACGAGCGTGGCGATCGAGGCGGCGGAATTCGCGAAGATCCTCGAGGGGCTCGACCTGGCGCGGACGACAGCCGGAGTCGGCGTCGTGCACCGCAAAGCAACGCCGCGAGAAGAAGTCACGCCCGCGGGCTGATTCGCCTTTCCATCCGCCGCGGGGCGCGTTAAGGCCTTGAACGTGAGCGACGGCGACGCGCGCGTCCAAGAGCTCGAAGCGAGGCTGGCGGAATTCAGCGCTGCGCTCGGTCGCGAGCGCGCGGCGCGAGAGCGCGCGACCCACGAGCGGGACGAGTACAGAAAGCTCTTCGAGCTGGTCGCCCTCGAGCTTGAGCGCGTGAAGCGCCACCTGCGCGCCCAGAACAAGAGCGAGCGCGTGGACGCCAACCAGGTCCAGCTGGCCTTCGCCGAGGTCGCGAAGCTCGTCGTGCCGGCGGAGCTCGCGCAGGCGATCGCCGACCAAGAGAACGAGGAGGCGTCGAAGCCCGAGCCGGAGACCGAGCGAGGCAAGCCGCGCGGACGGCACGGACGTGCGCCGGTCCCCGAGCATCTGCCCGTCGAGCGCATCGAGCTGCAGCCCCCCGATGCGCTTCGCTCGTGTCCTTGCTGCGGCACGGCCAAAGTGCACATAGGCGAAGAGACGAGCAGCCGTCTCGACTGGCGCCCGGCGTCGCTCGTGCATGTGCAGATCGCACGCATGAAGTATGCGCCCGCATGCAAGTGCGAAGAAGGCGGAGTCGTGATAGCGTCGGTACCCGACGCCGCGCCGATAGACAGAGGGCTAGCCGGGCCGGGGCTCTTGGCGCACGTGGTCGTGAGCAAATATGCCGACCACCTGCCGCTGCACCGGCTGGAAGATGGATTTGAGCGTCAGGGCGTGCACATCGCCCGCTCGACGATGTGCGACTGGGTCGAGCAAGTCGCCGATCTGCTGCGGCCCATCACGGACGCGATGGCCAAAGCGTCGCTCAGCGCGCACCGGATCCATACCGACGACACGGGTATCCCCATCTTGGCGCCCGGCTCGACGCACAAGGGGCACGTTTGGGTGTACGTCGCCGATGACGACTACGTCGTCTTTCGGTATACGCCTCGGCGCAAGAGCGACGGGCCACGGGAGTTTCTCAAGGGCTATACGGGCTACGTCCAGGCGGATGCCGCCAACCTCTACGACCGCCTCTTCGGCGATGCCGAGGGGGCGGGCGAAGACGAAGCGGCAAAGGAAGTCGGGTGTTGGGCCCATGCGCGACGGAGGTTTTTCGACGCGCAGCTGACCGATCGCGACCGAGCCCTCATCGGTCTGGGCTTCATCAAGAAGCTCTACGAGGCCGATCGGATCGTCATGAAGCTTCCCCCCGCACGCCGCACCGCCGAGCGCCAGCGCGTTTGCACTCCGGTCCTCGAGGCCTTTAAGACATGGCTCGACGCCGACGCGCTTGTCGTCTTGCCCAAGGCTCCCATTGCGGAGGCCATCGGCTATGCCAGAAACCAGTGGGGGGCACTCACCCGCTTCCTCGAAGACGCCCGCCTCAAGCTCGACAACAACATTGCCGAGCGCCAGCTCCGCCGCGTCGCCGTCGGACGCAAGAACTGGCTCTTCGCGGGGAGCGAGAACGGGGCCGAGCGGGGTTGCGTCCTCTACTCGCTCTTGGCCACCTGCAAGCTGCACGGGGTCAACCCCTTCGACTACCTGCGCGACGTCATCATGAAGGTCGGGAGTCATCCCGCTCGCGACGTCCTCGAGCTCAGTCCCAAGGCCTGGAAGCAAAAGCTGCAGGACCTCGACGCTGCGCGAAGCGCGCCATCGCCTGCCGCCTGATCGCTTCGGACTGCTCGCCGCCACGCACGACATCCTGCACGTGCCCGCGGGCGCTCGCGAGGATGCGGTCTACCGGACGCTTACCCCTGTTCTCGCACCGCCGCACGCCGTCGCCTCCTATCGCCACCCCTCCGGCGCGCGCGACCTCGCCCGCGGCTTCGCTCCACGGCTCGCGACGCATCTCCCTACGCACGAAGTCGAGCACGACGCCGTCCTCCTCACCTGCGAGCCATTGCGGGGAGATGAACGCACCGATGCCGAGGCGCGACACGGCCTCCGGAACCCCCGCGACCAACATGTCCCTGTCGTCGAGCCGAGCGCCTTCAT
>DATDGN010000160.1:0-7346 GCA_036522095.1 Candidatus Cybelea sp. | reverse complement strand
CGATAACTCGGCCAACGTCAACCGCAACGACACCGGCGTCACCAAGATACAGTACACCTACGCGCTGAGTCAGGCGGCCTACATACGGCTCTACGGCTACACCTTCTACTCCGACTGGCTGCAGACCGACCCGATCTACGGTGGCGCGCCGCTGCTCGTGCCCTCGGCGATCTCTCCGGAGTACGACCTGATCACGCACACCTCGGGTGCCGCGATCGACTTCCAGGATCAGATCAACGACCAGAACCTGGTCTCGCTCGACGGCAACTACACGACGGCGGGGGTAATCCGGTTCAACAATACCTCCGCTTACCTGGGCTGCCGCGGCGGGTGCGTGGGCGGTTCGCCGATCGGCTACATGGCCAAGACCGGCAAGGGCTTCACGTGCTACGACCCGGCCACCGGCAAGCCACAGCTGTGTCTCAACAGCACGTATCACGACGTGGCCTCCAACTCGACGGTCACTCCGACGTGGACGGCCTCGGCGCAGAGCGGTCCGACGGGCTTCGGTCCGGCGGGATCGCCGGCCACCTTGGCCGGCGCGACCTGGGACAGCCTGTGGTCCGGCAACGCGACCGGCGCGCTGAACACGGTGCGTCCGCGCTTTACCAACGCGGCGCTCCAAGACCAGTGGCGTCCCAGCGACAAGTTCCTGTTCAACGCCTCGATCCGGTACGACAACTACACGTACGTCCTGCCGGAGACGGCCAATGCAGCGAACATCTTCTACGCCAACCAGACGGCCAATTTCACCTGCGTGCTGGCCGCGACCAACCAGGTGATGGTGCAACCGCTGCCTCCGGGCGGGGTGCCGCCGGCCAACGCGCAGTACGTCGTGGGCGACTGTAACAAGGCCGCCACGCAGCTGTTCCCGACCGGTCCGCATACCGGCTGGGTGCATCCCAACGGCACGACGCAGGACGGCGTGGCGGCGCCCAACTTCACCGCCACTTCTCCGGGCTCGTACGCTCTGAGCTACTGGCAGCCGCGTTTCTCGGCGACCTACACGGCGTCGCCGGACACCGTGTTCCGCGCCTCGGCCGGCCGCTTCACGCAGCCGCCGATCTCGGCCTCGGTGCAGTACCTCAGCTCAACCGGCGACAACCGCTCGTTGTGGAACAACATGATGAACCTCGGGTTCTACTCGCCGTTCCACCCGATTCCGGGCATCTCGTCGGCGCAGTACGACCTCTCGTGGGAGCAGCATCTGCATGGGACGGACATGAGCTTCAAGCTCACGCCGTACTACACGTGGGTCGCGGGTTGGCAGCAGCAGACGTTCATCGGCGCGGGCTTCGTAACGCAAGTGCCGGTGGGCGTGAACCGCAACTACGGCGTCGAGTTCCAGTTCAACAAGGGTGACTTCACCCGCAACGGGCTCTCGGGCCAGCTGGCGTTCAGCTACACCAACTCCAAGGTCCAGTTCACCAACTACGGTCTGACCAACGGCGGCGTCATCCCCAACACGATCACCGCGCTCAACCAGGTGATCGCGGCCTGGAACGCGTTGACCAAGTCGGGCGGCGGCAGCCCCTGTTACCAGGGATTGACCGGCGTGTCGTGCTCCAAGCCCAACGGCTCCAAGCAAGACACGATCCTCAACCCGTACTACAATCAATCGCGGCAGCCGCTGCTGGATCCCAACGGCTGGTACTACCCGTACACGACGGCCATCGCGCCCAACCTCTGGGGGTTCCTCCAGAGCTACATCTCGCCGTACGTGGCCTCGCTGTTGCTCAACTACCGCCACGACAAGCTGGCGATCACGCCCAGCTTCTCGTTCCAGACCGGCGGGTACTATGGCAACCCGATGGACGTGACCGGCGTCGACCCGCGTGCGTGCACGCTCAACTCGGCGGCCACGGGCATCACCAAGGTCTCGCCCAAGACCAATCCGTTGCAGTGCAACTACCTGACGACGGTGGCGGCGGGCCTAGGGCAGTTCGGGTTCCTCTACATCCCCAACCCGCAGACCGGGACGTTCGCGTACGACAACTATCAGAATCCCAGCTCGATCGTGGGTAATCTCCAGTTGACCTACGACGTGAGCCCGCGGATCAAACTGCAAGTTCTTGGCGCCAACCTCTTCCACGCATGCTTCGGCGGCTCGTCGACCCCGTGGTCGTCGGCCTATCCGCCCAGCAACGTGGTATGCGGCTACTCGCCGGCGGGTGGACCGCTCAACAGCACCATCTACCCGGCGAACTTCTACAACGGCACGGGCATCAACGACTTCAAGGCCAATGGTGCGCGCACGCCGTGGACCCAGAGCTACACGCCGCTCAACCTCGGCAACGGCGGGATCGGCGCCGGCGTGCCTCCGATCAACGTCTACTTCAATGCGGCAGTGAAGATCTGATCCGCGACGGAGTTTGGACTAGCTAGGGGAAAAAGGGACGCGGCCCGGCAACCGGGTCGCGTCCCTTCCGCAAGGTGGCGAAATGAAAAAAATTGATCGCTTGCTTTTTATAACGTCGGCCGCGGCGTTGCTGCTGCAGCCGGCCTGCTCGCCGGTCGGAGCTCCACCCCTCGCAGCCGGCCACGCCGGCGCACTCCGCGCCTCGAGCGCTTCCCGCCCGACGGTTTACGCGTTCTCTCCCTTTAAGGCGGTGGTGGCCGCATACCCCGCCGGCGCACGCGGCCGCACGCGGCCGAGCTCGCTGCTGGAAGGCTCCGCTACGCGGCTTTCGGTCGGGAACGGCATGGCGATCGGGAGCGACGGCACGATCTACGTCATCGTGTACGAGGCCGGCTCGAGCCACAGCCCGGTGAGATTGCTGGTATTCCCGCCGAACGCGCACGGCGACACCCCACCCGAGCGTACCGCCGTGCTGGGCGGGCACCTCTTGTCCGGCTACGCCCCCGGACTTGCGCTGGACGGGCGCGGAAACTTCTGGGTGGCGGCGATCGGAAAACTCTTGCGCTATCCCACCTCCGCGCAGGGTCGCGTTCGGCCGAACGCCTCGATTGCGGTGCAGCTCGATACGCCGGACGGCTACATGCCGGCGCACGCCGGGAACGTCGCACTCGACGCCGCCGGGAACATTTATTGCTCCTGCGCGCTCGTGTATCAGGGCGCCCAGGCCATCGGCGTCTCCGAATACGCGCTTGCGAAGGGAAAGGCGACGCTCGTTCGCAGCTTCTACGACTTCACTCTCCCCGAGGTGCACCCCAGCAGCATTGCCATCGACGCCGGGGGGACGATCTACCTCGCCTCATCGCTGCCGAATACCGGCGTGTTCGCGTACGGCCCCAAGACCGGTTCCGGTCTGGTAACGCCCACGCGCCGATTCTACTGGGGATCGGGCGTCAGCATCCGCACGATCGCGACCGATGCCTCGGGCGACGTTTACGCTGGAGCGAACGCCCGAATCGCGGTGCTCGGCCCGAAGGCCAACGGGCACGTGCGACCGCTACGGACGATCGTCGACCCGCGCGATCTCGACTACGTCAGCGGGACCTACGGCACGCTGCTCAACGTGCACTAGGGTTGTTAGGCAGCTAGCCGATCTTTTTGTGCGATCGGCAGAGCCGGTCGTGCACGTCGCCGAGCGTCTGACGCACCCGGCGGTCCTGCAGCGGCGCTCGCAGCAGCGGAGACGTCAGCATCGCTGCAAACGCGAGGTCGTTCGTCGCGATCGCCCGCTCCGTCAAACGGATCGCTTCGTCGGGGCGCCCCAGCGCGATGTGAACCTGGGCTAAGCAGTGGGGCTCGACGATCTCCAAAGTGGAGCGGCTCTGCAACTCCCGCAAGAGGCGCGCTGCGCCCAGGCGGTCGCCCATGTAGGCCTGGATGCACGCGCGGCGGCTGAGGTTCGCGGGCGTGTCGGGGAGATGGTCGAGGTCCTGCATCGCGAGGTCGAGCCGGCCATCTGACGCGTAGACCTCGCATCTTCCCTGGCGCGCTATCCTGCACTCCGGCTCGATCTCGAGAATCTCCGAGTACGACGCGATCGCGTTTGCGAAATCGCCCTGGAGCGCCAATGCGTTGGCGAACATGCCGTGCGCCGCTACGTCCGTTGGGGCCAGCGCGACCGCCCGCTTGGCGTTCGCCAGGGCCGATTCCGGCTCGCCGCGCCAGGCGTCGATGAACGAGCCCAAGTGATAGACCCCGGCCTCGCCCGCGTCGAGACCGCCGGCCTGGTCCAGCGCGCGTTCCGCCGCGCCGACGTCCCACTGCGCCAGCGAAATCTCTGCGAGAACGCAGTGCGCGAGCGCGGACGAACGATCGAAATCGATGGCCTTGGCGATCGCCGCACGCGCTCGGGGGAGCACCCGAGTCCAAGTGGCAAACGCGTAGAACGCCAAATCCGCGTACGCACCGGCCAATCCCATCCAGGCGGGCGCGAACGTGGGATCCGCATGCAGGGCTGCGTTGAAGTGCCGCACCGCGAGGTTGAGGCTCGTACGGTCGCGTCTGTCCGCGTACGCAATGCCGATGAGATACTCCCGCCACACGCGCGGCTCGCCGCGTTGCGAGGGCTCGCCGAGCGCGATCGCCCGCGGTGCTTGCGATGCCTCCGCCTCGCGCATGACCGGCGCGACGAAACGGTATCCCTTGCGCGGAATCGTGAGAATGTACTCGTGGCTCTTCGCCCCCTCACGCAGAGCTCGGCGCAGCATCCACACGTGCTGCACGATCGTTGCGTCCGAGACGTCCTCGTGCTGCCACACCTCGGAAATCAGCTCTTCCTTCGAGACCGTTCGTCCCGCGGCGTGCACCAAGCACTGCAGCACGCCGAACGCTTTCGCCGAGAGCGGGATGGCCCGTTCTAAGCCGATCAACAAATGCCGATCGACGTCGAGACGATAGCCTCCGAACCGAAAAACGGCCATCTTACGTTCTCAGCGCGCGGAGGGTGCCTCGCGTGACGGCGCGCTACGGTCCGACGCCACGCGCGATCTCCTTGAAGCGCGGCAGGTCGGCGATGCTCTCGAACCAGGGCAGGCTCTTCAGAAACAGCAGCGCGGGCTCCCGCCGCGCGAAAGCGTCGCCGAGGTGGACCAGCGCGTCGTCGACGCGACCCAAACCGGATGCGACGATCGCGAGGTTCCAGGGCACGATGTACTCGGTGCCCACGATGCTCAGTAGGTTGGCGTAAATCTGTTCCGCATGGAGCGTCTCGCCGCAGTCGGCGTAAGCTCTCGCCAGGAGAGGCAATCTGAAGCGCGGCTCTTCGGAACGCTCCTGCGGCAGGACGAGGAGGTCGGCGAGAGCCTCTTGCGGCTGGCGATCGAGGAGAAACGCCTGAGCGCGGTAGCGTCGCGCGAGCTGGAGCCCGCCGTCCGTCTCCAGCAGCTTCGACATGCGGGCGATGCCGGCGGCGTACTCGCCCGCGTGAATCAACGCGACGCCGAGAAGCAACCGGCGCGACAGCGACGACGGCTCCGCCATGAGCGCGCGCTTCGATTCGTGGACGGCGCGTTCGTAGTCGCCCGCGCAGATGGCGCGCTCCGTGACACTGGCGCGAACGATCGAGGAATTCGGATTGAGGCGCAGGGCCAAATCGAGCTCGGCCTGGGAGCCGCTCCAATCCCAGTCCGCGTACAGCAATACGCTCGAAAGCACCGCGTGCGCGGGCGCCGATGCGGGGGCGATGGCCAAGGCCTTCCGCACGGCGTCTTTGGCGATCGTGAACGCCACGGCCGGCGGCACGTGCCAATCTTGCGCCAGGAGTGCGTACGCTCGAGCGAGTCCGATCAAGGATGGAACGTGAGGTGCGCCGGGCCGCTGCGATGCCTCGAAGAGATCGATCGCGCGCTTCAATGCCGGCGCGGTCCTTCGCTCCAGCAGGTAGCTCGCTTCGCAGTAATCCGGAAACGGCTCGAGCGCGGCGCCTTCGCATAGTTCGGGCGAGCCCGCCGGCTCGACGACCACCGGCGCGGAAAGCCGATATCCTTGGCGGCTCACCGCCATGACCATACCGCGATCGCGGGCGTGCTCACCGAGGATCCGGCGCAAGAGGTAGACGTGTTGGGCGATGTTTCCATCCGCGACCGCGGTGTCCGGCCAGACCCGCAGGGCGATCGCGTCGCGGTGCACGACACCGCCGTTGGCTTCGACAAGCATGAGGAGAATTTGAAAGATCCTCTCGGGCAGCGGGAGCGCTCGCGATCGCTTGAAAAGCAAGCGGCGCGCCACGTCGAGCCTAAACTCGTCGAAACGGTAGATTGGCGAAACGGCGATCGATCGTGCATCAAGCATCTTCAAAATCTCAAGTTGACATTATCACCCCATCGGCGGGAAGTCATAAAGAAATCTAAAAGCGAACGTAGGCGCCTAAGATGACGGCGCTGACCTTCGGACGCTTCGCGTTGGACGTGCATCGCCGGATTCTCTTACGCGACGGTGCGCCCGTGCCGGCAACGCCGAAGACGCTCGATCTTCTCGAGGCCCTTATCAAGCAGGCCGGCGAGATCGTCACCAAAGACGAAATCGTTCGCGAGGTCTGGCAGGGCGAGAGCGTGTCCGACGCTACGATCGCCCAGCACGTCTCGATGCTGCGCGCGGTGCTCGACGACGAATACCGCGGGAACAAATACATCGTGACCGTACCGCGGCGTGGATACCGCTTCGTCGGTACGGACACCGCATCCGTGCGAGCCGCGACGACGGAGAACGACGAGGCGTTTCGCGCCTACTGTCACGGCCAGTACTTGCTGCAAGAGCGCACGGCCGAAGGCCTGGACGAGGCAATCCGCTGGTTCGAGCGAGCGACGCAGGTCGACCCCAGCTTCGCGGCCGGCTACCAGGGTTTGGCGGCATCCACGGCCATGTCCGGGATCTGGATGCACCGAGCTCCCGAGCAGGTGTTTTGTCAAGCTCGCGACGCGGCCATGCGGGCGCTCGAGCTGGGCGACGATCCCGGGCCGCGCACCATTCTCGGGGAGATCGCGTGTTTTTTCGAGCGGAATTGGGATGAAGCGCAAGCCGAGCACCGACGAGCCATCGCCTTGCGTCCAGACGCCGCGCAGACGCGGCATTCGCTGGCATGGGTCTACGTGTGCACCGGGAAGCTCGACGAAGCGCTGGCCGAGATCACTCGCGCGCAGACGCTGGATCCTTCGTCGCTGACGATCGCGGCGAATCGCGCGACGATCCTGTCTTGGTCGGAGCGGCATAGCGACGCGTTGCAGCAGCTCGGGGACGTCTTGCAACTATCGCCGCAGTTTTCTCTCGGACGCTACATGCACGCCGTTTCGCTCGCGTGCGCCGGGGATTACGGGACCGCCCTCAACGAGCTTCTTTTCGTGAACGGCTTCCGCGATCACACGCAAGCCCTCGAAGCGGAATGCCAAGCGCGCCTCGGGCGCGAGGAGATCGCGCGCCAGACGCTGGGCGAAAT
>DATDGN010000159.1:0-29575 GCA_036522095.1 Candidatus Cybelea sp. | reverse complement strand
ACACAAGAGCAGCTCGATCGGTCGTCGTGGGTGCGCGCGTTCTGGGTGAGCGTGTTCGGCCTGCTCGCCATATTGTTCAACACGTATCGCACGCGGCTCAACCGCGAGCTGGAAGAGGAGCGCGCGGTCAGCAAAATCTTGCAGCGGGCGTTTCGCAGCGAATCCGTGCCGCTGCCGCACTGCGAGGTCGGCAGCGCGTATCTCTCGGCGACGATTCACATGGCGGTCGGCGGCGACATCTTCGACGTCTACCGCCTCTCCGAGAATCGGGCGCTGGTGCTGATCGCGGACATCAGCGGCAAGGGCGTGGACGCGGCCGTCCTGACCGCCTTCATCAAATTCATGATCCGCGCGATCGCGTTGCGCAAGAGCGACCCGGCGGCGATTCTGGACGAGTTCAACGACGCATTTTCCAAGGCCGTCGGGAATCCGTATCTCTTCGTGTCGATGTTCGTCGGCGTGCTCGACACGAACACGTTCCATTTGGAGTACGGCAGCGCCGGTCACGATTGCGCGTACGTTCGCAGCGACGCCGGCGTCGCGCGCCTCGCGATCACCGGCCCCGTGCTCGGCGTGATGGACGAGCCGTTCGGAGGAGAGTCGATCGACCTTCGGTCCGGCAGCACGCTAGTGCTGACGACGGATGGCCTGACCGAGGTGCGCGACCGCTCGGGCGCTCAGCTCACGGAGCGCGGCGCTATGGACATGATCGAGCGCGCCAGCCCCCAAGCGCAGGCGCTGGCCGACGAACTGGTCGCGCAGGTGCGGAGCCGGGCCGGCAATCGGCTGCGCGACGACCTGGCCGTGCTGGCGATCCGCGTCGGCAATTCGGAGCCGCCGCATGCGTAACGCCGCGCTCGCGCTCCTGATGCTCTTAGCCGGAACGCTGGCTTACGCTTCGGCCGATTGCCGGCTGCATCGCGGCCAGCACGTCGTGCTCTATAGCACCACCGACGATCCATCGGTCCTGATCTGGGATTCCCGCGAGCGCCTGCGCGAGTACCACGCGGCGTCGTTCGACGAGGCGCAGGCGATGCTGCCGCACGCGCTGCTCGTGTCTCCCGGAACGCGCGCCGTCGTGGTGACGTGCGTCGCGGGCTACGTGGAGTCGCCGCTCTTTCACTCGCCCGACGACGCGATCGGCGTGGTCGTCTCGACCGGCCCGCAGCGCGGCCTCACGCGTTGGGTGCTGGGGTCGGACGTTCGCCTGTTGACCCACTGACGCGCTCGCGCGCGAACACGCGAAGCCGCCCGTCCGGCAGCCGGACGTGCTCCATCGCGATGCCGTACGCACGCTCGAGCAGAGGTCCGACCAGGAGCTCCTTCGGCGGCGCGATCGCGAGCAGCGTTGCATCTCCCAGCAGCGCGATCCGATCGGCGTACGCCGCCGCCTCGTTGACGTCGTGCAGCGCACACACCACGCTCTTGCCCGCTCGGGCCAGCCCGCGGAGCAGCGCGAGGATTTCGTGAGCCACGCGCACGTCGAGGTGGCTCGTCGGCTCGTCGAGCAGCACGATCGGCGTCTCCTGTGCGAGGCCCAGCGCGATCCAGACGCGCTGGCGTTCGCCCGCGCTGAGCGTCGAAAAGAGGCGTTCGGCGAGCGCCTCGATTCGCACGGCCGACAACGCGCGCGCCACGGCCGCCTCGTCGCTCGATCGCTCGCGCCACTCCCACCAGCGATGGTACGGGAACCGGCCGATCGAGACGACGTCGCGAACGCGCAACGCGTCGAGCAAGACCTCGTCGCCGGTGACGAGCGCGACGAGCCTGGCGCGATCGAGCGGCCCGACCCGCGAGCTCTGCCGTCCGTCGAGCAGAATCGTGCCGGCGGAAGCGGGATGGAGCCCCGCGACCGCGCGCAGCAGCGTCGTCTTTCCCGCTCCGTTGGCCCCGAGCACCGCGATGAACTCGCCGGTCTCGATGCGCGCGTCGATGCCGTCGAGCAGGTCGTGGCCGCCGATGCGGAGCCCGACGCCGCGCAGTTCGATCAACTGCGCACGCCCGAGCTGGATCGGACCGCGGGGCGCAGATACAGATACAGGAACGTGGGCACGCCGATGAACGCGAGCAAAACGCCGATGGGAAGTTCGGCCGGAGCGACGATGCGCCGGCAAATCGCGTCGGCGACGATGCACAACGTGGCCCCGATCGCGGCGCACGCCGGCAGGAGAACGCGCGAATCGGACCCGACGAGGCGGCGCGCGAGGTGCGGCACGATCAACCCGATGAAGCCGACGAGTCCCGCGAGGACGACGCTGCTCGCGGCCAGCAGCGACGACGCCGCGAGAATGATCCACTGGGCCCGATCGACACCGACGCCGACGGAGCGAGCGCGGAGCTCTCCGATGCGTAGTGCGTTGAGCGGTGCCGCGGCCCAGAGTGCCAGGAGCGTGCCGGACGCCACATAGGGCGCGACGGCCACGAGCTCGCGCCAGCCGCGACCGGCCATCGATCCCGCCAGCCACGCAACGATGGTGCTCGCGTAATCGCCCGACTGCGCGCGTATGACCGCGAGCGTGACGATCGCGGCGAACAGCGTCGACAACGAGACGCCGCCGAGGATCAGTCGGTTGGCGTCGATGCCGCCGCCGCGGCGCGCCAACGCCGCCACGAGCAGCGCTGCGCCGAGTCCCGCGACGAAGCCGATGGCGGGCGTTGCGGCCGGCGACGCGCCGGCGAGGATCGCGATGGCGATCGCCGCGGCCGCGCCAGCGCTCACGCCGGTGAGGTACGGATCGACGAGCGGGTTGCGCAGCATGCCTTGCAACATCGCGCCGCACAACGCGAGCGACGCTCCCACCGTCGCCGCGATGCACACGCGCGGCAGGCGCAGCTGCCACACGATCGCACCGACGACGCCGGAGCCGTGCGGGTGCGCGAGCGCCCACGCGATCTGCGCGGCCGGCAGCGGCGTGCCGCCCACGAGCATGCCGGCGGCCACGGCCGCCGCCAGCATCGCAAGCAGCACGACGCCTTTCAAGGCATCTACCTGCTGCGCAGCTCGACGCGCAGCGATCGGCCCGGCATCGGATACCCGGCGTAGAGGGCGTAGCGGTCGTTGCCGAGGTTGTAGCCACGCAGCGCGAGGATCACCGCAGGCGTCAACCGGTAGCCGACGTAGGCCTGGACATTCGTGAACGTGCCCGGCTGATAGACGGCGAATGCCGGCGCTAGAAACGGGTCCGGAGCCTCTTGGGGTCCCTGCGTTAGCGCTTCGATCGCGAACCCGTCGAAGCGCCGGTTCGCGGGCGCTTCGTATTGAAGCGCGAGCGTGACGGCGAAGACGGGACCGCGCCCGGGAAGCCGCGACGACGTGATGAGGTCCTGCGCGCGATACAAGTTCGTGACGCCCAGGCTCGCGACGCATCCGTAGAACGTGCGCGCCTTCGCCACAAGATCCAAACCCTGGATCGACGCGCGCCCGACGTTCTCCGGCACGTACGTCGGCGGCGGCGACACGATCAGGTTCGTTCCGCTCGTCGTGAACCAGCCGAACTCCAGATCGCCCCATGGCGCCCGTGCCACAAGGGTCGCGTCGCCGACCCGCGTTCGCTCGGGCTGGAGATTGGAGTTGGAAAATCCGGGATAGTAGAGCTCCTCGGCGGTCGGTGCGCGGAACGCCGTCGCGGCGTTGAGACGCAGCGTCAGCGCGGGAAGCAGATGGAGAATGCCGCCGAGCGACGGCGAGTACGCGCCGCCGACCCCGCCGTCGCGCTCTGCGCGCAGCCCCGCGTAGATCTCGTTGCCGTTGCTCGCGAACCACTGGGACTGAAAGTACGCGGCGGTCTGCGCGTAGGCGTCGAAGATCGGAGCGTTGTCGGCGGAAAGCGGCGATCCGCCGCCGGTGCCCGGGTCGACGCGCGCGACGCCGCGCATCAGATCGACGCCGTAGACGAGGCGCGAGCGATCGTCGCCCGCGACGTTGCGCAGGCTCGCCATCCAGCGCTGATCGTAGAGAACTTGTGCGAACGGCGGGTTCGACGTCATACCCGGCGCGGGCGTCGGAAAGGACGAGTTCGGGCAGTTCGGATCGACCGGGGTGTTACACGTGTAGGACAGGTCTTCCGACGAGTCGCCGAGCTCGAGCGACGTCGTCGAGCGCGCCCCCTTGTGCTGCGCCACCAGCCGGAGGTTGCGGTCGACGTTGTTGGTCTCGCTCGTCGGCGAGAAGAAGCCGAGCTGTCCCGGATTCCCGGCCTGCGCGGCGTCGATGCTGCCGGCCAGCGTGAGATCCAGCGCGCCGACGCCGTGCGTGTAGCGCGCGCTGACCGCGGTCAAGCCGGCCTGTGCGTTCTGCCGGTTCGGCGCGCCCACCACCGAGTAGTCGTTGGCGGCGTACGTGCGCGAGAACGCTAGATAGGGCGTCGTGATCGCGTAGGTCTGCTGATTGAAAGATCCGGTCGAGGCGACCGCCGTGCTGCGCGCCGGCTGCGCCGCGGTGATGATGTTGATGACGCCGCCGATCGATGCGGAGCCGTAGAGCGTCGAGCCCCCTCCCTCGACGACCTCGATGCGGTCGACGCCGCTGGTGGAAACGTCCTCCAGGTTGACGTCGTTGATCTGCGCGCCGGCGACCGGCAGACCGTCCATCAAGACCAGGACTTGCTGTGACGAGCTGCCGCGGATGCCGACGGAGACCACCGAGCCGAAGGCGCCGTAGCGAACGACGTTGACGCCGGGAACGCGCGTGAGCGCATCGGCGATCGTGACGTCGCCGTCGCGAGCAATCTGCGCTGCCGTGACGACGTATGTCGTTCGGGCCGCGCGTGCGGCGGATTCGGCACCGCGGTCGCTGGTCCACACGTGTGCAATTTCTGGAACGGCCGTCGGCGATGCCGACGGCGCCGGGGAGGCCGCGAGTATCGCGGCGAGTATCGGAACCATCGCAATCCTTTCCTTAGCGCGAGGCGGATCATGCTCGAAAGCGTCTGCGACGGTATCCTGACTCGCGGCTCATCGCCTGTGCCCGCGCCTTCCCATCTCCCGACAGTGGCGTTCGGGCGGCTCCCCGCATACAGTGGCGCGACCGTGCCGGCCTCACACCGGCTTCCCGCGCAAACGTAAGAGGCGGAATTGCCGGAAAGGCGCGCCGCCTCCTTCACGCGTAAGGCCTCTTCATGCGTCCCTGGATCGCGATCGTACCGTTGACCCTGCTGCTGTGCGGCTGCGGCGCCCGCGGCGCTGACGAGCGGGCGCAGCCCTCGCACGCCGCCGGGCGAGTCGTCACGTTGATGCCGTCGTTTGCCGAGGATCTCTACGCCATCGGCGCCGGCGAACAGCTCGTGGCCGTTTCGGCGTACACGGACGCGCCCCGAGCGCGGCGCTTGCCGCGCGTGGCGGACGCGAGCAGCGTCGATGTCGAGGCGATCGTGGCGCTGCGCCCGAGCGCCGTCATCGGCATCCCGGCACAGTCTCGCTTCGTGGAGCCGCTGCGGCGCGCGCGCGTCCCCGTCTACCTGCTCGCAGACGACACGTACGACCAGATCTTTTCGAACCTGCGTGTCGCCGGCGCGCTCACCGGACATCGCCACGAGGCCGACGCGGCGATCGCGCGCCTGCGCCGCGAGACCGCGGCGCTGGTGAATCAAACCGCCGGCTTTGCGCGCCACCCCAGCGTCTTCGTCGTGCTCGGCAGCGGCCCGATCTGGACGGCCGGATCCGGATCGTACATTACCAAGCTGATCGCACTCGCGGGAGGACGCAACGCCGCCGACGATTTGCGCGAGGCCTACGGCGAGTACAGCGCTGAGGCGCTGCTGCGCGATCAGCCCGATCTGCTCGTCACCGATCCGGCGACGCATATCGAGGCTCTCGCGGACCGCGAGCCGTGGCGCAGCCTGCGAGCCGTGCGCCGGCACCGCGTCTACGCGATCGATCCGGACGTCTTGGAGCGGCCGGGGCCGAACTACAACGAGGGCATTCGCCGGCTCTTGGAGCGCATCGCTCCGATAGCCCATCGATGAGGCAGCGCGCCATCGTCGTCGCCGTGGACAGCCGCGTCGAGCGCCGCGCCATCGAACCGGAGCTCGACGAATTCGAGGCGCTGGCCGGCGCGGCCGGAGCGCAGATATTGGAGCGCGTCGTGCAGCGCCGCGACCGGATCGATCCCGCCACCCTCGTCGGCAGCGGCAAGGCTCGCGAGATCGCGAACCGCGCTCAAGAGATCGGCGCGAATCTTCTGCTGGTTCTCAACGACCTCCGCCCGCGTCAGCGCAACGCCCTCGAAAAGATCGTTCCGCTGCCGATCGTCGACCGCACGATGCTGATCCTTGACGTGTTCGCGCGTCACGCGCGCAGCCGCGAGGGGAAACTGCAAGTCGAGCTCGCGCAGCTGCGCTTCCGTCAGTCGAACCTAATCGGCGTCGGCGCCGACCTCTCGCGGCTGGGCGGCGGCATCGGCACCCGCGGCCCCGGCGAAACGAAGCTCGAGATCGATCGGCGCCGCATCGCCGCGCGCATCGCCGTCGTGCGCCGGCTGCTCGGCGGCGTGCGGCGCCAGCGCGCCGTACGGCGCTCGTCGCCGCGCAGCGAGCCGCTCGTCGCGCTCGTCGGCTACACGAACGTCGGCAAGTCGTCGCTGCTCAACGCGCTGACGCGCAGCAACGCACACGTCGCCGATCAGCCGTTCGCGACGCTCGATCCGACGATTCGGCGCGCCTATCTCGCGCCCGGCGTGTACGTCCGTCTCGCGGACACCGTCGGGTTCATCACGGACCTGCCGGAGGACCTGATCAACGCGTTTCGGGCCACACTGGAGGAGCTCGAGGAAGCGGACCTGCTGCTGCACGTGCTCGATGCAAGCAATCCGCAGTGGCGTCGTCAGCGCCGCGCCGTCGACGCGATCCTGAGCGACCTGCATCTGGACGACACGCCGCGGCTGGAGGTCTTCAACAAGACGGATCGGCTCGTTCCCGACGCCGCGGGCGATGCCGACGCGCTGTACGTCAGCGCGCTTACCGGAGAGGGACTGCAACAGCTGCGCACCGCGCTGACGCACGTTATGGAGCGCCGGCGATGACGCGTCGTATCGCCGCGCTGATCGCGCCGCTCCTCGCGCTCGTCGCGTTCGGGTGCGGCGGGCATGCGGACGACGCGTTCGTCGCTGCGGCGCGGCGGCTGCGCCCCGCGGTCGTGCTGCTCTCGATGAAAGTGCCGCCCGAACACAAGAAGGATCACTACGACGACGCGTACGCGACCGCGTTCGTCGTCGCGTCGGGACCGTGGGGGAGCGATCTGCTGACCGCGCAGCACGCGATCGACGGCGCGTGGGACCTGCGCATCACCGTGTCCAACCGCTGGCCGGCGCCGGCGCGCGTCGTCGCATCGAATGCGGATCTCGACGTCGCGTTGCTGCGGACGCCGCGCCGCAATCTGCCGGTCATCGCACTCGGCACTCCGCCCGACCTGCAGGCCGACGTGGGTCGCGAGGTCGGGCTAGTGGGTTATCCCGTTCCGGACGAGTTCGACGACGAGGGCCTCGGCTTGGCGACGTCGCTCGGAACCGGGCGCCTCGCATCGATTCGTAAGGATGCGCTAGAGGTCACGCTCCCGGTCGTGCCGGGAGAGAGCGGCGGGCCGGTCTTCATCGCCGATACCGGAGAGGTGATCGGCCTCGCGGAGTCGCGCTTCGACGACGAGCCGAGCATCGGCTTCGCGCTCCCGGTCGACGACCTCAAGATGTTCCTTCATCGCTCGGACGCCGGTCACGGATTTTGAAACTGCCATGCGCCCCGACGGTGATCGCCGAGCGATCGCCGATCCACTGCAGCGGCGGGATCTGGAAGAAGGCCGCCATCGCGCTCAGCTGCGGCGCGTAGGTCGAGCGCATATTGGAGAAGCGCTGCCAGGCCTCGTCGCGGTCGTACAGCTTGAAACCGGCGGCGGCGAGCCGGTCGCACGCGTGCTCGAACTCTTCGCGCTCGATGCCGGCAGATGCCTCCGATGTGTCGAGGCGGAAGTATCGCGACAGGTCGACCGTGGCGTGACGGCCGACGTTGTAGAAGATGCGGGCTTGGCCGTCGCGGACGCCGTCGACCGTCGTCATGAGCACCGTCGCGGCGTCCAGCAACGTGCCGAGCGTCCCGACCCACGATTGATCGTCGTGGCTCGAACGAAAGTACGCGAGCATCGGATACGCGAGGTGGCTCTCCATGACGGCAGCGGCCCAGCGCTGCGCGTCGAGCATGAGCTGCGGCAGGTCTTCGTGCGTTAGCGAGTAGCCCGCGATCGCCAAGAGGTTCACGCCGCTCGGCGGCGTGCCGGCGCGCGCGCCGACCGTCACCACGAACGTCTCGCGCTGCTGAAACGAGCCGAAGGTCGCGAACAGAAACGCGGTCATGATGGAGAGAAACGAGAGGCCGGCGAGGCCGGCGAGAAGTGAAACGAGCCGGGGGAGGCCGGATCGGCCGACGACGTCTCCGAAGCCGATCGTAAGCAGCGACGTTCCGGCAAAGTAAAGCATCGTACCGAACGTCTCGTGCGCCGGCGTGATTCCGCTGCGCATTCCCCACAAGACGAGCGCGAAGCCGAAGATCAGCAGCGCGACCCACAACGCCAGCATCGAGACGAGCATCAGCGGCGCGAAAAGCCCGAAGAAGTCTTCTCGCCGATCGCCGTCGGCGGCGAAAAAGCGCCACGCCAATCTGGGCCAGAGGTGCCACATCGCGCGCCAGTAGTAGAAGCTGATCCGAAACCGCCTTCCGGTGGCTCGCGGCACGACCACGGTTTGAAATGCGTCGTTGAGCGTCGCTGCGATCAAGAGAATTCCGATTGCAATGGCTAAGGCGTTGAGCATAAGCGCTCAAAGCTTCGGCGAAACGGGGCGGCAAGCCGCTTATAGTCGAACCAGGCCGAAGATGGCCGTTACCTTTATCACAGGTCCGGTGAGTTCGGGCAAGAGCGCGTTCGGCGTCCGGCTCGCCGCGACGAGCGGACGCGAGGTGACCTACATCGCGACGGCGGCCGGGGAGCCGGAGGACGCGGAGTGGCGCGCGCGGATGACGCGCCACGTGCTCGAGCGGCCCGCCGCGTGGCGCACGGTAGAGACCGCCGGCATGTCGCACGAGGCGCAGCTCGCGCTGTTTCGCGAGGCCTTGCCTGACGCGTGCCTGCTGGTGGACGCGCTCGGCACGTGGCTGGCCGCGCGCATCGCGGCCAGAATCGACCTGCTCGAGATCGACTACTCGGTGTTCGCGTCCCAGCTCGACGAGGAGGCGGCGCAGTTCGTCGACGCGCTGCTGGCGTCGCGCGCGTACGTCGTCGTGGTCAGCGAGCAAATCGGATGGGACGTCGTCCCGGCCACGGCGTCCGCGCGGCTTTTTCGGGACGCGATGGGTCGGATGCTGCAGCGCCTCGCTAAGCACGCGGAGCGCGTGTACCTCGTCGTCGCGGGATACGCGCTGGACTTGCGCGCCGCCGGCGAGCCGATCGACGACGAAGCGTAAGGGGCGCGATGTCGCAAGCGTCGGTTCTCGTCACGTTTTTGGCCCTGGTCGTGGTGCTCGCCGTGCTCGCGAAGCGACTGCGCATCCCTTACCCAATTTCGTTTACGATCGGCGGGATCGTGCTCGCGTTCACGCGGCATCTGCCGCGACCGCACGTCGAGCCCGAAACGATCATGCTGCTGGTCGTGCCGCCGCTGCTGTACAGCGCGGCCTGGCAGACCGATTGGGTCGCGCTGCGGCGCAACGCGCGGCCGATAGCGTTCCTCGCCGTCGGACTCGTGATCTTCACGATGCTCGTGGTCGGCGTCGTCGTGCACGCCACGCTGCCGGATTTCACGTGGCCGCTGGCGTTCACGCTCGGCGCCATCGTTTCGCCGCCGGACGCCGTCGCGGCAGAGGCGATCTTCGAGCGACTCGCCATTCCGAAACGCTTGGCTGCGATCATCAGCGGCGAGTGCCTGATGAACGACGCCACCGCGCTCGTGCTCTACCGCTTCGCGTTAGCCGCGGCGGTGTCGGGAGCGTTTTCGCTGGCGCGCGCGAGTGTCGCGTTCGTGGTCGTAGCGGCGGGCGGAATCCTCGTGGGCATCGCCGCCGCGTTTCTGCTCGAGGGCATCCTGCGTCTGATCGGGCGACTAGGATTCGGCGACGCGATGATCGCGAGCGTCGTCTTCCTGCTGGCGCCGTTCGCCGCCTACCTGCCCGCGGAGGAGCTCCACGTCTCCGGCGTGCTCGCCGCCGTGAGCGCGGGCATCCTGCTCAGCCGCCGATCGACGAGCTTCATCGACCCCGAGACGCGCGTGCTCGGGACGTCGGTCTGGCGCCTGCTCACGTTCGTGCTCAACGCGTTCGCGTTTCTCTTGATCGGCCTCGAGCTGCCGTCGATCCTCGAGGCGCTGGTGCCGCACGTCCGCGACTACGCGCTCTACGGGCTGCTGGTCAGCGTGACGGTCATCCTCGTGCGCATCGCTTGGGTCTTCCCGGCAACGTATTTGTTGCGCTGGCTGAACCGGCGGCTGCGCGAACGCGATCCGCCGCCGGCGTGGCAGCCCGTTGCCGTGCTGGGATGGTCCGGCATGCGCGGCATCGTGTCGCTCGCGATCGCGCTGTCGCTGCCGTACACACTCGGCGACCAGCCCTTCGCCGCGCGCAGCGTGATGATCTTCCTCACGGTTTGCGTGGTCTTCGTCACGCTCGTGTTCCAGGGACTGACACTTGGGCCGCTGATCGAATGGCTCGGCGTCACCGAGACCAGCCGAAGTCATCGCCGAGAATCCGGGTTACGCATCCGCGCGCTGCAGGCCGGGATCGCGCGGCTGCAGGACGATCGAGCGCAGCACCGCAGCGCGCTGGAGCGTGAAATGGCCGATCGCGTCCTCGAAGAGTACCGGCAGCGCATCGACGTGCTCCGCGGGAAGTCGGATCAGGACGGACAGATCGAGGAACGCGAGAGCCGGATAGATACCAAGGTTCAGAAAGAGGCGCTCGCGGCCGAGCGTGAGGCGATCGTCGCGATGCGCCGGGCCGGCGAGATTCCCGACGATGTCTATCATTCGATCGAGTACGACCTGGATCTCGCCACGCTACGTCTGAGTTGAGGGAACCTCGGAGCTCGGGGCGGCGCCGGGGGAGGCGCTGGGTGCGGCGGAGGCGGCCGGCGCGGCGGACGCGCTGGGGGCGGCGGAGGCGCTCGGCGTCGGCGTCGCCGGTGGCGCCAGCGTCGGCTGCCCCTGCGGCGCGGTGAGGGGAACCAGGCGGATGTAGCCGATCGACACCGTCTCGTCCTTATTGATCGTCGTGTCGGCGGTGGCCGTCGAGTAGCCCGCGGCGCGCGCGGCCACAGTCTGATCGCCGGCGATAGTGCGCAGGGTGAAGGCGCCGTTCACGTCGGCGCGGCTCGTGTACAGGGAGCCGACCGAGACGAGCGCATTTGGAATAGGCCGGTTGGTCATCGCGTCGAGCACGCGCCCGGTGACGCTCCCGTAGTCTTGCACGCCTACGACATTTGGCGGAGGCGAGCAACCGTCGCCCAGGGCGAAGAGCAAAAGCATTCCTAAAACGGCGTACCGCATGCCCGAGTGTACGGTCCGGACGGCGCGACGTCCCCCTAGCCCAACAGGTAAGACCAACGGTTTGTCACAACTTTCTAACGAGCCATGACTCCGTACGGTCCGGTCGCAATCTTCCTCGGCGTGGCGGTCGCGGCGGCGCTGTTCTTCACGGTCCTGCCGGGCCTGTTGGCGCGTGCCAAGCCGAACGCACACAAGCGGGAAGCGTACGAGTGCGGCGTCGAGCCCACATCGCCCGTGGCCGGTCGCTTCCCGATACGCTTCTACCTCATTGCGATGCTGTTCGTCGTCTTCGACGTAGAGGCGGCGTCGTTCTATCCTTGGGCCGTGCAGATGCACGCGCTGCGAGTCTTCGGCCTGCTCGAGATGGTTGTCTTCATCATCGTGCTGGCGATCGGCTACGCATACGTGTGGAAGAAGGGCGGCTTCGTATGGCGGTAGGCCCCGGGCAGTTCATGCTGGCGCGCGTCGACGACGTCGCCCGCTGGGCCCAGAGCTCCTCGGTGTGGCCGCTGACGATGGGGCTGGCGTGCTGCGCGATCGAGATGATGACGGTAACCTCGTCGGAGTACGACATCGCGCGTCTCGGATCGGAGGTTTTCCGCAGCTCGCCGCGGCAGGCGGACCTCATGATCGTCTCCGGCCGCGTCTCGCAGAAGATGGGCGCCGTCGTGAAGCGTCTGTACGATCAAATGGCCGATCCGAAATGGGTCATCTCGATGGGCGCGTGCGCGAGCTCGGGCGGCATCTTCGATAACTACGCCGTCATTCAGGGCATCGACACGATTATTCCCGTCGACGTTTACGTGCCCGGTTGTCCGCCGACGCCCGACGGGCTGCTCTACGCCGTCAACCTCATACAGCAGCAGATCCGCGAAGGCGGCCGCGGCGGCATCGTCGGCTCCGCCTGACCTGACGCTGCTGTAGAACCGCCATGCCGAGCACGCAAAATCCGCCGATCGCCGGCGCCGCGATCGACCCGCCCAGCCTTCGTCCACCGATCGACGACGCCGCGATCGAACGCGTCGAGCCGTCGCGGCTGCGCGAGCGGCTGGAGGCGTTGCGGCGCGACGGCTATGCGGTGCTGCTGGATCTCGGCGCCGTCGATTACCTGCGCCGTACGCCACGCTTCGACGTCGTGTATCACCTGCTGCGGCTCGCGCCCCAAAGAGCCGGCGTCGCCGCTGTAGGGACGCCCGCGCGGATGCGCTTGCTCTGCGGCGTCGAGAGCGACGAGCACCTGCCGTCGGTCATGGATCTATGGAAGTCGGCCGATTGGGCCGAGCGCGAGGTCTACGATCTGTTCGGGATCGTCTTCGACGGACATCCCGATCTCCGCCGGATCCAGATGCCGCGCGACTGGGAAGGCCATCCTTTGCGCAAGGATTATCCGATGCGGGGACCCGCCCGCGAGCGCGCCCCGCGCCCCGCGTTCGCGAATAAGAGCAACGTCGTCGCGGGAACGCCGCCGACGGGCCGCACGCTGGAGGCGCTCCAAGAACAAGTGAAGCGAGCCCGCGAGTCGTGAGCGTCTACGCGAAGCCGCTCTCGCCCGAGGTCGTCAGTCAGGGTGACAATACGATGGTGCTCTCGATGGGTCCGCAGCACCCGTCGACGCACGGCGTACTCCAGATCGTGCTCGAGATCGATAGCGAGAACGTCGTGAAGGCCGACCCCGAGATCGGATATCTGCATACCGGCATCGAGAAGACCGCCGAGGGATTGTTCTGGACGCAGGCGCAGACCGTCATCGAGCGCATGGACTATTTGGCGCCTTCGTCCAACGCGCTGTGCTACTCGCTGGCCGTCGAGAAGCTCCTCGGCATCACGGATCGAATTCCGGCGCGGGCGCAGACGATTCGCGTCATGGATATGGAGCTGACGCGCATCGCGTCGCATTGCGTGTGGCTCGGCACGCACGGCATCGACCTCGGTGCGATCTCCATATTCTTTTACTGCTTCGACCTGCGCGAGAACATCCTCGACCTCCAAGAGGCCAACGGCGGGGCGCGCATGCACCCGAACTACATGCGGGTCGGAGGCTGCAACGGCGACTTGCCCGGTGGGTACCTGGCCAAGCTCGACGCCCTGATCGAGAAGTTCCCCGGCCGCATGCGCGAGCTGCGCGGCCTGCTCCAGGCCAACCCGATCTTCCAAGATCGGACGATCGACGTCGGCACCCTCACGCCGGAGGAGGCGTTGCAGTGGAGCGTCACCGGGCCGAGTCTGCGCGCCAGCGGGATCGCGTACGACGTGCGCAAGGCGTATCCGTACACCGGCTACGACACCTACGAATTCGACGTGCCGACGCGCGCGGAGGGCGACGCCTACGCGCGCTTCCTGGTGCGCCTCGACGAGATGGAGCAATCCATCCGCATCGTCCAGCAGGCGCGCAAGCGGCTCGATACGCCGGGGCCGGTGATGATCGACGACCCCAAGGTCGCGCTGCCGCCGAAGGAGACCATTGCGCTCTCGATGGAGGCGCTGATCCATCACTTCAAGCTGATCAGCGAGGGCTTCCGCGTGCCGCCCGGCGACGTCTATCAAAGCGTCGAGTCGCCGCGCGGCGAGCTCGGCTACTACATCGTCAGCGACGGCGAAAATCGCCCGTACCGCGTCCGCACGCGCCCGCCCAGCCTCTACAACTTGCAGGCGCTCAAGGGCATCGCGCCCGGAAACCTTATCGCCGACCTCGTCGTCATGATCGGCTCACTTGACCCAGTCTTCGGCGAGGTTGATCGATGAGCGGGTATCGTGCAGTTCTCTTAGCGAGAGCAATGCCGCAAAGTCCGGAACCGTGTCCATCGAGTGGGACGCCGCTCAGGGACGCCGCCCGAGCCGAAGCCGAGGTATCGAGAAATGCCTGAGGGCTTTGCGGCGTTGCTCGAGCGGCTTCGGCCTGAGTTCGATGCGTTGATCGCGCAGTACGAGCACAAGCGCTCGGCGCTGCTGCCGATCATGCACGTCTTCCAGAAGCATCAGGGATTCGTCAGCGTCGATGCGATGAACGCAACGGCGGAGACGCTGGAGATTACGCCCGCGGAGGTCGAGGCGGTCGTTTCGTTCTACACGCTGCTGTATCGTCGCCCCGTGGGGAAGTACGTGCTGCAGGTGTGCCGCGGGCTCGCGTGCGCGATCAACGGCGCGGAAGACATCATGGCCTACTTTCGCGAGAAGCTGGGCGTGGGGCACCTGCAGACGACGCCGGACGGCCTGTTCTCGTACGAGGAGGTGGAGTGTCTGGCCGCCTGCGACCGCGCGACGTGCATGGAGGTCAACCTCGAGTTCGTGTACGACTTGACGCCGCAGAAGATCGACGAGATGCTTGCGGCGATGCGCGCGGGCACGTATCCCGTGGAGCCGATGGCGCAGACGCAAGCACCCGGGCCGACGTGGGCGGTGGCGGCCGACGGGGAGATCGCCAAGGGACGGAAGTCGCCCGGAGCGGTCGCGGTCGAGAATCCCGACAACCCGGGCGGGATCGGGGATGCGAGCGGGACGATCATGCTCGACCACCTCATCAACCGCGACGTGTACTTGTTTGGGCGCACGACCGAACGCGCGGTCGTGGACTCGCGCGCAGTCGTCGAGACGATCGAAGAGCGGACGGATCGTGCCGGTCACGGGCGCCCCATCGGCTTTGCCAATGGGGGGCGCGGAGCCGAAGGCGAAGCGCCTTTTCAATCGATTTGGGAACCCAACCGACGATCGTCGGTTGGGATTTTGACGGCCGGCATCGGCGAGGCCGATCTGCGCGACATCGGCGTCTACCGCGAGCGTGGCGGCTACAAGCAGTGGGAGCGCGCGGTGCGCGACCTGCGGCCCAGCGACGTGCTCGATCTGGCCGAAAAGTCAAGCCTGCGTGGCCGCGGCGGAGCCGCCTTCCCGACCGGGAAGAAGTGGTCGTTTCTGCCGGCGGACAAGTTCCCGCGCTACTTGATCTGCAACTGCGACGAGGCCGAGCCCGGCACATTCAAGGATCACATGCTGCTCGAGGAGGCGCCGCATCTGGTGATCGAGGGCATGCTGCTCGGCGCCTACGGCATCGCGTGCCATCACGCGTACATTTACATTCGGGGCGAATTCAAGCGCGGCTACGAGATCTTCTGTGCGGCGCTCGACGAGGCGCGGAGAGCCGGGCTGTTCGGCGCGAAGATTTTCGGCAGCGACTACGACCTCGAGATCACGGTGCAGCGCGGCGCCGGCGCCTATATCTGCGGCGAGGAGACCGGCCTGATCAACTCGCTGGAGGGCAAGCGCGGCGAGCCGCGCCTCAAGCCGCCCTTCCCGGCGATCGAGGGGCTCTACGGCATGCCGACGGTCGTCAACAACGTCGAGACGCTGGCGTATCTCGTGCCGATCCTGGAGCGCGGAGCGGAGTGGTTCTCCGCGGCCGGAACGGAGCGCAGCAAGGGCTACAAGATCGTCTCGGTCTCGGGCCACGTGCGCAATCCGGGCAACTACGAGGTCCCGCTCGGCACGACCGTGCGCGAGATCATCGACCTCGCGGGCGGGCTGCGGCCGGGCCGCGCGTTCATGGCGGTGCAGCCTGGCGGCGGTTCGTCCGCGTGCATCTTCGAGGAGCATCTGGATTGGCCGTACGATTACGAGAGCATGACGAAGGCCGGCTCGATGCTCGGCTCCGGCGCTTTCGTCGTCTTCGACGACACGACCGACTTCGTGAATGCGGCCTATAACCTCGTGCGCTTTTTCGCGCACGAGTCGTGCGGGCAGTGCACGCCCTGCCGCGAGGGCGGCAACTGGATGGAGCGCGTCCTCGAGCGGCTCGTGCACCATCGCGGCGTCCCGGGCGACAACGAGATGCTGCTGCGCGTCGCGCGCTCGATCACCGGTTTGAACCTCTGCGCGCTGGGCGACTCGATCGAGCCGTTCCTGAAGTCGGTCATGCTGCGCTTCCCCGACGCTTTCAAGTCGCGGATCGTCGAAACGGTGGCGCGATGATCAACCTCACGATCGACGGCGTGCCGGTAACGGTCCCGAAGGGGACGCTGCTCGTCGAGGCCGCCAAGACGATCAACCAAGAGATCCCGATCTACTGTTACCACACAAAGCTGGGGCCGGCCGGGCTGTGCCGCATCTGCATGGTCGAGATCGAAGGCATGCCCAAGCTGCAGATCGCGTGCAACACCCCCGCGACGGACGGAATGGTCGTCCACACGAGCGGCGAGCGCGTCGAGGCGGCGCGCGCGGTCGTGTTGGAGCTCTTTCTCGTCAACCATCCGTTGGACTGCCCCATCTGCGACAAGGGCGGCGAATGCGATCTGCAAGACTACGCGATGGCGTACGCGCGCGGCACGTCCGACGTCGCCGATGCGAAGCTGTCCAAGCCGAAGGCCGTGGAGCTCGGGCCGACGATCGTCCTCGACGAGGAGCGGTGCATCGTCTGTCAGCGCTGCGTCCGCTTCGACGACATCATCGCCGACGAGCAGCAGCTGGTCGTCAAGGAGCGCGGGGCGCGCGACATCATCGCGACCGCGAGCGGACGCCCCTACCGCCATAACTTCACGGGGAATGTGACGGAGCTGTGTCCGGTCGGCGCGCTGACGTCGCGGACGTACCGCTTTAAGTCGCGGCCCTGGGACCTGAATCGCACGCAGACGAGCTGCACGCAGTGCTCGGTCGGGTGCCAGCAGTTTGCGGACGTTCGCGACGGAAAGCTGCTGCGGACGATGCTGGTGGAAGAAGATCCGATCTCCGACGGCTGGTTGTGCGATCGCGGGCGCTATAACGTCGGCTTCTATGAATCTCCGGACCGGCTGACGCAGCCGCTCTACCGCAAGTCGGGCAGCTTCACCCAGATCGGCTGGGACGACGCGATCATCATATGGGCCGAGGCGATACGCCGTGCGATCGCGGCGCGGGGTCCAGCGAGCGTCGGAGCGATCGGCGGCGGTAGGCTGACTAACGAAGAGGCCTTCGCGGTGCAGCACGTGTTTCGTTCGCTCGGCGTCGCCAATCTCGACTGGCGCGCCGGTTTGCAGCGCCAGGCGACGCCCGGTGCTCACGGCGCCCCGCTGTCCGCCCTGGACGGCGCCGAGGCGATCGTCGTCGCCGGCGAATCTCCCGCCGAGCGGGCGCCGGTGTTCTGGCTGCGCCTGCGCAAGGCGGCGCTGCGCAACGGCGCGCGCAGCGTTCACGAGCGCAACGCGGATGCGGCGCGTGATGCGGTTAAAGATGCGACGCGCGTCGCGCTGGTCTGGGACGGCATCGATCCGGCCGTCGGCAAAGCCTACGCGCAGGCGTTTTCGGGCGTCGCAGAGCTTGCGACGTTCATCACCGGCGAGCAGGCCAACGCTCGCGGGGCCGAGGCGATGGGTATGCTGCCGCACAGCGGCCCCGGTTACGTGTCGGTTCCGGCGGGGCGCGACACCACCGCGATGCTCGACGCCGCCCGCGCCGGCGACATGGCGATGCTGGCGATACTCGGCGCGAATCCGGCCCGCAACGGCGCCGATCCGGAGGCCGTCGCGCGCGCGCTCGAGCACACGAAGTTCGTCGTCGTCAGCGAGCTCTTCATGACCGAGACGGCCGCGCTCGCGACGCTGGTGCTTCCCGCGAAAGGCGCTTTCGAAAAGTATGGAACCACGACCAACCTCGTTGGCGACCTGTTGCCGAACAACGCCTCGCTCCAGGCCCCCGATTTCGCGCTCTCCGACCTGGAGATGTTGAGCGCGCTGGCGGAGCAGCTCGGCGTGCCGCTGCCGTCGACCGGGGAGATCGAGAGCGCGGTGATCGCCGGCGTGGCCAAGCCGCCGCAGGATTTCACGCTCGGCGACGACCGCTTTGGTACAGCCGCCGCGCGCGCCAGGCGGGCCAGCAAGATTCTTTCGGGCGGCGGCACGTGGCTGCACGATCCCTGGCTCGCTCGCATGCGCGAAGAGGTCTCGTAGATGCCGGCGGGGATCGTGGTCCTGATCAAGTCGGCGCTGCTGCTGTTCGTCGTCGTGACGTCGTTTGCGTACGCGATGCTCGTGGAGCGCAAGGTCCTGGGTTGGATGCAGCTGCGGCCGGGGCCGAATCGAGTCGGGCCTTGGGGTTTGCTGCAGCCGGCCGCCGACGCGGCCAAGCTGATGCTCAAGGAAGACTTGACGCCGGAGACCGCGGATCGCCTCCTCTATAAGCTCGCGCCGTTCATCTCGCTCGTCACGGCGTTTTCCGTCTATGCCGTGATTCCGTTCGGCTCGTCGTCGAGCGGCACGTGGGCGATCGGCAACGTCAACGCCGGCATACTCTTGATCCTCGCGATCACGTCGCTCGGAGTCTACGGGATCTGCCTCGGAGGCTGGGCCTCGGGATCGAAGTATCCGTTGCTGGGCAGCGTTCGCTCGACCGCGCAGATGATCAGCTACGAGCTCGCGATGGCGCTGTCGTTCATCGGCGTGCTGATCCTCGCCGGAACGACGTCGCTCGACGGCATCGTGCACGCGCAGCTTCGCTGGTGGTTCGTGCTGCCGCAGTTCGTCGGCTGCGTCATCTACGTCATCACGGCCGTCGCCGAGACCAACCGCGCGCCGTTCGATCTCGTGGAGGCCGAGACGGAGCTGGTGGCCGGTTTTCACACGGAATATTCGGGCCTGCGCTTCGGGCTGTTCTTCATCGCCGAGTACGTCAACATGCTGACCGTGTCGTGCATCGCGACGCTGCTTTTCTTCGGGGGATGGAACGCGCCGTTCGGCCTGACCGCCGTCCCGAGCGTCGCGTGGTTCGTCATCAAGGTCGCGTGCTTCATGTTCTTCTACATATGGCTGCGCGCGACGCTGCCGCGGCTGCGCTACGATCGCCTGATGGCGTTCGGCTGGAAGGTGCTGCTGCCGGTGGCGACGCTCAACCTCATCGTCACCGCCGTCATCGTGGCCTACAAGGGGTAAGCGGATCGCATGGCAACCAAAAAACGGCTGTACAACGTCGGGGCGATCCTCAAGGGGCTATCGATCACCTTCGGGTTCATGTTCCAAAGGCGTCCGACGATCCCGTATCCGTCGCGCAAGAAGCAGCACGCGCCGCGTTTCCACGGCCTTCACGAGCTGCGCCGGTACGGCGATGGTAAGGAGCGCTGCATCGGCTGCGAGCTCTGCTCGAGCGTCTGCCCGGCCAACGCCATCACGGTCATCGGCGCGGAGAACGCGCCGGAGGATCGCCGTTCGCCCGGCGAGCGCTACGCGGCCCGCTACGAGATCGACGAGCTCCGCTGCATCTTCTGCGGAATGTGCGAGGAAGCGTGCCCAACCGATGCGATCGTTTTGACGCCGCGCTTCGAGATGGCCGACTACCGCCGCGGCTCGTTCATCTATGCGAAGGACCGTCTGCTGGTGCCGCCGGATGCCGGCGCCGGCCCTCCGCCGGACGAGCGCCCGGGAGGCATCCCCGGCGACCTCGGACGCGTCGCCGAGATCAAGGCTACCACCGACGTCGAGCGCGGCTACGATGCGACGTGGCGCGGCGAGATCCTCAAGACGCAGCGCAAGGGCCTCACTCTGTTGCGCCCGCCGAAAGAATGATCGCGGCGTTTTGGGTGCTGGCGGCGGTCGTCGTCGCGAGCGCCGTCTGGACAATCTCGGCGAGCAAGCCCGTCTATAGCGTCGTCGCCCTGTTGCTCAACTTCGCGGCGCTCGCCGTGCTCTATCTCACGCTTTCGGCCGAGTTCCTCGCCGTGATCCAGATCATCGTCTACTCCGGCGCGATCTTGGTGCTGTTCGTCTTCGTCATAGCGCTGCTGAGCAGCGGCGTCACACCGTTTGCGGCCGGACCGAACCGCGTGCCGAAGATCTGGGTGCCGGGTGGGATCGTCGTCGCGGCCGCATTCGCCTTCGTCGTATTTGCGATAACGCACGCGCCGCGCGCGTTTCCGCCCGCCGCCGGCGCCGTGGGCACGGCCGGCGTCTTCGGCAGCATCGCCGACTTCGGCAAGGCCTTGTTCACGGTGCAGCTGCTCCCATTCGAGGTCACCGCCCTGATTCTGATGGTCGCGGTCATCGGCGTCATCACGCTGGGCGGCGAACAGATGCGCGAGGCCGCTCCCACGAACGAACGCAGGGTCGAACGCGCGATGCGCGAGGCGATCCTGCGCGAGGGCAAGGGATGATGGCGATCCCGATCGGCGATTACGTCGCACTCGCTGCCGTCATGTTCTTCATCGGCGTCATCGGCGTGATCGTCCGGCGCAATCCCCTGATCATGCTGATGAGCATCGAGCTGATGTTCAACGCCGCGAACCTGCTGCTGATCGCCTTCGCGCGCGCGTGGCTGCAGAACGTCGGACAGATCTTCGCGTTCCTCGTCATCACCGTCGCCGCCGCCGAGGCCGCCATCGGTCTCGCGATCATCGTCACGACCTTCCGCCCCCAGAAGTACGTGGACGTGGACGACGTGCGGACGCTCCATGGATAGTTCGTTTGGGCCGGCGTTCCGTCGCGAAGACGCTCGTCGCGGCACCTCCATGTGCCGCTCCTGCTCGCGCGCTTTTTCGGGAAAACAAAGTTTTGAAGCAGCCATCCGTGGCTGGCCCGAAAAAGTCGCACGCCTCGCTCACGGAACGCCAACCCAGACGACCTGTCCCTGTCGCTTGGTGAGGAGCGGCACGTGATGCATCACGTCATGGGGGTCACCGGGAGTTATCCGCTCGTCGTTGCGTTGTGGCTGCTGCCGCTGGCCGGCGGCGTGCTCTGCTGGGCGTTCGGGCCGCAGCTGCGCGCGCTGGCGGGATGGCTGGTCTCGGGGCTGGTCGGCGCGTCGTTCGTGCTGGCGGCGCTCTCCTGGGGCGCCGCGACGCAAAGCGCCGGCGGCGCGCTCGGGGCGCATCAGCCGCTGTTCGCGTGGATGCCGGGATTCGACCTCGGGTTGCTGCTCGACCCGCTGTCGCTGCTCTGGACGTTCATCATCACCGGCGTCGGATTCCTGATCATCTTCTATTCGATCGGTTACATGGACGGCGACGCCGCGTTCGCGCGCTTCTTCGCCTACATGAGTTTCTTCGTGTTCGCGATGCTCACGCTCGTGCTCTCAGACAACTTCGTCGGCCTGCTCGTCGGCTGGGGCCTGGTCGGCCTCGCTTCGTATTTCTTAATCGGTTTCTGGTTCGAGCGCCCGAGCGCCGTCGCCGCGGCACGCAAGGCGTTCGTGATGAACGTCGTCGGCGACGTCGGCGTGATGTTCGCGATCTTCCTGATCTTCGCGAACGTGCACTCCATCGGCTTCGGCGATGCGTTTGCGGCGGCCGGGAGCTACGGGGGCGCCCTGCTGTTCGCGATCTGCGTGGCGCTCTTCATCGGCGCCGCGGCCAAGTCGGCGCAGGTGCCGCTCCACACCTGGTTGCCGGACGCGATGGAGGGTCCGACGCCGGTGTCGGCGCTGATCCACGCCGCGACGATGGTCACGGCCGGCGTGTATCTCGTCGCGCGCTGCGCGCCGCTGTGGCAGGGGAGCGCGAGCGCGCAGATGCTGGTGGGAACGATCGGCGGCCTCACGGCGCTGCTCGGCGCGATCCTGGGCACGGCGCAGTGGGACATCAAGCGAATCCTCGCATACTCGACAATGTCGCAGATCGGCTACATGATCATGGGCGTCGGCGTCGGCGCCTACGAGGGCGGCATCGCGCACTTCTTCACGCACGCGTTCTTCAAGGCCCAGCTCTTCTTGGGCGCGGGCGTCGTCATTCACGCGCTCGGCGCCGAACAAGACGTCCGCAAGATGGGCGGCCTCTGGAAGCGGATGCCGTTCGCGTTCTGGGTGATGCTCACGGGCGTGCTGACGATCTGCGGCGTTCCGGGCTTCAGCGGGTTCTTCTCGAAGGATGCGATCGTCTACGGCGTGCTGCAGCACGGGCACCCGTGGCTCTACGCCGTCGGGGTGCTAACGGCGGGCATCACCGCCTACTACATGTTCCGTCTGCTCTTCGTCGCGTTCTTGGGCGAGTATCGCGGCGACGCCGAGCCGGGTGCGCAGCACGCGCACGCGCCCGCGTGGATCATGAACGCGCCGGTCGCCGTGCTGGTCGTTCCGAGCGTGGCGATCGGCGGTGCGCTGATGGCCGGCGGAGAGAATTCGGCCTGGTCGAAATTTTTCGCACCGCTCTTCGGCTCGGCCGCGACGACCGGCGCCCCGGCGATCTCCGAGGCGGCCACCTCCGCGATCGTCTTCGTACTGGTCGTGCTCGGCTTCGCGGTCGCGTGGCTGCGCTACGCCACGCCGAGCGCTCAGGCCGACGCGCCGCAGCGGTTGCAACGCGAGACAAACCGGATGCCCGCGATGCTAACGAACCTGTTCTATTTTGACGACGCGATCAATCTGCTCTTCGTTCGCCCGGCGCAGCTGATGGGCGCCGCCTTCGGACGCGTCCTCGACCCGCGCGTACTCGACGGAGCGGTGCGCGACGTCGTATTCTGGGCGCGCTGGCTCGGCGCGGTGGTCCGATCCTTCCAGACGGGGCTCGTGCGCACGTACGCGCTGATCCTGGTCTTCGGCGCTGCCTGCTTCATCGTGTACTACGCCGTCGCCGGAGCGGCGCGCTGATGCCGATCGTTCTCGCGACGATCCTGCTCCCGGTCGCGGCCGGTGCGCTGCTGTTCTTGCTGCCCAGGGACGATCGCACGCTGTCGCGAGCGCTCGGTACGGCTGTCGCCGCGGCGACTGTCGCGATGCTGCTGGCGGCGGGGACCGGCGAGTGGAGCTTCCGCTGGCTCGCGCGGCCGTTCACGGCGGCGTTCCACTTCGGCGCAACGCCGGTTTCGTTTTGGCTGGCGCTGCTGCTGGCAGTCTGCACGGCGTGCGCGATCGCGGCCACGCGCGTCCCGCGAACGCGCGACTTCGTGGCGCTCATGCTGATGCTCGAGGGCACGATGCTCGGGCTCTTCTTGGCGCGCGACCTGCTCGTCTTCGCGCTGTTCTGGGACCTGATGCTCGTGCCGGTCTTCTTCGCGCTGATCGGCTGGGGCGAACATCCCGCGACGGCGTGGCGCTACTTCATCTACAACTTCGCCGGAGGCCTGACCCTGCTGCTCGCGACCGCGGCGTTCGGCGTGATCTATGGCTCGACCGACGTCATCGGGCGGGCCGGCGCGCATTTGGCGGGCGGCTGGGCGGGCTGGATCTACGCGGGCTTCGCCTTCGCGTTCCTGGTGAAGACGCCGGTGTGGCCGCTCCACACGTGGATGCCGCCGACGTACAGCGGCCTACCGGCGCCGATGGTCGCCGTCGTCTCCGCGGTGCAGTCGAAGGCCGGGCTCTACGGATTCCTCGCCATCGCACTCGTGCTGGTGCCGGAGTACGTCCACGCCTACGCGCTGCCGCTGATGATCCTCGGCGCGATCTCGCTGATCTACGGAGCGGTGATCGCGCTGGTGCAGACCGACGCGAAGCGCGTCGTCGCGTATTCGTCGCTGTCGCACCTCGGCCTGATCGTGCTTGCGGTCGCGTCGGGGAACCGCATCGCGCTCGAAGGCGCGCTCGTCTACATCGTCGCGCACGGGCTGTTCTCCGCGGCGCTCTTCCTGGTATTGGGTTACGTCGAAGAGCGCGAGGACACGCGCTCGCTCCTGCGCCTCGGCGGCCTGGGCTGGAAGAACCCGCGGCTGGCCGGAGCGCTATGCATCGCCGCGCTCGCTGCGCTGGGCCTCCCGGGCCTCGCGGGATTCGTCGGCGAGCTCGTCATCCTGATCGGGGTTTATCAGGCGGGCTACGTCTGGCCGGTCATCGTGGCGCTGATCGCGATCGTGCTCGCCTCCGCGTACATGCTGCGTCTGTATCAGGACGCGATGAACGGACCTCCGGTGGCCGACGTGCCGGTTCGGCCCGATCTCGGTTTAGTCGAGGGACTCGCGGTCGCGCCGCTGCTCGTCGCGCTGGTGCTGGTCGGCGTCTATCCCGCGCCGCTGCTGCATCCATGACGTCGCCGTTCACCGCGGCCGACTGGTCGGCGATCCTCCCGGTCGGCGTTCTCGCGGCGGCAGCGCTGCTCGTGCTCATCGCCGACCTCTTTTCCGGGCAGCGCGAGCAGCGCTACGTCTCGATCGGCATCGCGCTGCTGGGCGTCGCCGCCGCGGCCTACATCGCGGCGCGACAATTCGGCCACAATCACGATGCGTTCTTCGGCGGCTTCATCACCGGTGGCTTCGCGACGGTGTTCCAGGAGATCATCTTGATCGCCGCGGCGGGTTCGCTGATCCTCTACGCGTCGCTCGGTGCGGCACAACGCGTCGCCGGAACGACGGCGATCATGCTGTGGAGCGCGTGCGGCGCGATGCTCATGGCCGGCGCCGCGAACCTCTTGATGATCTTCCTCGGTCTGGAGCTGCTCTCGCTAGGCCTCTACGCGCTGTGCGCCGCGTCCGATCGCAAGACGGCGCGCGAGTCCGCGCTGAAGTACTTGATCCTGAGCTCGACTGCAACCGGCTTTTTGCTGTTCGGTGCGGCTCTGCTCTTCGGCGCGACCGGCAGCGTGCGGCTCGCGGACTTCGTCAGCCCGACGCTCGCGTTCAACCCGCTCTTCTGGACCGGCGCCGGCATGTTTCTGATCGGACTCGTCTTCAAACTGAGCCTCGTGCCGTTCCACACTTGGACGCCCGACGTCTTCGAGGGCGCGCCGCTTCCGGTCACCGCGTTCATGAGCGTCGCGACGAAGGCGGGCACGCTGGCGGTCTTTGCTCGCTTCATCTATGCGGCGCTGCCCACGACCATCGCGCAGAGCGTGCTGCTGCCGGTCTGGATCGTAGCCGGCATCTCGATGATCGTCGGCAACGTCGGCATGCTCGCGCAGACCGATCTCAAGCGCCTGCTGGGATATTCCGGCATCGCGCAGATCGGCTACATCGTCGTCGCGCTGGCCGGAAGCACGCCGCTCGGGCTGCGATACGCACTCTATTACCTGGCGGCGTATGCGTTCATGAATCTCGGCGCCTTTGCCGTCGCCGCCTCGATATCCGGGGAGGCCGAGGAAGGCGCGCAGCTGAGCAGCTACCGGGGCCTGGCGCGACGCCGGCCCTGGCTCGCGGCCGCGATGACCGTCTTTCTGCTGGCCCTGGCGGGACTGCCGCCGACGGCGGGCTTTCTGGGGAAGATCTTGATCCTCGCGACGAGCGTCGCGAACGGCTATACGTGGCTGGCTGCGCTGCTCGTCGTCGGAACGGCGATCTCGCTGTATGCGTACGCCAAGGTGATCCGGGCCATGTACGAGCGCCCGGAGGAGGACGAGCCCGCCGGCCTCCGGCCGTTCGTTCCGCTGGCCTGGGTCAGCGTCGGGGTCTGCGCCGTCGCCGTGATCGCCATGACCTTCTACCCGCTCACCCCCAGCAACGTGCTGCCGCTCGTGCAGTAGCTCCCCGAGACGAGCGTCACGGCGAGCGCCACGGTGCGCTATAGTAAGGGTGAGGTACCTCCGAATGACTCGATGCTTGCTTTTCGCCGCGGTGCTGGCGCTGCCGCTCGCGGCGATGCTCGCCGGCCCGGCCCGGGCCGACATCGACGAGACCGTCATCGTCCCCGTCGAGGCCCATGCCAGTGCCGACCAGCAGGCCGCGATCACCTACGCGCGCGAGCTGATTGCCTCCGGGCACATGGACGTTGCGATAACGCAGCTCTCGGCCTTCGTCGCGACCCATCCGCAGGCCACTGATGCCGCGCGCTTCCTTGGCGACTTGTACTACCGCGAGGGACAGTTCGATCGCGCGGAAGCCGTGTACCGGGCGCTCCTTGCCGAGCATCCCAAAGACAAGGAGACGCACAATCGCCTCGGCGTCGTCTACGCGACGCAGAACCGCATCGACGATGCGATCGTACAGTTCGAAGACGCGCTACCGGGGACGGATTCGATTCGCGACCTGGTGCTGATGCATCTGCGCAAAGGAGACCTACCGCAGTACGAGGCGGACATGATCCGCGTCGCCAACCAAACTCCCACGGACGCCGACTTGCAGGAAGAGCTGGGTGAGGTCTACGCGGCGCTGCATCGTCCGTTCGACGCGATCCTCTACTTCCGCCGTGCGCTCGACACCGACCCGCGTTCGATCGCGGCGCTCAACGGTCTCGCGATGGCGTTCCTCGACGTCCACGATCACACGTCGGCGAGCCGCTACCTCAACGACTGCCTCAACATCGATCCGATCAACTACGCCTGCCTAGACAACCTCGGCGTCGCCGACATCCAGTCGGGCGCCAACGGCGACGCGCTCAATCAGTTCAAGCGCGCGCATCGCCTCGAGCCCGAGCGTCCCGAAGCCATCGTCAACTTCGGCTATCTCGCCGACCTCTCCGGCGATTGGAAACGCGCCGTGACGTACTACGTTCAGGCGATCGCGGTCAATCCGTACGTTCCCGAATCGTACGTCAACCTCGGAATCGACTACGAGCACAACGGCCTCTACGCGCTCGCGCAGGCGGCGCTCATCAAGGGCGTCGCCGCCGCGCCGTGGGACGGCCGCGTCCGCTATCTGCTGGCGCGCGCATACGCCGCGCAGGGACAGAAGGCGCTCGCGCTCGCGCAGCTCAAGGCGGCGCAATCGTCGCTCGATCCGGACGTCGCGGAGATCGCCAAAGAGGAGACCGCGCGCCTCACCGGCTCGGCCGCAACCGCCCCACAGTAGCGCAACGGCGTCACCCTGAGCTTGTCATCCTGAGCGAAGCCGCCTGGCGGCGCAGTCGCACCCGAGTTACTTAAGGCTGAGCGCTTCCCCACTCGGATTAGGATACGTGGGAATAAACCTGATCGGTGCGCCGCCGCTCGGAAAGTTCCAGAAGCCAAGTCCCGGCGTCGAGTTCTGGCGCGCTGGGCCAATGACGGTGCTGCCATGGACTAAAAACTGCGCATTAGCTATAGAATCCGTCAAGGTTGTGGAGCTCACTTTATGCCCCGACCTTCCACTAATCACAAACCGGTAGATGACGGCGGGACCCTCGTAAAGGTTGGTCGCGTCTTCAACTACGAGATACTTACCGGTCCATTGCAGCGAACCTGGGTCGCCGATTTTTTGATCTAGGGTAATCGTGATGAATGTGGAGCTTCCTTTCGGCAATTCTTCGAGGCCGAATGGGCCGCTATTCTTCAGTCCGTCGATAAAAAGATTGCCTTGGGGGTCGTAGGCACAATAGCGGCTCACGCCCATGTTTGGAATCGTGTAGTCCTGGGCCAGCCCCCACCCGCGCCTACGACTATACGGCCAGATCGTTACCGAGCCCGGAATATATCCGGCATCGGCCACGTTTTCGGTGCTTGGGTCGACAGAACAGCCGCCAACTACGCTAGGATCGTGCAGGATCGCAAAGGGTTGGCTTGTCCCGTGATTATAAACCCACACTTCGCCCATACCCGGCTGAGTGGCCACGAAGACGTGGCCGAATCTGTCTGAACAGAGATAGCCGGCCACCCCTAGTGAACCAAGCGCCTTGAGGCGCGGATACCAATAGACTTCGACCGAATTGAGATTGACGTACAGGAGACTGCGGGCGAAGGCACCCACCGCAATCGACGCCCGGCCCCGTCCTGCGTGAGACCTTATCGCGTTGGCTGGCGCCGTTCCAGGCGGCTCGAAAGATGATCGTGATCCACCGCAGCCTGTGAGCAACGCCGTAGCGGCGCCGATGCTGAACGCGAAGCGACTTAACTGTGTCATGGGCGATGCCTCCCCGAAGCTGAGCTGGCGGCCGAAGTCACCGATGGTCTACGCTCTGCCGGGCGTGCGTGTTAATCTCGGGCGATGCAGTCGATTTCGACGCGCGCGTCCATCGGCAGCGCCGCGACGGCGACCGTCGAGCGCGCCGGCTTGGTCATTCCGAAGTAGCGCTCGTAGACCGTGTTGACCGCGCCGAAATCGCGCATGTCGAGCAGGTAGATCGTGGTCTTCACGACGTTGGCGCACTCGTAGCCCGCGGCGCACAGGATCGAGCAGAGATTCTCTAGGGCCCGTTCCGTCTGCGCGGCCATGTCGCCGTCGACCAGCTTGCCGGTCTGCGGGTCGAGCGGAATTTGACCGCTGCAGTAGAGCTCGTTGCCGACCACGATCGCCTGGCTGTACGCCCCGATCGGCGCGGGCGCGTGGGGCGTGGATACGTGCTCCATTTTCATCGCAGCGCCGCCTCCCGCGTCATCGTCCCCTTGAACGCCATCGGCGGCTCGTCTATTCCGAAGTTCGTTTCGTAGAGCGCGTCGATACGGGCGAGCTCCTCCGGTTCCAGCGGCGGCGCGTCCGGTGCGGCGGCGAACTCTTCGAGCTGCTCGCGATCGTAGATGTTCGGCAGCACGCTCATCACGCGCGGCTCGGCGAGGAGCCACGCGATCGCGGCCTGCCCCAGCGTCCGGCCGGACCGCTCGAGGAAACGCAGCTGCGCGACCTTTTCGATGCCGTTGACGAGCCACTCGCGCGGCCGGTGCCGGCGATGGTCGCCCTTCGGAAACGTGGTGTCGGCGGTATAGTGGCCCTCGAGCATCCCGCTCGAGTGCGGGACGCGAATCATGTAGCCGGTGTCGGCGTTGGATTCTTTTGCGGCCGCGATTTGCTCGTTGCCGGGATACTGCTCGAGGATGTTCCAGATGATCTGCAGGCTCGCGACGTTGCGCGTTCGCACCGCGTCGACGCCCTCGTAGAGCCAGCCGATCGCGGGGCCGAGCGCGACGCCGTACATGCGGACCTTGCCCTCGCGTTTGAACGACTCGAGCAGATTCCACAGCGCGTCGTCCTCGATCTGCGCCATGCGGGCGTTGTGCATCTGATAGATGTCGACGTAGTCGGTGCCCAGGCGCCGCAGCGACGCCTCGAGGGCCTTGCGAACGAACGCCGGCGAGAAGTCGTGCGGCAGCTCCGACTGTCCGCGCCGCTCCGCGTCGCTCTTGGAGAAGTCGTAACCGAACTTGGTCGCGTACACGACGCGGTCGCGGCGGTCGCCGAAGGCGGCGGCCAGCTGCTCCTCGCTGCGGCCGTTGCCATAGGTGTCCGCAGCGTCGTACAGCGTGATGCCGCGATCGTAGGCGGCGCGCAGCATGGCGACGGCCTCGTCGTCGCTCTTGTCGCCCCACCAACCGGTCGAGGTCGTCCAGAGGCCGAAGCCGATCTCACTCAC